>DATGRS010000273.1:0-5985 GCA_035303365.1 Ornithinicoccus sp.
ACGGACGGCCCGACGTCGCGCCGGCGGACTCGTCGGCCGCGCCGGTGTCCGTCAGGGCACCGCCCACCTGCAGGAACGTGCTGTCGAAGAAGTGCTTGAGCGCGCCTGACATGTAGCCGAAGTTCGCCGGCGTGCCGAGCACGTACCCGTCGGCCGCCAGCACATCCTCTGCGGTTGCCTCCAGCGCCTGCCGCTCCAGCACCTCAACACCCTCGATCGCCTGATCGTGCGTGCCGGACAGGACTGCCTCGGTCAGGGCACGCACGCCTCGGGTGGGGGAGTGGTGGACAAGGAGCAGGCGCGCCATGGCACGACCCTCCCACACGCATGCATCATCTGGGGCAGGATGCCAGACGCCAGCCCGGGCCGGTTGTTCTGGCCGCAGCGGCCGCAGAGCGTACCTACGCGCGCTCCTCCTCGTCCTCCTCCTCCAAGGCGGCCGTGCGTTCAAGATGCTCTATCGCCAGCTGGATCGTCATGGCCGCGGACTGGTAGTCGGCGTGACAGTAGAGGCTGATCCGGGCCGGGCCCACCACCCAGTGGGAGGCCTCGCTGGGGGGTCGGCGGCGGTCGTAGTCCTTGGTCGGAGGGCCGAACTCGGCGGACAGCTCGTCCGCCGTCTCCAGGTAGACCCGCTGCACGTGTGGTGCCTGACCGTTGCCGAGGGCGTGCAGGCTGACGAGTGCGTCCTCAAACGTGTTCACCAGCAGGAAGCTGGCGAAGAGGTCGCGCTCTCCGGTCAGCCGAAAGGCTCGCCCCGAGTAGCCCGGCACGGTGTCCCCCCGTTCCAGCTTCATGCGGGCCAGCATCGAGTCCGTTTCCTGAGTTGTCGCCGGCCACCCGCTGCTCAGGACGTCTCCCACGAGGTCTAACAGCATGGTTGTGGTAGGGAGACCTTTCATAACCATGGCCACACCGTATGCCGGAGCGCCCGGTTGCGCATGTCGTGGCGGCTGTTGGAGGGCCGACCGGCGTCGCTGATGCTCGACCGCAGGTTCATCCCGCAGATAGTTGCCGTGCAGCACCGCACAGTGGTCGAATCAAGCATGGGCTTCCTGGACCTGGTCGACCGGGTGCGCAGAACGCTGCGGCTGCCACCCCGGAAGGGACGGCGGACTCCGGTGCCGGGGCACCAGCTGACCAGCGTCAGCGCCGTCATTGCGGCGCTGCGCGCGATCGACGACGAGCTCGACGCCACGGACGGGCTGTGGCAGTTCAACCGGATGTACCTGCAGGTCACGACGCTCGTCGAGGAGCGGCTGCGGGAGGGCTACTTCACCAACCACGAGTTCATGCGCCGCCTCGACATCGTCTTCGCGCACCTCTATCTCGACTCCGTGCAGGCCGACCGTGAGGGTCTGGTCCTGCCACAGGCGTGGGAGCCTCTCTTTGCCAGCCGGACCGTGCCGCTGGCGCCCATCCAGTTCGCGGTCTCCGGGATGAACGCGCACATCAACCACGACCTGCCGGTCGCCGTGCTGACCGCATGCCGACAACTCGGTCTCGACCCGGAGAGCCGGGCGGTGAAGTCCGACTTCGACAAGGTGAACCAGCTGCTCGCCGAGGTGCACGAACGCGTGCGGCAGTCGTTCCTGGACGGGGTGGTGCTGGCCGTGGACCGGGAGCTGACGCCGTTGCTCACCCTCGTGGGCTCCTGGAGCGTCAGCAGGGCGCGCGACGCGGCGTGGATCAACAGCATGGTGATGTGGCACCTGCGGCACAGTCCGGAGCTGGAGGAGGAGTTCCGCACCAGCCTGTGCCGGGCCGTGGGACTCACCAGCCGTACCCTGCTCGTTCAGGTGGCCGAACCCGTGTGACGACATGCCGTCACACGTGACGGGGGTCTCAGCGCCGGGCGAGCAGGGTGAGCAGCTCCATGTGGCCGGTCTGGGGGAACATGTCGAACAGGCGCCCCCGGGTCGGCACCAGTGACGGCATCTGCTGCAGGTCGTAGGCGAGCGAGTCGACGTTGCAGCTTGAGTAAAGGACGTGCGGCACGCTCGAGCGATCCAGCCGGTGGGCCAGCTCTGGGCCGATCCCGCGACGCGGAGGATTGACGACCACCAGGTCAGGGGGCCGTCCCTGCAAGAGGTGAAGGCTCGCGTCGCCTACCTCAAACCGGGCATCGACGCCCATCTCGGCGGCGGCTGCACGGGCGCTGTCAACCGCTTCACCCGACACCTCTACGCCGAGCACGCTGCGCGGTGACCCGTCGGGCCGCACCGACGTGTGCAGGGCGAAGCCACCGACACCGCAGTACAGGTCCACCAGTGATGCCGGGTCGCACTCGTCGATCCACTCACGGGCCTGCCGGTAGAGGCCTGCGGCCACGGCCGTGTTGGTCTGGAAGAACGAGCGCGTCCGCAACCGCAGACGCACGTCGTTGACCTGCATGGGGAGCTCGACCTGTTCGGTCAGGACAGTCTCGTCCGCCCCCTCGAGCACGGCCGCATGGGCAGGCTGCAGGTTGACCGACACGACGCGCAGCTGCGGGACACTGTCCAGCAGGTCCCGCAGGTGGCGCCGGATACGCCCGAGCTGACCGGGAGAGCGCAGCACGAACCGCATCATCAGCTCTCCAGCAGGGGAGTGGGTGAGCAGCACGTGCTTGAGCTCCCCGGTTCGTCGCGCGACGTCATACGGCACGAGACCGAGCTCGGTGATGAGTGCCGGCACCCGCCGGACCACGGTGTCCAGCCCCGGCTCGTAGAGTCCACAGTCCCGCAGGTCGACACCGCGTCCGTCCCGGTCCAGGATGCCGACGGTGGGCTGCCCCCGCATGCCGCCGACGACCAGCTTTGCCTTGTTGCGGAAGCCCTGGGGCTGGCTGGAGAACGGGCTGCTCCACTCCAGCTCCGGCGCAACGTGTCCCAGGGCCAAGGCGCTGCGCTCAAGCTTGGCTGCGAGCTGATCGGCGTATGTCGTGCCCATCAGCGAGCAGGAGCGGCAACGGTGTGCGTCGAAGTAGTCACACTGCATGACGTGGGTGCTCGACACCGGATCAGCGTAGATGAGGACCCACGTAGTCTTGGGCCGTGGCCGACGAGCAGAGCATCTCCTTGCACACCAGGACGGTGGGGGAGTCCGGCGAACCGGTCGTCTTCCTGCATGGCCTGTTCGGGCAGGGAAAGAACTTCACGACGATCGCCAAGGCGCTCCAGCCTGACTTCAGGTCGCTCCTGGTTGACCTGCCCAACCACGGGCGCTCGGACTGGACGGAACAGTTCGACTACCTCGAGATGGCCGACGCAGTCGCAGGCATGTTGCGGGCGGGCTTCGCCTCTGGGGGGCCGGTGCACCTGGTCGGTCACTCCATGGGCGGCAAGGTGGCAATGACCGTCGCCCTGCGTCATCCCGACCTCGTGGATCGGCTCGTGGTGGTGGACATCGCCCCGGTGGACAGCGCGGACATGACGGAGTTCAAGCAGCTGTTGGGCGCTCTTGCGACACTCGATCTGACCGAACTTCCGAACCGGGCGGAGGCCGACTCCCGGCTCGCTGAACTCATCCCGAACCGCTCGGTCCGCGGCTTCCTGCTGCAGAACCTCCGCGCCGACGGCGACGGCTGGCGTTGGCAGGCCAACCTCGACCTCTTGCTCGAGGAGCTGCCGGCCATCGGAGCCGGGGTCGCGGATGCGCCACCCTTCGACAAGCCGGTCCTGTGGATCGCGGGGGAGCAGTCGAACTACGTCACCCCCGAGGCGGAGCCGAGAATGCGGGAACTCTTCCCCCGGACCATCCTGGTGACGATCAAGGGTGCCGGTCACTGGGTGCACTCCCAGCAGCCGAAAGCCTTCACCTCGGCGGTCCGGACGTTTCTGTCCGCCGACTGAGCCGGGCGGGACGCCCGTGTGCGCATCGCTCCCCGAAGCGAACTGCCTGCCTACGCAGGTCGTGCTAGGCGCCGCAGACGTCGGGCCTCCACCTCATAGCGTGAGGCCCGGCCGCTGGCGCCCGCGAAGAACCGGCGACGGAGGCTGCCCTCGACCTCGATGATGTCGCCCTTCTGGAGTCGGCCCGCGCTGCCTCGCGATCGCGCGCTCCAACAGGCGATGTCGATGGTGTCGACCGGTGTCCGGGTCTGACCCCGCACCTCGGGGCGTGGGACGACCAGGCGGAACTGGACGAGCTCGTCTCCGCTCGGCATGGCTCGGGACTCCGGCGCTGCACTGACTCGCCCGACGAGCAGGACGGTGTTCACGAGACGCGCGCTCTCCGGCTCTTGGGTCTTGGTAGTCATGCCTGCCTCACGGGCTTGCTCCAGGCAAGGTCTACCCGGTCGGCTGCCACCAATCCATGTGTCCATCCACGGGGATCCGAGCCGCCCGGCGGTTGGGACTCGGCGACAACCAGACCTGACCGGGACCGTGCGCGCGAGCCGCTCGGCCACGGACCGGGCTCTCCGGACAGTCTGGCGCCGATGCGCTGGCTGTATGCGGTGAGGAACGAGGCGCGGAAGCCCTTGGTGCGTGAGGGCCTGCCCGTGGCCACCGACGGACTCCTCATCGCCGCCAGCGCGTGGTGCAGGAGGCGCTCATAGAGTTCCTGCACGATCAGCAGGTCGCTGGGGGAGCCGGCCACCGTGGCGGCTCCGAGCTCTTCGTTCCACAGCGAGCGACACCGGTGGGCGGCGGCGATCCTCGACAGCAGCGTCGCTTTCGGCCGCTCATAGGGAGGATCGATGCCCACCCGGTGGACGATCTTGTCGCCCGGGCCGATGCGGGCCCCTCCGCCATTCAGGTCCACCAGGACCGCGTCGTAATCGCCTGGTGGTGGTCCGATCGCCTGGACGTGGGGTGCCCGTTGGAAGAGCCCGAGGATCGCCGCGACGCTCCGGCACAGACCCTCGAAGTGGTCGTGACTGGTCGGGACATCGTCGTCTCTGCCTGTTTCGCTGGGCGGCACGGCTCCGGATGCCTCCTGTGCCAGGCGGGCGACGATCACTCCGTCCCCGGTCGTCCACCATCGGGTCCAGCCGAGCGCATCCAGCTGGTTCCACCACGTTGTGTCCACTCGAAGGCGGGGATAGGTGGCCAGCTGCTCCACAGCGAGATCACCGAGCAGGCCGACCGAGTGCCTGTCGAGGTTGCGCACCGCGAACCGGTGCAGGTCGACCGGCTGCCAGCCCGCCTCCCACAGCTCGGCGAGTCCGTCAGCCAGCTCTTCACCCAGCCTCAGGGCGACCTGCCGCTGCAGGGCCCACGAGGCCAGTGGCGGGATCAGTGGTGGTGCGATCAGGCCGAAGCGAGGGCTCCACCTCACTCGGTGCACCTTGCGCAGAAGTCCGTCCACGAGCCACTCGGCGTCAGTCATCGACATGTACCGATATTCGGCGAGCCGAGTGACCGCCGTAAGGCCACCGAATGCTTGTGTGCACGACGCCGACCAGCCCTGCGGCCTGTGGACCGCCGCGTCGCTGCACCCGCACCGACTGGTAGGGCTCCGGGGTCTCACCACGGCAAGGCTGGCAGGGAGTCAACGAAAACCGTTGTCCCGCAACAGCTGGGTCGCTAGACTTCCTCCGTGGATCGACCCCTGATCGTGGCAGTTGATCCGGACCCCGAAGCCCTAGCCCGCACCGAGGGAGAGTTGAGCCGCCGATTTGGCGCCGACTACGGAGTGCGTGGCGAGACCGTGGCCCGTGATGCCCTGCGCCTTCTCGAGCGCGCGGCAGAGCAGGATCAGCCGGTGGCGCTGGTGCTCGCCGACACGTGGCTGCCGGATCTGCCCGGAGCAGCCTTACTGTCCAGGGTTCGCACCCTGCACCCGGACGCCGGACGTGGCCTGCTGGTGCCCTGGGGCGGTTGGGGTGACCGCGACACCAGCGCCGAGATCCTCGCCGCAATGTCCCGAGGAGACATCAACTACTACGTGCTCAAGCCCTGGACCACACCGGACGAGCTCTTCAACAGGACCGTCAGCGAGTTCGTGCAGTCGTGGTCGCGCAGCGTGGCGGGCGCTGACCGCGAGGTCGTGGTGGTCGGT
>DATGRS010000274.1:0-5808 GCA_035303365.1 Ornithinicoccus sp.
CCCGGCGTGGACACCGTCGACGACGCCTCCCAGATGAAGGTCGGCCGTCGGCTGGCGATCAAGATCCTCAACGCCAGCAAGTTCGCGCTCGGCATGGGCGCGCACGACCTGCCGGAAGGCGCACAGCACGAGGCGGAGGACGTGGCCACGCTGGTGGGCAGGGTCAGCGAGCCCCTCGACCGCGCCATGCTCGCGGGCCTGGTGCAGGTGATCGACACCGCGACGCGGGCCTACGAGGGCTACGACTACTCCAAGGCACTCGACGTCACGGAGTCGTTCTTCTGGACGTTCTGCGACGACTACCTCGAGCTGGTGAAGGAGCGGGCCTACGGCTCCGACGCGTCGCTCGACCGGGCCGCCGTCGAGTCCGCCCGGGCGGCCCTGCAGGTCGCCCTCGATGTCCTGCTGCGGCTGCTGGCGCCCGTGGTGTGCTTCGCGACGGAGGAGGTCTGGTCCTGGTGGCACACCGACTCCGTCCACGTGCAGCCCTGGCCGTCGGTGGACGAGATCGCCGCCGGAGCGCAGGACGCCGACCCGCGGATGCTCGACATCGTCGGGCAGGCGCTGGCCGGGGTGCGTCGCGCCAAGTCGGAGGCCAAGGTCGGGATGCGCACCGAGGTGTCCGCGACGGCGATGAACGGCCCGGACGCGGACCTCGCGTTCGTCCGCCAGGCGGAGACGGACCTCCGCTCCGCCGGCAAGGTCGTCGGTGACATCGCATACGCCAGCGGAGAAGTGTTCAGCGTGTCCGGCACCACCCTCGTCGAGGCCTCCGCCGTCTAGCGAAGGTGATGGGCGTGGGAGACGCGAGTCCGCACCCCCGGGTCACGTAGGGTCTTCCCATGCATCGGGGCAAGGTGATCGCCGCCGCTGCCGCGTCAGCATTCGTCCTGATCATGCTGTTCTGGGGCAGTGGCGCCGGCACTAGCGTGCTGCACTCCCCCTCCGGCCGGCCGGGCGATCCGGTGACCGCAGAGTTCCCGACTCCCCCGCCCGACCAGGTCACCACCACCGCCGCGCCCCCCGAGCAGATGCCGACGTCGCTGCCCGCCCTGGACTGGCTCATGATCGGCATCGCCATGGTGGCGCTGGCGATCGTCATCAAGATCCTGCACTGGCTGCTCAGCCGCGAGTGGGAGCAGTCCGAGGCGCCGGAGGAGGACGAGGAGGTCGATGACCTCGGCCGGCTGCTCCAGGCCACGTCGGAGGACACGCGAGCTGCAGCCCTGAGGGAGGGCGAGCCGCGCAACGTCGTGGTGCGCTGCTGGGTGACGCTCGAGGACGCGGCTGCCTCCTCCGGCCTGGCGCGCGACCCGGCCGAGACCTCCGCCGAGTTCACCCGTCGCTTCCTGGGCACCTGGGACGTCGATGAGGAACTCACGCAGGAGCTCGCCGAGCTCTACCGCGAGGCACGCTTCTCCCGCCATCCGGTCGCGCGGCGCACGGGTGAGCGCGCGGTGGAGCTGGTCGGGAGCATCCATAGCCAGCTCCGCCGGGCTCGGCCCGCTGAGGAGCAGCTCGCGCACCCGTCGCCGACGGACGGCAGCGGGGACGTCTCATGATCCCCCTGACCGTCACACCCGTGCGCCGCCGCCGCTTCGACCGGCCGCTGCGAGCGGCAGTCGCCTTCGTGGTCACCATGGGTGTGGGGGCGCTGCTCTGGTATATCAACGTCCTGCGCACCGACGTCGTGACGGCGCTGGTCCTCGCGTTCGCCGTCGGCTCAGTCGTGACGTTGCTGACCTGGGTGATGTCCGAGGAGAGCCCCCGTCTGGCACGCGCCTACTGGTTCCCCGCGATGCGCGAGGAGTCGGTGCGGCCCACGGCACTGGACTACCGGCTGCTCCGGCTCCGGCGCGACCTGCGCGACACCGTCGAGCGCAGCGACCGCCACGACGAGATCTTCCCCGTGCTCCGTGACCTGGCGGCCGAGCGCCTCCAGACCAACCACGGCATCGACCTGGGTGCCGATCCAAAGGCGGCGGAGGCCGTCATGCACCCGGACCTCGTGAAGTATCTGTCCAAACCACCGACGGGCACCCAGAAGCGCAGCAAGCGCGAGCTGTCCCGAGCACTCGACCGAATCGAGGAACTGTGAGCGACCAGTCCACCACCCCGTTGACCGTTGCGGAGGTCTCAGCCCGAGTGGCGGCCGTCCTCGACCAGGTCGAGACCGCGGTCGTCGGCAAGCGACCGGCCCTGACCCTGGTGCTGTGCGGCATCCTCGCTCGCGGTCACGTCCTGCTGGAGGACTTCCCCGGGCTGGGCAAGACCCTGGCGGCGCGCTCGTTCGCCCAGAGCCTCGGGCTCGACTTCACCCGCGCCCAGTTCACCCCTGACCTGCTGCCGGCGGACCTCACCGGTGCCTTCGTGTTTGACCAGAAGGTCGGCGAGTTCGAGTTCCGCAGGGGTCCGCTCTTCACCGGCCTGCTCCTCGCGGACGAGATCAACCGCACGCCACCCAAGACCCAGTCGGCGCTCCTCGAGGCGATGCAGGAGCACCAGGTCACGGTCGAGGGGGAGACCTTCCTGCTGGCCGAGCCCTTCCACGTGCTCGCCACCGCGAACCCGGTCGAGTACGAAGGCACCTACCCGCTCCCCGAGGCCCAGCTGGACCGCTTCCTGATGCGGGTCTCGTTCGGCTACCCCACCGAGGACGAGGAGTATGACGTGCTGCGCCGCCGCGTGGCCCGCCAGCAGGAGGACCAGCACCTGGCACCGGTCACCGACGCGGCAGGCCTGCTGGCCATGCAGCTGGCCATCGAGACCGTGCCGGTCGAGGAGGACATCAGCCGCTACTGCGTCGCGCTGGCGTCCGCGACGCGCCGACACCGTGCCGTTCAGGTTGGCGCCTCACCGCGAGGCTCGTTGGCGCTGATGCTGACGGCCCGGGCGCACGCCGTGGTGAACCAGCGGGACTACATCACCCCCGAGGACGTGAAGGCGGTGGCCCATGCGGTGCTGGACCACCGCATCTCCATCAAGCCCGAGCTGTGGATGTCCGACCTGGGCGGTGCCGGGGTCGTGGACGCCGTCCTGGCCGAGACCCCGGTGCCCAGCGCGCGGCAGGTCACCGGCGGGTCGGTCACGGCTGGTGGGGGCCAGTCCGGCAGACCTGCGCAGCGGGCATGACGGCCCACCGGTCCTCGGCGCAGACCCACCCGGACAACCGGTGGGCGGTGACCCATGCTCACGCCCGTGCCGTGCTGGTCGCGTCGGTGGCGGCGCTCGGCGGCCTGCTGGTGCAGCGCCCCGACCTGCTGCTGCTCGGGGCGCCCATGGCCATGGTGGCGCTCTGGTCGGCGATGACCCGTCCGTCCGCGGTCCCGGCCACCCGCCTGGTGGTCCCGGAGAGCCACCTCCGAGAGGGCCAGTGGGGTCGGGCGGTCGTCGGGGTCGAGATGACCGAGCACACCGAGCTGGTCTCGACCTCGCTGATCCAGGGCGCGCACGTGGAGAGCTCCCCCAAGCACGGGGCACGAGTCCGGCTCGTCAGCGACGAGGACCGCGAGCGCCCGGAGCTGCACCTCATCACGCCGGTCAAACCGGACCGGTGGGGGGTGCGCCGGATCGGCCCCGGACTCGTCGGCGCCACGAGCCCGTGGGGCGGCTTCCGCTGGGGACCTGTGCCGCTCGAACCGGTGCGCGTGAAGGCGCTGCCCGACCCGGCGGTCTTCGACACGGGTGCACCTGCACCGCACCCGCTGGGGCTGGTCGGACTCCACCGCTCCCGCTTCCCCGGCGAGGGCAGCGAGTTCAACACGATCCGCCCCTTCCAGTGGGGCGACCGGCTCAAGCGCATCCACTGGGCCCGGTCGTTGCGCAGCAACGAGCTGCACGTCACCTCCAGCTACGCCGACCAGGACACCCACGTCGCGATCATCCTGGACGCCCACTACGACCTCGGCACGTCGCGCGCGAGCGAGGGGCAGTCGAGCTCGCTGGACTACTCGGTGCGGGCGGCAGCCGCGATCTCCGAGTACTTCCTGCACCAGGGCGACCGCGTCAGCCTCCAGGTGCTCTCCGCCCGCACCCCGCTGCGGATGCGGGCCGGCACCGGCCGCCGCCACAGCCGACGCATCCTGGACGCGCTCTCTCTGGTGCAGGCCCAGCCGCAGGACGAGATCGACCCGCGACGACTGCGCCGTGGACTCGGCCCGGGGTCACTCGTGGTGATCATCTCGGCACTGGTGGCGCCGACCGTGCTCGCCCAGGCGGCACTGCTGAGCCGCAGCGGCCTGCAGGTCGTGGTCATCGACGCGCTGGTCGACGACGTCGCGCCACCCGGGGAGTCCGACGAGGTCGCTCGTCTCGGCTGGCGCATCCGGTTGCTGGAGCGCGAGGCAGAGGTGCGCCGGGTGCGGGCCGAGGGCGTTCCGGTCGTGCCCTGGCGGGGCCCTGGCAGTCTTGACCAGGTGCTCCGCAGCATGGCGCGGCACCGCCACGGGGCGGCGCGATGAACCCGTTCGGCGACCTGCTCGAGGACCTGCGCTCGGCAAGCCAGCACCAGTGGGCGCTCCGCGCGAGCGTCCTGCTGGCGACGCTGGCCTTCGCCCTCCTCCTCGTGCTGGCGGGCGAGTCGACACCGTGGTCCTTGGTGATCCTCGGTGGGCTGGGCTTCCTGTGCTTCCTGAACCCGCACAGCGTCATCCCCGGCGCGGTGATGCTCTACTGCCTGGCCGTCTGGTGGGCCGGTGTGCCGGACCCGTTCAACCCGTTGGCGCTGCCAGCGGCACTCTGCCTGCTCGTGCTACACACAGCGTGCGCGCTGGCCGCCGCGGTGCCGGCCCAGGCGGAGCTTCCTAAGGCGCTCTTCGGGCAGTATGCCGTGCGCCTGGCGGTGCTCTCCGGTGCCACCACGGTCGCCTCACTGGTGGCGTGGGTCATGGTGGAGCTGGACCCGCCGGGCGGGCTCGTCGCTCTCCTCGCCGGCCTCGTGGCCCTCGGTGTGGCGCTCGGGGTGCACTACTGGATGGTCACCACCCGGCCCGGGGAACCCGGCACCTGACCCGCCGGCCCGGCTGCTGACGCAGTGCTTACGCGCTCTCCTTGCGGGCCTGGCGCTTGCGACCCGGCGCGGGGCGCCGCACGATCGTCGGGTTGACGTTGTCCAGGACGACCTCACGGGTCACCTCGACGCGGGTGATGTCGTCCTCGCTCGGCACGTCGAACATCACCGGGAGGAGCACCTCCTCGAGGATGGCCCGCAGCCCGCGGGCGCCGGTGCCGCGCAGCAGTGCCTGCTCCGCGATGGCCTCGATAGCGTCGTCGGTGAACTCCAGCTCGACACTGTCGATCTCGAACATCCGCTTGTACTGCTTGACCAGAGCGTTGCGCGGCTCGGTGAGGATGTTGGTGAGCGCCCCGACATCGAGCGGCGACACGGTCGTGATGACCGGCAGGCGCCCGATGAACTCGGGGATCAGCCCGAACTTCATCAGGTCCTCGGGCAGCACGTCCTCGTAACGCTCCCCGGACTCCTTGGCGGAGTGCAGCTCGGCACCGAAACCCAGACCCTGCTTGCCGGCCCGCGCCTCGATGATCTTCTCCAGACCGGCGAACGCCCCGCCGACGATGAACAGCACGTTGGAGGTGTCGATCTGGATGAACTCCTGGTGCGGGTGCTTGCGGCCGCCCTGAGGGGGCACGGAGGCCGTGGTGCCCTCCAGGATCTTGAGCAGCGCCTGCTGGACCCCCTCGCCGGAGACGTCGCGGGTGATGGACGGGTTCTCCGACTTGCGCGAGATCTTGTCGATCTCGTCGATGTAGATGATGCCGCTCTCGGCCTTCTTGACGTCGAAGTCGGCG
>DATGRS010000275.1:0-3625 GCA_035303365.1 Ornithinicoccus sp.
AGAGAGCCTGCGTGCTCGTCGAAGCGGAGGACGACGGGGCGGCTCAGCGGATCTGCTGCGACGACCAGGCCGTGGTCCTGGTAGTCCGATGTCCTGGAGGGGAGTCGGGCGAGTTCCTTCGTCCACGGGTCGTTACAGGCCAGAGTTACACAGAAGGGGATGACCACGAGCTGACCGGCCAGCGTGATGAGGATCGCCGCCGCGGCCCACACGAGCAGTGGCCGTCCGGGCGTGCCGAGCAGTTCGAACGAGCCGTTGACCAGCGCCGCCGACTCGTCCACCACCAGCGCCAGCCCGAGCAGGGTCAGCAGGTTGACCGGCAGGAACACCAGCACGGCGGGCGCCGCCAGCCGGATCAGGTGCCGCCCGGCGTTCCCGTACGCGAGCCAGATCACCCCGTCCCGGCGGGCGTCGGTCAGGGCGTCCTCGTAGCGGGTGTCCGCCTCGGACATGGAGGCCTCCAGCGAGCAGCGGGGATCGCCACGAGCGTAGAATTCACCGCCGCCGCACACAGGGCATCCAGCCCATTCGGCATCGATGCCGTTAATCCAGGCAGAACTCGTTGCCCTCGGGGTCGGCCATCACGATGTAGCCGGTGCTCAGCGGCGGGGCGGGTTCGTCGCGGCGCAGCCGCTTCGCGCCCAGGGCGACGAGGCGGTCGCACTCGGCCTCCAGCGCCGCCATCCGCTCCTCGCCCTGCAGCCCGGGGGCGGCGCGGACGTCGAGGTGTACGCGGTTCTTGGCGACCTTGTCCTCCGGCACCTGCTGGAAGAACAGCCGCGGGCCCTGGCCGTCCGGATCCTCGATGGCTGATCGGGTGTTGCGCTGGTCCTCCGGTACGCCGATGCGGGCGAGGAAGTCGTCCCAGGCCACCAGCGGGTCGGCGCCCTCGGGCAGATCGACGCCGGGCGGGCCGGGGTGGACGTAGCCCAGGACGTCACGCCAGAAAGTCGACAGCGCCCTCGGGTCGTGGGCGTCGAAGGTGATCTGAATGTGACGGCTCATCGGACCGCTCCTTTTCTTGGTCCCGTGTTCTGTACCCGCCACAGGCTGGCACCCATTGCGGAAAGCTCCGTTCCGCGATGATCAGTCCCAGCCGATCAGCGGGTCGCCGATCTGCTCCCGGGCCGTCAGATCCCAGAGGCGGATCGTCCGGTCCTGGCCTCCGGAGACGGCGACAGGAGCGCCGTCGAGCCGGGTGATGGCGATCGCGTACGTGCTCGACCTGTGGCTGGGCATCGGGTCGCCGATGGGCCGTCGCGTGGGTAGGTCCCACAGCCGCATGGTCCGGTCGAAGCCACCGGAGACGATGATCTGCCGGCCGTTCGCCCGGGCCACCGCCAGCGGGCCGCCCGCACGGTCGTGGGCGGGTATCGGATCACCGATCTGCTCTCTTGCCGACAGGTCCCAGAGCCGGATGGTGCCGTCCAAGCCGCTCGACACGACCACCGTCCGGCCGTCGAACTCGCCCAGCGCGACGGACAACGCCATATGATGGCCGGTCATCTTGCCGATCTGCTTCCTGGTGGTCAGGTCCCACAGCCGGATCGCGCCGTCGTGGTGTGCGGAGACGAGGGCGGGGTCGCCGTCGTATTCGGTGAGGACGAACGAGGTGATGGTGCCGCCTTCGCTGACCAGCGGGGCTCCGGCGCGTTTCCCGGTGGACGGATCCCAGAACCGGATCGTGCCGTCCCCGCTGCTGGAGATGACGACCGGGCGGCCGTCCAGCTCGGCGATCGCCACCGACGCGACGACGTGTTCGTGGCCGGTCAGCTTGGCGCCGATCTGCTTTCGGGTGCGCAGGTCCCAGATCCGTACGGCGGCGTCCACTCCACCCGAGACGGCGACCGGCTGACCGTCCAGTTCGCCGACCGCGACCGTGGTGACGTGATCCGGGCCGGATGGCGGTTCTCCGGGCTCCTCCTCCACGACGAGATTTCCGATCTGCTTTCTCGTGGTCAGGTCCCAGACGCGTACGGTTCTGTCGCGTCCGGCGGAGACGGCGATCGGCCGTCCGTCCAGCTCCCCGACGGCGACGGACGTGACGTCGCCACTGTGGCTGAGGGGGCCGGGGCCGTGGTCGATGAAGAACAGCACGGCGAGGGTGGCGAGCGCCGCGCAGCCTGCGATCAGGGTCTTGCGGACGCCGGTCAAGCCGATGTCGATCAGGACCCTGCGGACGCCTGTTAAGTCGATGTCGGTCACCGCCTGTTCGTCTCGCCGGATGATCACTCTGTCACAAGGGCTCCCCGCGATCACCAGGCGGAGCACGCGGCTTTTCGCGAGGGTCAGCGTGGCCTGACCAGCCCGGCTTCGTAGGCGGCGATGACGAGCTGGGCGCGGTCCCGGGCTCCGAGCTTGGCCAGCAGGCGGCCGATGTGGGTCTTGACGGTGCCGGGGCTCAGCCGGAGCTGGTCGCTGAGCTCGGCGTTGGACAGGCCGTGGGCGACGAGGGTGAGCACCTCGCGCTCCCGGTCCGTCAGCGTGTCGAGCCCGTGGAAGACCGGCGGGGCGGGGCGTCGTACGAACTCCGCGATCAGCCGCGTGGTCACGCTCGGCGCGAGCAACGTCTCACCGGAGGCGACCACCCGGATCGCCCGCAGCAGGTCGTCGGGAGGCGCGTCCTTGAGCAGGAACCCGCTGGCGCCCGCCCGCAGCGCCGAGTAGACGTACTCGTCGAGATCGAACGTGGTCAGCATGAGCACGCGGGTATCGCCCGCGATCTGCCTGGTCGCGGTGATGCCGTCCATCCCGGGCATCCTGACGTCCATGAGCACCACGTCGGGTGATTCTGTACGAGCGAGCTCCACCGCCTGCTGACCATCTGCCGCCTCGCCGACCACGGTGAGGTCGTCCTCCGAGTCGATCAGCAGCCGGAAGCTGCCGCGCACCAGCGCCTGGTCGTCGGCGACGAGCACCCGGATCACGAATCCCCCACTACAGACTCACCGGGCCCGCTTCTGGAACCGGCCGGTCCCAGCCCGCGATGAGCGTACGCCGAAGCGGTCCCGCCGCACCCCGCCCGCAAGCAGCGGTACGCCGAGGCCATCCGGCTGGTCCCAGCGGTTTGCGAGGCGGTCCGGCTGCTCCCCCAGCTCTCACACCACTCCATGCCACGCAGGCCGCCTGTTGTTCGTTCCAGGGCATCGAGGCCAGGCTCCGCGCGATCGCCCCGAGGTTCGGCTGGATCGAAGGGCGCTTCGAGCTCGGCCGCTGCTGGGGGCGGAGCGGGGGCGCGTCCTGGGCGCCGCACCCGTTGCCCGCCGGGGACCTCCCGCCGGTCCTGTTCGCGATCGGAGAGCTCGACAACAACACCAACTACCTCGGCCAGCTGCACGTCGCCGAGCAGATCCCCTCCGCGCGCGTCCTGTGGCACGGCGACAGCCATCTGACGAAGACGTACGGTTCCACCTGCGCGGTCTCGGACCTGTCGTTCCACGTGAAACCCGGGCAAGTCACCGGCTTTCTCGGCCACAACGGCTCCGGCAAATCCACCACCATGCGGATGATCCTCGGCCTCCACCGGCCCGACTCCGGCCGCGCGCTGATCAACGGCGTCCCCAAGCGTGACCTGCCCCATCCGATGCGCGAGGTCGGCGCCATGCTCGACGCCGCCGAGGTGCAG
>DATGRS010000276.1:0-25247 GCA_035303365.1 Ornithinicoccus sp.
CGTCCTCATCCGGGCCAACGGCGTGCCGACCTACTTCGCGTCGGATGCTGCGTACTACCTCAGCAAGAAGGACCGCGGCTTCCCCGAGAAGATCTATCTGCTCGGTGCCGACCACCACGGCTACGTCGGTCGGCTCAAGGCCATCGCGGCGTGCGCGGGCGACGACGCGCAGCGGAACATCGAGGTGCTGATCGGTCAGCTGGTCACCATCGCCGGAGCACGCATGGGCAAGCGCCGAGGCAACGCGATCTACCTCACCGACCTGTTGGAGTGGATCGGCTCGGACCCGCTGCGCTACTCGCTGGCACGCTATCCCGCGGACTCGCCGCTGGACCTCGACGGCGAGGAGCTGCGTAAGCGCAGCAACGACAACCCGGTGTTCTACGTCCAGTACGCCCACGCCCGCACCTGCAACGTGGCCCGGCTCGCCGGCGAGGACGGAGTCGCGCGCGAGGACGGGTTCGACCCCGCCCTCCTGACCCATGAGACCGAGTCAGCGCTGCTGGCGGCCCTCGGAGACTTCCCCCGGGTCGTCGCGCAGGCGGCCACGTTGCGTGAGCCGCACCGCGTGGCGCGCTACCTCGAGTCCCTGGCCGCCTCCTTCCACAAGTGGTATGACGAGTGCCGCGTCCGTCCGGTGCACGCCGACGAGGAGATCACTGACCTGCACCGCACCAGGCTGTGGCTGAACGACGCGACCCGGCAGGTCCTGGCCAACGGCCTGGGACTGCTTGGGGTCACCGCGCCGGAGAGGATGTGAGTCGGGTGACCCAGCAGGCTGCGTGGGCGCAGGACGAGGCTCGGGGGACGGCATCGGCGAAGCCGCTGCGGGTCGCACTGCTGGGCGCGGGCACCGTGGGTGCAGCTGTGGCGAGGTCGCTGGCGGAGCGGGCGGAGCTGTATGAGCGACGCATCGGGGCCCCGTTGGAGCTCGTCGGGATCGCTGTGCGCGACGCTGGCCGCCCCCGGGACCTGACCGGCGTCCTGCCGGGGCTGCTGACGGAGCGTCCGGAGGACCTCATCGACGACGTGGACCTCGTCGTCGAGGTGATGGGTGGGATCCAGCCCGCACGCGGACTAATCGAGCGGGCACTGGCACACGGCGCTGACGTCGTCACGGCCAACAAGCAGCTCATCGCCCAGCACGGTGTAGAGCTCGAGGCACTCGCCGAGGGTGCCGGCCGCGGTCTGGCCTACGAGGCCGCCGTGGTGGCGGCGGTCCCCGTGCTCCATGTCGTGCGCGAGGCTCTGGTCGGCGACGAGATCCGGTCCATCCACGGCATCGTCAACGGATCCACCAACTACATCCTGGACATGGTCGCTCGACTCGGGGTGCCCTTCGAGGACGCGGTCCAGCAGGCCGGCGAACGGGGCTACCTGGAGGCGAACCCGACCGACGACCTCGAGGGGCTTGACGCCGCTGCCAAGATCGTGATCCTGGCCCGCACGGCGTGGGGTGTCGACGTCACCCTCAACGACGTGCAACGCAAGGGGATCACCGGGCTGACCGACGAGGACTTCGAGTCCGCGCGAGGCACCGGACAGGTCATCAAACTGATCGCCTCGGCGTGGCGCTCGGGCTCCACGGCCGACCCTCGGGTCGAGGTGGCGGTGAGCCCGACCCTCGTCGCCGCGGACCATCCTTTTGCGTTGACCCGCGAGGGCATGAACATGGTGATCATCGAGGCGCACCTGGCGGGCACCCTGCGGCTGTCCGGTGCTGGCGCCGGTGGGGACGAGACCGCGTCGGCGGTGCTCGGCGACGTGGTCAACCTGGCTCGTCAGCGCGTGCGAGCACGCAGCCTGGACTGACGCCATCGCGCGGCGACGGCGCTGCCGACGCGCCGAGAGTGGCTAGCCCAACCAGCCTTTTCTCATCGTCCACCGAGGGGTGTCGTGCGGATGCGCAGAGCACACGGCACAAGTGGTACCGTGGTCTTGTACTCGCGAATGACCGGGGTTCTTTCCCGTGGTCCCGCGCTGTGACCCCACCACCAGTCACGTGGTGCCATCGCACGAATTAGGTGCGGTGACACGTGTTGTGGTGGCTGGTGAAATCCCACTCGGGCCGGCAAAGAGCCGGATCTACCTGAAACCCCGGGCCATGACTAGGGCTGGCCCCTACGAGGGAGAAGGAAACCTTCGTGACAGACACCGATACCGCCGCACGCAACCGCACCGGGGGCTCCCTGGGTTCGATGCGCGTCGCCGAGCTGCAGGCACTGGCCGGGAGCATGGGCATCACCGTGTCCCCCAAGATGCGCAAGGCTGACCTCGTGGAGGCGATCCGCTCCCGCGGGGAGGGTGCCTCGCAGAACGGCAAGAGCGCGAGCACGCAGCGTGACAGCGGCACCGACGGCCGTTCCGGCAGTGACGATGCATCCCAGACCTCGCGTCAGCAGGGCCGCGGTGAGGACAGCCAGGTCCCCGAGCAGCGCGGCACGGATGGGCCGGGCGCCGAGCAGGGGGCCGAGGACACTGGGCAGCGCCCACAGCGTCGTTCACGCCGGGTGGCTGCTGCGGCCGGCGCACCGGCAGCACGTCGCGCCGAGGTCGACAGCCCGACCGATGACGCAGCGCAGGAGTCCACGCGCGAGGCTCGTGATGACGAGCGGCAGTCCGAGGACCAGCGAGGCGCGGACCGGCAGGGCGGCAACCGCCAGCAGAACAACCGCCAGCGGGACAACCGCGACGGCCAGCAGGACAACCGCCAGGGCGGCAACCGTGACGGTCAGCAGGACAACCGCCAGGGCGGCAACCGTGACGGTCAGCAGGACAACCGCCAGGGCGGCAACCGCGACGGTCAGCAGCAGAACCGCCGGTTCGACGATGACGACGACTCGGGTGGCCGCGGCGGTCGTCGCCGCAACCGGCAGCGTGGGCGCGACCGCAAGCGCGGCCGCAGCCGTGCCGACGGCGAGGCCTTCGAGGAGCAGGAGAGCACCTACACCGAGGACGACGTGCTGGTGCCCGTGGCCGGTGTGCTCGACCTGCTGGACAACTACGGCTTCATCCGGACCACCGGCTACCTGCCGGGGCCGAGCGACGTCTACGTGCCGATGGGCATCGTCCGCAAGAACGGCCTGCGCAAGGGTGACGCCGTCACCGGTGCGATCAAGGCTGGCGACCAGCAGCAGCACTCCGGTGGCCGTGGCGACCGTCAGAAGTACAACGCGCTGGTCCGCCTCGACACCGTCAACGGGCAGACCCCTGACGAGGCCAAGGCCCGTCCCGAGTTTGCCAAGCTGACCCCGCTCTACCCGCAGGACCGACTGCGCCTGGAGACCGAGCAGAAGAACCTCACGACGCGGATGATCGATTTGGTCAGCCCGATCGGCAAGGGTCAGCGCGGTCTGATCGTCTCGCCGCCGAAGGCCGGCAAGACGCTGATCCTGCAGTCGATCGCCAACGCGATCACCCAGAACAACCCCGAGGCACACCTGATGGTCGTCCTGGTGGACGAGCGCCCCGAGGAAGTCACCGACATGCAGCGCACGGTCAAGGGCGAGGTCATTGCCTCCACCTTCGACCGTCCGGCCGAGGACCACACCACGGTCGCCGAGCTGGCCATCGAGCGCGCCAAGCGTCTGGTCGAGATGGGCGGCGACGTGGTCGTCCTGCTCGACTCGATCACCCGGCTGGGCCGCGCCTACAACCTCGCCGCCCCGGCGAGCGGCCGGATCCTGTCGGGTGGTGTGGACTCCAGCGCGCTCTACCCGCCGAAGCGCTTCTTCGGTGCCGCCCGCAACATCGAGAACGGCGGCTCGCTGACGATCCTGGCCACCGCGCTCGTGGAGACCGGCTCCAAGATGGACGAGGTCATCTTCGAGGAGTTCAAGGGCACCGGCAACATGGAGCTGCGACTGTCTCGCCAGCTCGCGGACCGCCGCATCTTCCCGGCCATCGACGTGAACCCCTCCGGCACGCGCCGCGAGGAGATCCTCATGGGCTCCGAGGAGCTCAAGATCATGTGGAAGCTGCGTCGTGTGCTCTCCGCGCTCGACTCGCAGCAGGCGGTGGAGCTGCTGCTGGACCGCCTCCGCAAGACCCGCTCCAACCACGAGTTCCTCGTGCAGGTGCAGCAGACCTCTTCCGTCAAGCTCGACGACGAGGACTGATCCCAGTTTCGTATGACGTGTGGCCCGGTCCCTGGAGCCGGGCCACACGCCTGCAATCGCCGCTGACCGCGGGAATGTGCAGACCGCCCGACGTGTTTTGTTGACATGCTGCCGGATCTGGCAGAATTACCCCTTGGCCTTCCGGTTCACGGAGCGCGACCGCGCACCGACCCGGGAGAACCGCCATCCTGAGGAGACCGACGTGAAGAAGAACATCCACCCCGAGTACCACGAGACTCAGGTGACCTGTAACTGTGGTGCCCAGTTCACCACGCGGAGCACCGCGGCCTCCGGCAGCATCCACGCCGAGGTGTGCTCCCAGTGCCACCCGTTCTACACGGGCAAGCAGAAGATCCTGGACACCGGTGGCCGTGTGGCCCGCTTCCAGGAGCGCTACGGCAAGGCTGCCAAGTAACACTTCGCACGCCGGTCCCGCGACACCAGTCGCGGGGCCGGCGTTGCTCTTTGGAGAGGACCGGAGGTGCCCGTGGTCGACGTCAGCGCAGTGACGCCGCTGCTCGAGGAGTACGCCGCGATCGAGGCGCAGCTGGCTGACCCCGTCACCCACTCCGACCCGGTCGTCCTCAAGCGGCTCAACAAGCGCTATGCCGCCCTCAGCCCCACCATCGCGGCCTTCCGCGAGTGGCAGGAGGCCGACGGTGACGTCGGCGCGGCCACCGAGATGGCTGCCGAGGACGCGTCCTTCGCCGAGGAGCTGCCAACCCTGCGCCAACGGGCTGACGAGGCTGCCGCGGAGCTGCACCGCCTGCTCCTGCCGCGAGACCCCGACGACGACCGTGACGTCATCCTGGAGGTCAAGGCCGGAGAGGGTGGCGAGGAGTCGGCGCTGTTCGCAGGGGACCTCCTGCGGATGTACCTGCGCTACGCAGAGCGGCGCCGCTGGAAGGCGCAGCTGCTCGAGGCGACGGAGTCCGACCTGGGTGGTTACAAGGAGGCCCGGGTGGCGATCCAGGCGTCCGGAGCCGCCGCTCCCGGCGACGCCCCCTGGGCCCGGCTCAAGTACGAGGGTGGCGTACACCGCGTGCAGCGCGTCCCGGTCACCGAGAGCCAGGGGCGCATCCACACCTCGGCCGCCGGCGTGCTCGTGATGCCCGACGTCGACGACCCGGGTGAGGTGGAGCTCGACCCCCACGACCTCAAGATCGACGTGTTTCGCTCCAGCGGCCCGGGCGGGCAGTCCGTCAACACCACCGACTCCGCGGTGCGGATCACGCACCTGCCGACCGGCGTCGTCGTCTCCTGCCAGAACGAGAAGTCCCAGCTGCAGAACAAGGAGTCGGCACTTCGGGTGCTCCGCTCCCGCCTGCACCAGATGGCGGTGGAGGAGGCGGAGGCCGAGGCATCCGCGCAGCGGCGCAGCCAGGTCCGGACCGTCGACCGCAGCGAGCGGATCCGCACCTACAACTTCCCGGAGAACCGGGTGGCCGACCACCGCACCGGCTACAAGTCCTACAACCTGGACCAGGTCCTCGACGGTGACCTGGATCCGGTGGTCCAGTCTGCCGTCGACGCCGACGAGGCGGCCCGTATGGCGGCGCTCGGGGGCGGCGACCATGACCGGGGCGCCCTCGGGCGCGGGTGACACGCCTGTGGCTGCGCAGGGCGTGACCGGGGCGGGCGAGTTGGTCCGGGCGGGCGCGGCGACACTGCACAATGCTCACGTGCCCAGCCCGCGAGTCGACGCGGAGGCCCTCCTGGCGCACGTGCTCGACCGTGAGCTGCCCGACCTGAGACGTGCGATGGTGCTGGGCGAGACGGTCACGGAGGCGGACCGCGCGGCATACCTCAGGCTGGTTGACCAGCGGGCCGCCCGGGTGCCGTTGCAGCACCTGACCGGCGAGGCGCACTTCCGGCGGCTGGCGCTGCGGGTGGGGCCCGGGGTGTTCGTCCCGCGCCCCGAGACCGAGGTGCTGGTCGAGCTCGCGCTCACGGACCTGCGGGCGGCGGGGGAGGAGCCGGTGGTGGTCGACCTGTGCACCGGCAGCGGTGCGATCGCTCTGGCGCTGGCCGACGAGTGGCCGACAGCCGCGGTGCACGCGGTCGAGCTGTCGGAGGAGGCCTACGCCTGGGCGGCCGCCAACGTCGAGCGCTCGGGTCTCGCCGTCGACCTGCGGCGGGGCGACGCCACGACGGCCTTCGATAACCTGGTCGGTGCCGTCGACGTAGTCGTGAGCAACCCGCCATACATCCCGCCAGGCAGTGTGCCCGTGGACCCCGAGGTGCGCGACCATGACCCCGAGCTGGCGCTCTACGGCGGCGGAGCTGACGGCCTCCAGGTGCCGCTCGCGGTGGCGGCGCGTGCCGCGGTGCTGCTTGCGCCCCGTGGGGTCCTGCTGATGGAGCACGCGGACGTGCAGGGCGAGGAGCTGGTCCGACGTCTGCGCGCGACCGGCGACTGGTCGCAGGTCACTGACCACGTCGACCTGGCGGGGCTACCCAGAGTCACCCGCGCCGTTCGCGGCTAGAGCGGCGGCGATCGGCAACCCGGCCCCTCGTCGATCTCCGTGCCGGTGCCTTCCACCGAGCTGTCGGGCGTGCAGGGCGCGCCCCATGGAGCGCGTTGCGCACGTCCGAACCGCGCACCGGACGTGGGATGGGACGACTCTGGGCCCGCCCTGAGCATCACCTCTCAGATCTTCTCCACTCGCGATCCGAGCACTGACCTCACCTGTCTGTCACTCACCTCGCGCTATAGCGGGGGGTGAGTGCCCTGAACGCGACGTGAGTGCCCTGAACGCGAGGTGAGTGCCCTGAACGCGAGGTGAGTTGAGGCAAGCGAGGTGGGCTGAGGCAGGCGCGCATCGCGATCCGGCAAACTACGACATGCCCTGCTGTCCGCCGGCGAGCCGAGCTACACGGGAGCAGAAAAGGGCCCCAGCGCACGCTGGGGCCCCCTCCGCCAGTCAGGCGTAAGCCTGCCTGTTAGTGGCTGGTGATCAAAGAAGCCAGACCAACAGCGCAATGATCAGCAGAACTCCGACGATCGTCCAGATCAGTCCACTACCACGCATGTGCCTACCTCCTAGTCGTCCCCACCATGTGTGGGGAGGGCTGGCGTGCTCTTCCAAGCAATGAGGCTAACGGCCTTCTCGGCGCTTGTCCTGTTGAGCGCGGACCCTGGCTCCTACGCGATCTCGCATGTGGCAGTTCAGCATTGGGCATCGATGCCCCTGGGAGAGTGCCGCCTATCCCCCCGGGACAGCACCACCCATGCCGAGGCGCAGCGCTTCCCATCCCCCGGCTCATTGCGGCCCGTGCCCGGCTCAGTCGGTGATCGTCGCGCCGGTGAGGTCCTGCATGGCGGCCACGGCCTGAGCCGTGGACAGGATCGCCCCGGCGAGGGCGTCAAGGCGCTCGCGCGTGCACGGCCCGAGGTCTGCGCCACGCAGGTCGGCACCCTCCAGGTTCGCCCCGGTGAGGTCGGTGTGCAGTAACACGCATCCCTCGAGCACCGCCTCCCGCAGGTCGCATCCGGCGAGGTTCGCCTCGGTGAAGCGGGTGCCGCGGTGCTCGCGACGGGCCAGGACCAGGCCGGGCAGCTCCGCGCCGTAGGCATTGCAGCCCAGCAGCAGGCAGCCCATGCCTCGCGTGGCCTCGGCGACTACCCCGGTCATCCGGCAGCTGCGGAACTCGGCATCGGTGAGCAGCGCCCCGCTCAGTACCGCTCCGGACAGGGCGACACGCTCCAGGCGGGCGTCACTGAGGTCGCACCGCTCCAGATGCACGCTGGTGGCGCTGCCCCCGGTGATCACCGCGCCGGACAGCCGGGAGCCGCTGAGGTCCACGCCGTCCAGCGCGCAGTCCGTGAAGGTGACGTCGTCCAGGTCGACGTCACGCGACCGCAACCCGGACAGGTCGCAACGGACCAGCTCGACCCGCTCGCCGTCCGCGGTCAGCTGGTCCAGGTCAGCGGCGGACAGTCGCTCGTCGGTGCGGGTCGGCATACGCCTGATCCTGACAGAGCCGTCCGCAGGAGGTCATTGACGACCCCGGGCCCGGGCTGTGCCGAACCTGACCGGCGCACCCGCCGCGAGGTGCGAGACTTGACCCGTGATTGTGGACGTCACCGATCCGGAGAACCTCGACGGGGCCATCGAGCAGGCCGCCGAGGTCGTCCGCGCGGGCAAGGTCGTGGTGCTGCCGACCGACACGGTGTATGGCGTGGGGGCCGATGCGTTCGACCAGGTCGCCGTCGCCATGGTGCTCGCCGCCAAGCACCGGGGGCGCGACGTGCCACCGCCGGTGCTGGTCGGCAACACGCGCACCGTCGACGGCCTGGCGACTGACGTGCCGATGTACGCCAAGATCCTGATCCGTCACTTCTGGCCCGGCGCGCTGACCGTCATCGTGCGCGCGCAGCCCACCCTGATGTGGGACCTCGGGGAGACCAACGGCACGGTCGCCCTGCGGATGCCCGACGACGAGGTCACGCTGCGTCTGCTTACCGAGGTCGGTCCGATGGCGGTGACCAGCGCCAACCTGACGGGTCAGCCGCCGGCCACGACCGCGCAGGAGGCCCGTGACCAGCTCGGTGGTGCCGTCTCCCTCTATCTCGACGGCGGGCCGCGGGCGGGCGCCGCCGCCTCGACGATCGTGGACTGCACCGGCGACGAGCCGGTCGTCCTGCGGCACGGGGCGATCCCGTCCGCGCGCCTGCGGGAGGTGCTGGGCACCACGGTCCTGCACGATGCGCCCCCTGCGGCGGCAGAGCACGAGGACGTCAGCATCCAGGCCGATGACGGGCCAGCGGATGAGCCACCTCGGGAGCGCGCGATCGTGCTCGACCCGCTCGTCGTCCGCGAGCTGCGTCCGAGCGGCGTAGGGGTGCGCTCGGCAGACCTTCGGACGGTCGCCCCCGGGGCTGTCGCTCCCGGCGATTCACTACAGTGACGGTCATGAGCACCCAGGTCGAGGCCGACACCTACTACGGACCGAGCTACGCCCAGCTCCTCGAGCAGGACCCGGAGATCGCGGAGATCCTGGTCAGCGAGCTCGACCGGCAGCGCGCGGGCATCCAGCTGATCGCCAGCGAGAACCAGACGTCCCCGGCCGTTATGGCCGCGACGGGGTCGACGCTGAGCAACAAGTACGCCGAGGGCTATCCGGGCCGTCGCTACTACGGCGGCTGTTCGGAGGTGGACAAGGCCGAGGTGCTGGCCGTCGAGCGGGCCAAGAGCCTCTTCGGCGCCGACCACGCCAACGTCCAGCCGCACTCCGGTGCCAGCGCCAACCTCGCCGTCTACGGCGCCTTCACCAAGCCCGGGGACACGGTGCTGGCGATGTCGCTGGCGCACGGCGGCCACCTGACGCACGGCTTCTCCGTCTCCTTCTCCGGCAAGTGGTTCAACGCCGTGCACTACGGCGTCGACCGCGAGACCGAGGACATCGACTACGACCAGGTCGAGGCGCTGGCCAAGGAGCACCGCCCCAAGATGATCCTCGCCGGCGGATCGGCGATCCCGCGGCTGATCGACTTCGAGCGCTTCCGGGCGATCGCGGACGAGGTCGGCGCGATCTTCTGGGTCGACGCCGCCCACTTCATCGGTCTCGTGGCCGGGCAGGCGATCCCCTCGCCGGTCCCGTACGCCGATGTGGTCAGCTTCACCACCCACAAGGTCCTGCGCGGTCCGCGCGGCGGCGCCATCGTCTGCAAGGAGGAGCACGCCGCCAAGATCGACCGGGCGGTCTTCCCGATGATGCAGGGCGGTCCGCTGATGAACAACGTCGCCGCCAAGGCAGTCAACTTCGCCGAGTGCGCGACCCCGGCCTACCAGGCGTATGCCGCACAGGTCATCGACAACGCCCGCGCGCTGGCCTCGGGGCTCGGGGAGCGCGGCATCCGCCCGATCACCGGCGGCACCGACACCCACCTGTCCCTCCACGACCTCCAGGGCGTGGGCGTCACCGGCGTCGACGCCGAGGCCCGCTGCGACGCGGCCGGGATCGTGCTCAACAAGAACGCCATCCCGTTCGACCCGGAGAAGCCCAACATCGCCTCCGGCATCCGCGTCGGGTCGCCGTCGGTCACCACGCAGGGGATGGGCACCGAGCAGATGGACCAGGTCGCCGACCTGATCCACCGCGCCGTGACCACCACCGACGGGGACCCCGAGCACGCGGGTGCCGGGGCAATCCGCGCCGAGGTGACCGAGCTGCTCGCCAGTTACCCGGCATACCCGCTGCCCTGACCGACCGACCTGCGTGTCGGCATACGCCGACCGACCGATGACAGTGGGGTGAGCGGTGCGCGAATACCTCCTCGTGCTCCTGATCGCCGCCATCTTCACGTATGCCGCCACGACCCTGGTCCGGTGGCTCGCCTTCGCGATCGGTGCCGTCACCCCGGTCCGGGCCCGCGACGTGCACTCCGTGCCCATCCCGCGCCTGGGCGGGGTGGCGATGTTCCTCGGCTTTGCGGCGGCGGTCGCGGTGGGCAGCCAGCTGCCCTACCTCTCCGGGTTGTTCGCGACCCGCGAGCTGCTCGGCGTGCTGCTCGGAGCGCTGATCATCACGCTGCTGGGTGCGGTGGACGACGTGCGGGACCTGGACTGGCTGACGAAGCTGGCCGGACAGGTGCTGGCCGGCGGCGTGATGGCCTACTTCGGCGTCCAGCTGTTGTCGATCCCGGTCTTCGGCGTCACCGTGCTGCCCGAGCCGGTCCTGGTCACCCTGACGATCATGATCGTGGTGGTCTCGACCAACGCGGTGAACTTCGTCGACGGGCTGGACGGGCTGGCGGCCGGCGTCGTCTTCATCTCCGCCGGTGCCTTCTTCGCGTGGAGCTACCTGGTCAGTCACAACTTCGACCCGCCCAACGTCTTCAGCACCGCCACCTTCATCACGGCCGCTCTCATGGGCTGCTGCCTGGGCTTCCTGCCGCACAACTTCCATCCCGCGCGGTTGTTCATGGGCGACGCCGGGGCGCTGCTGCTGGGGCTGCTGCTGTCGGCGGCCACCATCTCGATGACCGGCAGCGTGGACCCCAGCTCCTCGGTGGCGGCGACGTCGGCCGCAACCGCGATCCTGCTGCCGCTCTTCCTGCCCGTGGCGATCATGGCGCTGCCGATCCTCGACATGCTGCTGGCCGTGGTGCGGCGCACGCGACGCGGGGACCTGCCGTGGAAGCCGGACGCCGCGCACCTGCACCACCAGCTGCTCAAGATCGGGCACAGCCACCGCCGCGCGGTCGCGCTGATGTATCTGTGGGCGGCGCTGCTGGCCGTGGGCGCCGTCTCGTTCGCCTTCTTCGAGCCGGCGGTGACGGCCGGCGTGCTGCTGCTCCTCATGGTCGCGGCGGCGGTGCTGACCTGGCAGCCGGGCGCGGGCCGCCGACCCACCTGAACTCCGCGGTGAGCAACGTCACCGAGGTCTGGCGGAGGCTCGGCTGGCCTCCCGGCGCGACCTTGTGATAACTTTCACAAGCACGTGAGCGGGTCCTTCAAGCCCGCCGACCGCCACTGCATCCGCCCGTCACAGAGCCAGTGAGGAAGCCTATGCCCGCCAGCCGCAGACCGGGGCCGCGACGGCGCGCCGCCGGCTCCGTGCGGCGGCGGATGGTCACCTTCTCCCTGCTGCCGGCCCTCGTCGTGACGCTGGTCGTCGGCGTGGTGGCCTGGGGCGTCCGCGACGAGTGGGCCGGCCTGTCCGCACTCGTGGGCGGCGTCCTCGGAGTCGGCATCTTCCTCGCCGGGCTCATCGGCATCACGGGGGTCCTCGCCGGGCCGGCCTATGCGTCGATGGCAGGGGCGTTCGCGCTGCTGGCGCTGCAGATCGTGGTCGGTTTCGCCATCCTCTACCTGCTCTCCCGCATCAGCTGGGTGGACATGCTGTCGCTCGGCCTGGGCTTCCTCGCCGCCGGCCTGGCCTTCCAGGTCGGTGTCGTCGCCGGGTATGCCGGGTCGCGGCAGCTGGTCTTCGGGGACGCGGTCACCAGCGGGGATGACTCTGTGCCTCCGGAGGTGCGATGATGACCCGAGCCGACGCTGGGAGTCCATCCATGACCGAACCCGAGCACACGCCTGGGTACGCCGGCCAGACCCACCTGGCTACGGACGTGATCGCCTACCTCATCGCCGGACCGGCCGGCTTCGGTGGCGCCGGATACCTGCTCGACCGCTGGCTCGGGACGCCGTTCTTCATCGTCATCGGGCTGCTCGCGGGGATGGCGCTTTCGATGTACATCATCTGGCTCCGGTACGGTACGTCATGACTTCCCCCGCCAGCCCGCAGCGGTTGCCGCGCCGGGGACCTGCCCATCACATCAGCTTGCGCACGACTGAGGAGAATCTGTGAGCCCGACTGCAGCTGTGCTGCTGCCCATGGCGGAGGGGGAGAGCCACTTCCCCCCGGACACCTCCCTGTTCTGGCAGCCGCTGGTCAAGTTCGGCACGGTCGACATGTTCGGCTCGGAGATGACGCTGGCCATCACGCGGCCGATGGTCGTCATGGCGATCACCGTGGGTCTGTTGTCCTGGTGGCTGATCGCGACGACCAAGCACGCCGCCGTCGTGCCCAGCAAGGGCCAGGCAGGGACCGAGGCGGTCTACAACTTCGTGCGCAACGGCGTGGCCCGCGACATGATCGGCAGCCGCGACTTCCTGCGGTTCGTGCCGTTCCTGTTCACCCTCTTCGTGCTGATCCTGTTCAACAACTGGATGGGCATCATCCCGCCGGTCCAGATGCCGACCATGGCCCGCGTGGCCTTCCCGATCGGGCTGACGCTCCTGGTCTACGTCGTCTACCACTGGATCGGCGTCAAGAAGCACGGGCTGGCCGGCTACTTCAAGTTCATGATCCCCGCCGGGCTGCCCGGCTGGATCAAGCCGGCGATCCTGGTCCTGGAGATGATGACCTTCTTCGTGACCCGGCCGCTGACCCTGGCGCTTCGACTCTTCGGCAACATGTTTGCCGGCCACCTCCTGCTCGTCGTCTTCATCATCGGCGGCTGGGAGCTCTTCCTGCAGGGTGGACTGCTCAGCGTGGTCTCCCTCCCGGCATTCGTCATGGCCTTCGCCATGACGGTGTTCGAGGCCCTGGTGCAGTTCCTGCAGGCCTACGTCTTCGTCCTCCTGGCCGCCTCCTACATCGGTGGCGCCCTGGTGGACGAGCACTGACCAACAACTGAATAGCCCTTTTGCCCCCGGACGGCCGGAGCCGCCCGGGACATCACACAGAAAGAGAATGACGTGACTGGTGACATCACTCTGCTCGGCTACGGCCTCGCTGCGATCGGCCCGGCCATCGGCGTGGGTCTGATCTTCGCCGCCTACATCAACGGCGTGGCCCGCCAGCCGGAGGCCCAGAAGATCCTCCAGCCGATCGCCATCCTGGGCTTCGCGCTCGCCGAGGCGCTCGCGATCTTCGCCCTGGTGCTGTTCTTCATCCGGCTCTGACGCTGGTCCTCCCCACACCTGACCAACCCTGGTGCCCCGTTGAGGTGGCACCGTCCCTGAGGAGACCATCGTGCAGCTCACCGCTAACACCCTGACCGCCCTGCCGGCGGTCGAGGCTGCCGACCCTGAGGCAACTGCCCTGCCGATCATCCCGTACCTGCCGGAGTTCATCTTCGGCCTGATCGCGTTCGGGATCCTGTACTGGGTCGTGGCCAAGTACGTCGTGCCCAACCTCGAGAAGGCGTATGCCGAGCGCACTGCCGCGATCGAGGGCGGGATGCAGCAGGCAGAGAAGGCGCAGGAGGAGGCCGAGGCCGCCCTCCGCGAGTACAAGGCCCAGCTGGCCGAGGCCCGCGACGAGGCCGCTGCCATCCGGGAGGAGGCCAAGGAGCAGGGCGCTTCGATCATTGCCGAGATGCGCCAGCAGGCCCAGGCCGAGGCCAACCGCATCACCGAGTCCGCGAGCAAGCAGATCGAGGCCGAGCGCCAGCAGGCGATGGTCTCGCTCCGCAACGACGTCGGGCGGCTCTCCACCGACCTGGCCGGTCGGATCGTGGGTGAGTCCCTGGAGGACGAGGCGCGGCAGAGCGGCATCGTCGACCGGTTCCTGGCCGAGCTCGAGGCGGGCAACGTGCGCCCCGAGGTCGTCGGCTCAGAGGGACAGGGGAACTGATGCAGGGCGCGTCCCGATCGGCACTCGCCGAGTCCCGCGAGGTCCTCTCGCAGGTGCTCGGTCAGGACACCGACCGCGGCCGCCTGGGCGAGGAGCTGCTCCAGGTCGCCCGTGTCATCGACGGCAACGCGGTGCTCCGGCGCACGCTGGCCGACCCGACCCGGGAGGGCAGTGACAAGTCCGACCTGGTGGGACGGCTGTTCGCCGGTCGCGTCAGCGACGCGACCCAGAAGGTTGCGGCGACGGTGGCCTCACGTCGCTGGGCCAGCGAGGTCGACCTGGTCAGCACGCTGGAGGAGTTCGGCATCGAGTCGATCCTGGCTCAGGCCGAGTCCTCCGGACGCCTGGGGCAGGTCGAGGACGAGCTGTTCCGCTTCGGCCGCATCGTGGACGGCACCTCCGAGCTCCGCTCGGCCCTGACCGACCGTCGGGCGTCCACCGAGGCCAAGTCGCGGGTCGTCCGCGACCTCTTGGCCGACCGCAGCGCGCCGGAGACGGTGCGACTGGCGGAGCTGGCCGCCACGCACCGCCGGACCCGCTTCGACCACGCGGTCGCGGCATACCTCAAGATCGCCGCCCGCCGGCAGGAGCAGCTGACCGCCACGGTCACCACTGCGGTCTCACTGACCGAGCAGCAGCTCGAGCGGTTGACCGCGGCGTTGAGCAAGCACTACGACCGGGATGTCCACGTCAACCAGGTCGTCGACCCCAAGGTGGTCGGCGGCATCCGCGTCGAGATCGGTGACGAGGTCATCGACGGCACCATCCTGAGCCGCCTGGACGAGGCGCGCCGCAGACTCACCAGCTGACCCACCCACCCACGCACAGACCACCCGAACGGGCCCGGACCGGGCCGCATACGAGGAGAAGATGATGACGGAGCTCACGATCCGTCCGGACGAGATCCGGGACGCACTGGACCACTTCGTCCAGTCCTACGAGCCCACGGCGGCCTCCCGCGAAGAGGTAGGCCGCGTGGTCGACGCCGGTGACGGCATCGCGCACGTCGAGGGCCTGCCCTCCGCCATGGCCAACGAGCTGCTCGAGTTCGAGGACGGCACGGTGGGCCTGGCGCTCAACCTGGACGTCCACGAGATCGGTGTCGTCGTGCTGGGCGAGTTCGCCGGCATCGACGAGGGCCAGGAGGTCAAGCGCACGGGTGAGGTGCTGTCCGTGCCGGTCGGCGACGGTTACCTCGGTCGCGTGGTGGACCCGCTGGGCAACCCCATCGACGGCATGGGCGAGGTCGAGGCGGAGGGCCGCCGCGTCCTGGAGCTGCAGGCGCCGGGCGTGATGCAGCGCAAGTCGGTGCACGAGCCGCTGCAGACCGGCATCAAGGCCATCGACGCGATGATCCCGATCGGCCGCGGCCAGCGCCAGCTGATCATCGGTGACCGCCAGACCGGCAAGACCACGGTCGCGATCGACACCATCCTCAACCAGAGGGCCAACTGGGAGTCGGGCGACCCGGAGAAGCAGGTCCGCTGCATCTATGTCGCTATCGGCCAGAAGGGCTCGACGATCGCCTCGGTGCGCAGCACCCTCGAGGAGGGCGGCGCGATGGACTACACCACCATCGTGGCCTCCCCGGCGTCCGACCCGGCCGGCTTCAAGTACCTCGCTCCCTACACCGGCTCGGCCATCGGCCAGCACTGGATGTACCAGGGCCAGCACGTGCTGATCGTCTTCGACGACCTGTCCAAGCAGGCCGAGGCCTACCGCGCCGTGTCGCTGCTGCTGCGCCGCCCGCCGGGTCGTGAGGCCTACCCGGGCGACGTGTTCTACCTGCACTCGCGGCTGCTCGAGCGCTGCGCCAAGCTCTCCGACGAGATGGGCGCGGGCTCGATGACGGGTCTGCCGATCATCGAGACGAAGGCCGGCGACGTGTCCGCCTACATCCCGACCAACGTCATCTCCATCACCGACGGCCAGATCTACCTGCAGTCGGACCTGTTCAACTCCAACGTCCGCCCGGCGATCGACGTGGGCATCTCGGTGTCTCGTGTCGGTGGTGCCGCGCAGGTCAAGGCGATGAAGGACGTGTCCGGTCGTCTGAAGGTGGACTTGGCACAGTTCCGCGAGATGGAGGCCTTCGCGATGTTCGCCTCCGACCTCGATGCGGCGTCCCGGGCCCAGCTGGAGCGTGGTGCCCGCATGGTCGAGCTGCTCAAGCAGCCGCAGGCCTCGCCGATCCCGGTCGAGGAGCAGGTCGCGATCATCTGGGCCGGCACCAGCGGTGAGCTCGACGCGATCCCCGTCGAGGACATCCGCCGCTTCGAGGGCGAGTTCATCGACTACCTGCGTCGGGAGCAGGGCGACCTGCTCTCCGGCATCCGTGAGAGCGGCAAGCTGGGTGACGACACCCGCGCCGCGCTGGAGAGCTCGATGGCCAGCTTCAAGGAGCAGTTCCGTCCCAGCGGCGAGGGCGGCATCCAGCCCGGCAGCGACGAGGCCGACGAGAACGTTGACCCCCTGGAGACCGAGGACGTCAACCAGGAGCAGATCAAGCGCCAGAAGCGCTGATCGCCGACCGCGCGACCGGACCACCCGGTCGCGCGGGCGGACCTCCAGACCACCACCCCACGACTGCAGAGAGAGGCGAGATATGGGAGCGCAGCAGCGGATCTACCGCCAGCGCAGCCGGTCCGTCCAGTCGATGAAGAAGATCACTCGAGCGATGGAGCTCATCGCGGCGTCCCGTGTCGTCAAGGCCCGTGAGCGGGTCGTGCAGACCACGCCCTACGCCCGGGCGATCACGAAGGCCGTGTCCGCCGTGGCCACCTTCTCCTCCGACATCGATCACCCGCTCACGCTGGAGCGGGAGAACCCCACCAAGGCGGGCGTTCTCATCATCACCAGCGACCGCGGCCTGGCGGGCGCCTACTCCGCCAACGCCCTGAAGCGCAGCGAGTCGCTGCGGGAGCTGCTGCAGGAAGAGGGTCGCGAGGTGGTCCCCTACCTCGCCGGACGCAAGGCCGAGGGCTTCTACAGGTTCCGGCAGCGGCCCTTCGAGGAGTCGTGGAGCGGATTCTCCGACGCGCCCACCTACGAGGTCGCCAAGGAGATCGGCGACCGGCTGACGGCAGACTTCATCAAGGGCGCCGAGAACGGTGGGGTGGACGAGATCCACATCGTCTACACGCAGTTCGTCAACATGGTCACCCAGGAGGTGCAGGTCGTGCGCCTGCTCCCGCTGGAGGTCGTGGAGTCCGAGGAGGCAGTTCCGGAGGAGGAGCTCTTCCCGCTGTACGAGTTCGAGCCCGACGGGCCCGAGGTCCTTGACGCGCTGCTCCCGCAGTACGTCAACTCCCGGATCTTCAACGCGCTGCTGCAGTCCGCGGCCTCCGAGCTCGCCGCCCGCCAGCGGGCGATGAAGTCGGCCACGGACAACGCCGACGAGCTCCTGAAGACCTACACCCGGCTGGCCAACCAGGCACGCCAGGCCGAGATCACCCAAGAGATCAGCGAAATCGTGAGTGGCGCCAGCGCCCTCGCCGACGCCAAGTGAGAAGGAAGCACTCCACCATGACTGCAACCGTGAACGAGACGGACACCCAGCAGGGTCAGGGCGGCGTCGGTCGTCTGGCCCGCATCATCGGCCCCGTGGTCGATATCGAGTTTCCGCCCGGCCAGATCCCCTCGATGTACAACCTGCTCAAGACCGAGGTCGAGCTGAACGGCGAGACCAAGACCATCAACCTCGAGGTCGCCCAGGACATCGGCGACAGCATGGTGCGGGCCATCTCTCTGCAGCCGACCGACGGCCTGGTGCGCGGTGCTCAGGTGCAGGACACCGGCGGCCCGATCACCGTCCCGGTGGGCGACGTCACCCTCGGCCACGTCTTCAACGCGACCGGTGACGTTCTCGACCTGGCCGAGGGCGAGACCCTCGAGATCACCGAGCGCTGGGGCATCCACCGCAAGGCGCCGGCCTTCGACCAGCTGGAGCCCAAGACCCAGATGTTCGAGACGGGCATCAAGGTCATCGACCTTCTCACCCCCTATGTGCAGGGTGGCAAGATCGGCCTCTTCGGAGGTGCCGGCGTCGGCAAGACCGTGCTGATCCAGGAGATGATCGCTCGCGTGGCCCGCGACCACGGTGGTGTGTCCGTGTTCGCCGGTGTCGGCGAGCGCACCCGTGAGGGCAACGACCTGATCGTCGAGATGGAGGAGGCCGGTGTGCTCGGCCAGACCGCCCTCGTGTTCGGTCAGATGGACGAGCCGCCGGGCACGCGCCTTCGCGTGGCGCTGTCCGCGCTGACGATGGCGGAGTACTTCCGCGACGTGCAGAAGCAGGACGTGCTCCTGTTCATCGACAACATCTTCCGGTTCACCCAGGCCGGTTCGGAGGTCTCCACACTGCTCGGCCGCATGCCCTCGGCGGTGGGCTACCAGCCGACGCTGGCTGACGAGATGGGCGTGCTGCAGGAGCGGATCACCTCGACCCGTGGTCACTCGATCACCTCCATGCAGGCGATCTACGTCCCCGCCGACGACTACACCGACCCGGCGCCGGCGACCACCTTCGCCCACCTGGACGCGACGACCGAGCTGTCCCGCCCGATCGCCTCCATGGGTATCTACCCGGCCGTGGACCCGCTGGCCTCGACCAGCCGGATCCTCGACCCGCGCTACGTCGGCCAGGACCACTACGACACCGCGGTCCGCGTCAAGTCGATCCTGCAGCGCTACAAGGAGTTGCAGGACATCATCGCCATCCTCGGCATCGACGAGCTGTCGGAAGAGGACAAGATCCTCGTCGGCCGGGCCCGCCGGATCCAGCGCTTCCTGTCGCAGAACACCTACGTCGCCAAGCAGTTCACCGGCATCGAGGGTTCAACGGTGCCGCTGGCCGACACGATCGAGGCCTTCACCAAGGTTGCCGACGGCGAGTACGACCACGTGCCGGAGCAGGCCTTCTTCATGTGTGGTGGCCTCGACGACGTCGAGCGCCAGGCCGCCGAGCTCGAGAAGAACAACTGACCTACAGGGTTTCGGTCAGGTCCAGGGGCGGGCGGAGGCTTCGGCCGCCGTCCGCCCCTGGACTAGACTGAACAATCCGTCTCGATCGAGAGGACACCGCACGTGAGTGCATTGCAGGTTGAGCTCGTCGCCGCCGACCGCATGGTCTGGCAGGGCGAGGCCAGTTTCGTGCGCGCCCGCAGCATCGAGGGGGAGCTGGGCATCCTGCCCGGGCACTCCCCGCTCCTCGGCGTGCTGGTCGAGGGTGACGTCACCCTGGAGACCTCAGGCGGTCGCCAGTCCGTGACCATCGACTCCGGATTCCTCTCGGTCGACCACGACCGGGTGACGATCGTCGCGGCCCAGGTCGACGCATCCGGGCTGACCGAGTGAGCTGAGATGAACTCCGGCGGCCTCGTCCTCATCGCGCTTGCGGTGCTGGCGGCTGCGCTGCTGGTCGCGGTCGGGTGGTTCGTGTTCGCCCGTTTCTCCGCACGACCGCACGCCTTCCCGTGTGCCTATCGGCAGGACGAGTCCTCCGCGTGGTCTCGCGGACTCCTCTGTTATGACGCGGGCCGTCTCGACCATTTCGGTGGAGACGGCCCTCGGCGTTCGCCCAGCGACCGGTGGCAGCGATCGGTCCTCGAGCTGGGGATGGCGCGCTCCCAGGACCCCGCACTGGTGCCCTGGCTGAATCCGCCGGTGATCGCCGTACCCTGCGACTACGCGGGGGAGCGGTTCGAGCTGGCCCTGGGCCTGGAGCACTACACCGCGCTGCGTTCCTGGCTGGAGTCGGTCCCGCCGGGCTGGAACGCCAACGTCGCCTAACGGACACGCGCGCCGCGTCCTCATCGGCCGGACGGGGCGTGTAGCCCCTCACCGGCTCGAAGTACGGGTTGTCGACATGCCTAGCTCGTGCGCCGCGGCAACGGCCTCCGCCCGGTTGCTGACACCAAGGAGCCGGTAGAGCTCAGACAGGCGGTTCTGGATCGTCTTGGGCGACAGGAACAAGTGCCGAGCGATCTGTTGGTTCGTCAGTCCCCGCGCCACCAGGCCCAGAAGCTCGCGCTCCCGGTCACCTAGGCGGGGGAGGTCATGGTCGCGCACCGGCGGGATGAAAGAGGCGGACGCCGCCCCCGGGAACGCCGTCCCCCCCGCCTGCCACCAGCCGGATGGCGGCCAGCACCTCTTCCGGCCCGTCGTCCTTCAGCACGTAGCCGGACGCACCCCGTCGCACTGCATCTCGGGCATCGTCGGAGCTTGCGGACATCGTCAGGACCAGCAGCCGTGGTCGCGGCTCCAGCTCCCGGAGCGGCCCGATCAGGTCGAGTCCTGATTCGCTACCCAGCCCCAGGTCCACGACGGCCACCATCTGGGATGTGAGCGCGGGCGAGCTGGAGAGCCTCCTCAATGGTGGTCGCGGACTCGACCGAGTCGACCCATGACTGCGCGCCCAGGAGAGCCTCGAGTCCCGCCAGCATCACCCGATGGTCGTCCACCAGCAGAACCCTCACGGCGCCACCCTCCGGAGCGGAAGGTGCGCGGTGACGGAGGTGCCACGCGCGCGGCGCTCAACGGTGAGATCGCCGCCGAGCTCCAGGGCTCGTCCGCGCATTGAGGCGAGGCCGATTCCGTAGGGGCGCCCGGGGTCGATCCCCACACCATCGTCGGAGATGACCACCGTCAGCCCCCGGTCTGAGGAGGTCACGCTGACCTCGCACGACTCGGCCTCGGCGTGCTGGGCCACGTTGGCGAGGCCCTCGGCCACGACCCGGTATGCCGCTCCCGCAGTGTGCGAGTCCACCGCCGTGGGGAGCTTGATCCGCAACTGAACCGAGGGGTGTGGCCACCGGGCGCACAGGGCCGTGAGCGCGGGGCCGAGCCCGTGCGCCAGGCCACGTGGCGAACCCTCGTCAAGCACGGACCGCATGGCGAGGCGTGCCTGCCGCAGGGCCGCATCCAGCTCGGCCGCCGCGGACGCCAGCTCGGAGCCCTTGGCGCGCTGGTTGATGGCGTGCGCCTGCATCTCCGCTCCCACGAGGAGTGGACCGACCTCGTCGTGGAGCATCGTCCGCAGGTGATCCTGCTCGTGCTGCCGTTGCTTCGCGAGCGCGGTGTGCGCCTCGACGAGCTCGCGCTCCAGGTCGCGACGTTCGAGTCGTCGCGAGAGGTGCTCTGCCATACGGTCCACAGCTTCCCTGTCTCGACGGGTGAACGACTCGCCGGCACGGCGTGGGTGCACGACAAGGTACTGCCCCCGACCCAGTGGCAGGCACAGCGAGTCGGCCGGGCAGTCACCACGGTCGGTCACGATGGCCGCACCCTGCGCGCGAACGGCCGCGGCGACGACCCCAGCGAGATCTTCCTCCTCTGCCTCGTGCAGTTGGCGTCCGGCATCATCGGGCCCCACGCCATACAGCCATTGCCCTGCTCGGCGCCACACCCACCACACGACCGGGAACGCCACGACGGTCCCGGTCACAGCGGTGAGGGCGGCGGCGACCGGTGCCGCAATCCCGACAGCCACGCTGACGATCACGCCGGTCAGCGCCAGGCCTACCAGGGCGGTCGTCGTAACCTGTGCTGCACGCCGGCCGCGGGCGAGGTCCGTGTCCCACAGCCCGGCCAGGATCATCGCGAGGAGGACGGCGATCGGGATGCTCCACAGCCCGAACAGTTGAAGCCACTCTCCGCCCACCGCGTCCCGGGCGATCACGAGCGAGGTGACCGCGCCGGTCGCCATCACCAGCACCGCGACGGCGAAGCCGCCGACGAACAGGCGGTGCTGCGTGCGTTGCGGTTCCGGGGAGTGGGTCGCCCTGCGGGCGTGACCCGCCAGTGCGGCGCTGGCTACGCCCGAGCCGAAGCAGCCCCAGAGCCAGGCCGAGGCCTCCGAGAGTCCAGAGGGCGACCAGGGCGATGTTCTTTACTAAGTCGGTCGCCATCTCGGGCAGAACAATTGCCTCGAACACCTCGAGGGCAAGGTTCAGGATCAGACCGACCACGGTCGCTGCCACGACGAACGTGACATCGCGGGTCGGGACAGTGGTCGGCGAGGCCGTGACGGCGATCATGAGGTGCCCTTTCGATGAAGGGGCCGCGTCTCGCGACCCCGGGGGCACCACCGTGCCGTCGCCGGTGTCCCGCTCGACAGGGTCGGCTGTCCCGATCTGAGTCCCGTGGGTCACGCCTCGGGTGCCGGACCGGAGCTTTTCTGCTTCTGGGTCGACTCGACGCGTCCGCCGCCGGGCTGCCAGAGCACGTCCCCACCGTTGGGCAGGTTGGCGACCCGGGCCAGGATGAACAACAGGTCGGACAGCCGGTTGAGGTACTTCGCGGTGAGCGGGTTGACACCGCCCACGCCACGTTCGTCGTCTGCCGCCGCCGGCTCGGTCCCGTAGGCCTGGAGCGCGGCCCAGGAGGAGCGCTCAGCGCGCCGGGCCACCGTCCGCGCCAGGTGCAGGTGCGCAGCGCCGGGGGTGCCGCCGGGCAGGATGAACGAGCGGAGTTTCTCGAGCTCCTCGTTGTAGCGGTCGCAGTCTGCCTCGAGCTCGTCGATCCACGCCGCGTCGACCCGCAGCGGTGGGTGGTCGTAGGAGGAGCGCAGCGGGTTGCACAGGTCGGCACCCACGTCGAACAGGTCGTTCTGGATCCGGACGAGCGTCTCCTCCATGTCCTGACGAAGTCCGCCGCTGGCGACGGCAACGCCGATGGCTGAGTTGGTCTCGTCGGTGTCCGCGTATGCCGCGAGTCGGGGGTCGTTCTTGCTGGTGCGGCTGAAGTCGCCGAGCGCCGTCGTCCCGTCGTCACCGGTGCGGGTGTAGATGCGATTGAGGATGACCATGCCCTGATCATCGCATCGACAGGGTGTCGAAATTTGGGTGCGGTGGCGCACCGGAGGCCCTACGCTGATCTCGAGCGGGGCCGTCGCGCGGCGCCCTGTTCCAGTGCCCACTGGTGGGGGGACTGCGCTCGAGGGGCGGAACGTTATCAAACCGTTATCTACGGAAGGGCAACCATCGCCCGTCCGGTGACGTTTCAGAGGTGGACGAGGCCTTCCGCGGCACGCGGGAGGCCGGCGCCTGAACGGGGAGGTTGGACATGACCGCTGTGGCGTGGGCCGGGCCTGGGATCGAGCTGTCGATCGACTCACCCGGTCGTGAGGCCACCATCCGGGGCCAGCTCGGGGTTCGCACGGTCCCTGAGCTGCGGGGTCACCTGCAGCGCCTGCTCGCTGCCGGCGAGGGTGATCTAGTGCTTCACCTGAGTGACGCCGAGGTCGCCGACGCCACAGGCCTAGGCGTCCTGGTCGGTCTGCACCAGCGGGCCAAGCGGCAGAACCGTCGGCTGGTGATCGCCGAGGCCTCGGAGCGCCTGGAGCGGCTCATGCGCATCTCCCGGCTGCACCTGGTGCTGGCCCGTGTGGACACCGTCCACAGCGGTGGCCCGATGCGTCAGGTCCCGATGATGCCGATGCAGCCGCGCTGAGAGCCGGCTACGCGGACCTAGCCCACCACGGTCGCTGCATCGCGCCGCGGGTCGGCCGCCGCGCTGAGCTCGCCCTCGGGGTTGCGTAGTGCCGCACCCACCCCGCCGAAGTACATCGCATGCGGCTCATGCGCGTGCAGCGGCACTCCCTGCCCGGACAGGGACCTCAGCAGCTCCGCCGACTCCTCGTGGTCGATGCGGACCCCTCCGTCGTCCAGGTGACGCACGTGCAGCCGGGGGGCGTCAACGGCATACTGCAGCGTCTCGCCGTGCAGGCAGAAGTGGAGCAGGACCAGCAGCAGCGCGGTGGTGATGCGATCGGCTCCGGGCGTGCCGATCGCGAGCACCGACCCGTCCGGGTGCCGCAGCGTCGTCGGTGCCATGTTGGAGGCCAGCCGGGTGCCGGGACGCAACGAGTGCAGCCCGCGGCGGTTCAGCTCGGGTTCACCGAGGGCGTTGTTGCCCAGCATGCCGGTGCCGCCGAGATACATCCCGGAGCCGTAGCCCGCGGACGCAGTAATCGCACAGGCGTTGCCGGCGTCGTCGACCACGGAGACGTGCACCGTGTCCTGGGACGTGGGCAGACCCACGGCGCCCATCGCGGCGATCGTCTCCAGCAGCTCGTGTCCCGCGACCTCCAGGTCCTCGGCGATGTCCACCCGGTGCAGGCGCAGCTCGAGCACGTCACGCATCACGCGGGCCGCGTGGAACGGCGAGACCCGTCCGTCGACGTCCCCGAGGAGCCGGAGCATCGCCGTCAGGACGGCCCCGCCGATCGCCGGCGGCGGGTTGCAGGCCAGGTCCCACCCGTTGAGCCGGGTCCGGAGCGGGGTGCGCACCAGGGGCGAGTACTCCGCCAGGTCCCGGGCGGTGATCAGGCCGCCGCGCTCAGTCAGGTCGTCCACGATCCGTGCGGCGATGTCTCCGGTGTAGACGCTGGCCGCCCCCTCGGCGCCGATCTGGCGGAGCGTCGCGACCAGGTTGTCGTCGCGGATCAGGTGTCCGGGCGGCAGAGCGCTCGCATCATCGGTGTAGAGGGCGCGGGTCTGCTCGTCCCAGGCGAAGATCGTGTGGGCGACCAGCTCGAAGTAGGACGCTGCGGTGTGGCTGAGCTGGAAGCCGTCCTCGACGATTGTGGCGGCCGTGCCCAGCAACTCGCTCCAGGGGGCGCTGCCGAACAGCTCGTGCGCGCGCCCCATCCCCGCGAACATCCCGGGGATCGCCACTGATCCGGGCCCGGCATAGGTGGTTAGCCCACCGCCGTATGACGTGTAGCACTCGATCAGACCGCCCCCGAACCGCTCCGGCCCGGCGCCCCGGCCGGGCATCTCCACGTTGCCGTCGATGACCACCGGGTCGCCGTCGGCCGGCCAGACGTTGATGAAGCAGCCGCCGAGCGGGCTGACTATGCCCGGCTCCGTCGCTGTGGCGGTCACCATCGCGGCGATCGCGGAGTCGACCGCGTTGCCACCGGCGCCGAGTGCGTGCAGCCCCGCCTGGGTGGCGGAGGGGTTGGGTGCGGCGATCGCCGCGCGATGGGTCATGGAGCCGATTGTGCCCCCGGCCCCGTGAGCGCGCACCCTCCGCGCGCGC
>DATGRS010000277.1:0-8391 GCA_035303365.1 Ornithinicoccus sp.
ACGACCGTCCAGATCAGCGTGTAGAGCACCGGGTTCTGGAGCGACCACGCATCGGAGGGCGTGGCCATCGGCAGGTTGTTGCCGAACAGGTCGCGCGCTGCCTGGGTCACCGTCGACACCGGGTTCCACTCCGCGAACACCCGCAACGGCGTCGGGAAGGACTCCAGCGGGACGAACGCGTTGGAGATGAAGGTCATCGGCATGATGACGATGAACGAGGCGTTGTTGATCACCTCGACACTGGGCACAAGCAGTCCGACGTAGGCCATCACCCAGCTGAACGCGTAGGCGAAGACCAGCAGCAGGGCGAACCCGGCCAGCGCGTCGAACACCGAGTTGCGGATCCGCCAGCCGACCAAGAGGCCGGTCAGCGCCATGATGATCAACGTCAGCACGTTGTAGACCACGTCGGAGGCGGTGCGACCGATCAGCACCGCCGCCCGGGACATCGGCAGCGACCGGAACCGGTCGATGATGCCCTTCTGCATGTCCTCGGCCAACCCGGCGCCGGTGAACGTCGAGCCGAACACAACGGTCTGGGCGAAGATGCCACCGATCAGGAACTCGCGGTACTGCTGGGGGTCACCTGGCGTGATGGCCCCACCGAAGACGTAGGCGAACAGCAGGACGAACATGATCGGCGAGATCAGGATGAAGACCAAGATCTCGGGGACCCGCTTGATCTTGATCAGGTTGCGCTTGGCGATGACCCAGCTGTCGCTGAGCACACTCGCCGGCGTAGTGTGACGGACCCGCGTCTCGGGTCGCGACATCGTGGCAGTCATCGCAGCACCTCTTCCTTGCTCTCGGCCGGCTCCTGGTCCGTCGCCACGTCAGGCCCCTCCTCGGCCGCATGGCCGGTCAGCTCGAGGAAGACGTCGTCCAGGGTCGGTCGGCGCAGCCCGATGTCGAGCACCTCGACACCGCTGCTGCCCAGCCGGTGCAGCACCTCCGCCAGTGCGTGCTGCCCGGAGTCGACCCGGGCGCTCAGGGCGCGGCGGCCGTTCTGCGAGCTCTGCACCTCGCTGATGGCCACAGCGGCGAGCGCCGCGAACGCCGCTCGGCTGTCTGCGTCCTGGTGCAACACCATCTCGACTCGTTCGCCACCGACCTGGCTCTTGAGCTGGTCGGCGGTGCCGTGGGCGATGGCGCGGCCGTGGTCGATCACGATGATGTCGTCGGCCAGGTGGTCAGCCTCCTCGAGGTACTGCGTGGTCAGCAGCAGCGTGGCGCCGCCCGACACCAGCTCGCGGATCACCTCCCACATGTCCATCCGGGCCCGCACATCGAGCCCGGTCGTCGGCTCGTCGAGCACGAGCACCGGTGGCTCGGCCACCAAGGCGGCGGCGAGGTCGAGCCTGCGCCGCATGCCACCTGAGTAGGTCTTGGACGGGCGGTCGCCAGCATCGGCGAGGCTGAACCGCTCGAGCAGCTCGCGCGCCCGCTCCCGTGACCGGGTGCGTCCCAGCCCGTAGAGACGGCCGACCATGTCGAGGTTCTCGAAACCGGTCAGGTGCTCGTCGACCGCGGCGTACTGCCCGGAGAGGCCTATCCGGGAACGCACCGCCTGTGGGTCGCGGGCCACGTCCACCCCAGCGACCACGGCGTGCCCCTCGTCGGCCTTCAGCAGCGTGGTCAGGATCCGGACCGCCGTCGTCTTGCCCGCCCCGTTCGGTCCGAGGAGCCCCAGCACGGTCCCCTCGGGCACAGTTAGGTCCAGCCCTGCCAGGGCCGTCACCTCGCCATACCTCTTGACCAGTCCCCTGGCCTCGATGATGTCTGTCATCCGCACTCTCCCTTGTTGACTCAGCCTTCAAGTAGACACGTGACGAGCCAAAAACTCATCGGAATTTCGACGTACTCCGCGTCGCCCATCAGCAGGCTTCATCGGTGACTTTCGAGTATGGCGCGCGCCACCGACAGTGCTCTGGCTCCCGACCGAGGACCTCTACTACGCTGCCCTCGGGGCGGCCGCGCGGCGCGCCACCGACGGAACGGAGCACGATGGGGTCGGTAACTTCTGAGCGGCGGCCCCACTCATGGCCGCGCTGGGTCCTGCTCACGGCCGGGCTCCTCGCGGCCGCGGTGGGGATTGCCCTTGCGACCCGGCCGCTGACCTCCCTCCAAGCCCTCGGGCTGTACCTCGGTGTGGCCCTGGTCGCGCTCGGCGGCGCCGCACTCGTCGGCAACCCCCGAGAGAAGACCATTTGGGACACCGCACGCGCGATGGGCTGGGCGACGCTCGGCGTGCTTGTCCTCCTTTGGTTGCGCCACCACTTCGACCTGCTCGCACTGGCGGTCGCAGCGGCCCTCGTGGTCTCCGGCGTCCTCCGACTGTGGTCAGCCGTCCGGGGCGAACCGGTGCGCGGCTCCGCACCCTCCGTCGCCATTGCCGATCGGGTCGCCAGCGGCCTGCTGGCCGTGGCGGAGCTCCTCATCGGTGCGCTCGCGCTGCGCTGGCCGGACCTCACTCTGCTTGCCGTTGCGGTGCTCTTCGCGGTCCGTCTGGTCGTCTTCGGCGTGCGGCTCATCCGTCGCGGCCTGACCCGGACCAGTGACCTGCACCCCGACCCGGTCAGCCTGCGACCGGCCTCGGCCACCGCACCCTGGCTGCGGCTGACCGGCAGTGTCCTCGCCCTGCTCCTCGCCGGCGGCGCCGCGTTCCTGGGCTACCAGGCCCGCACCAGTGCACCGGTCGTCGACGACTTCTACGCGACGCCGGCGGACCATCCGGGCGAACCCGGCGTCCTGCTGCGCAGCGAACCCTTCACGAGGGACGTGCCCGAGGGGGCCACGGGCTGGCGGATCCTCTACACGACGACGGCCGCGGACGGGTCACCCGCCACGTCCAGCGGCATCGTGCTGACACCCGACCAGGGCGATGCCCCGCGGCCGGTCATCGCCTGGGCGCACGGCACCACCGGGTGGGCGAGCCACTGTGCCCCGACGCTGCTGGACCACCCGTTCGAGGCCGGCGCAATGCCGGCCCTGGAGCAAGTCGTCGAGCGCGGCTGGGCCCTCGTCGCCACCGACTACACCGGGCTCGGGACTCCGGGGCCGCACCCTTACCTCATCGGACCCGGCGAGGGGCACTCGGTGCTGGACGGCATACGCGCCGCTCAGCAGCTCACCGACGCCGACCTCGCCGAGGAGACGGTGGTGTGGGGGCACTCGCAGGGCGGCCACGCCGCACTGTGGACCGGCCAGCTCGCCGCTGACTACGCACCGGAGCTCGACCTGCTCGGGATCGCGGCGCTGGCACCGGCGGCGGACGTGCCCGGCCTGGCGACGGGACTACCCGACGCCCCGCTCGGCGAGCTCTTCGCGTCCTACGTCATCTCCTCCTACGCCAGCCACTACCCGGAGATCACCCTCGAGGGTCAGGTCATCCCACCCGCACGCACGCTGGTGCGCGAGATGTCCGGCCGGTGCCTGGCCGAGCCGAGCATCCTGGCGTCGCTGGTCTCTGCGCTCTCGCTGGCCCGCGACCAGTCGGTCTATGCGGCGCCGCCGGACCAGGGCGCGCTCGGGGAGCGATTGGCGCAGAACGTCCCCACCGGACCGTTCACCGGCCCGGTTCTGGTGGCCCAGGGCGAGTCCGACACGCTGATCCGGGCGACGACGCAGCGGCAGTACGTGGCCCGGCTCTGCGAGGACGCGAACGCGGTCGACTACAGGACGTATGCCGGGCGCGACCACCTCAACATCGTCGAGGCCGACTCAGCGATGATCCCGGACCTGCTCCGGTGGACCGAGGACCGGTTCGCCGACCAGCCCTCCGAGGGCTGCGGCTGATCCTCCCGGCGGCCCGGGAGATCGGCCCCTACCCACCGGGAGGGTCAGCCCCTAGATTGAGCGTCGTGAGCGACGCCCGGGCCATCGCGCTGACCAGGCCGGTCGCGGCGCGGACGCCGCGCACCGAGCCGATGCTGCGCATCCTCGCGATGGCAGCACTCGCGCTCACGGTGATCGCCGGAGTCGCCTCCCTCATCGTGATGGTGGGGCTGCCGGCCGAGCCCGCAGAGCAGCTGAACAGCACCGTGGCGGCGAGCCTGTTGACCGTGGGCATGGTGGGGCTCGCGGTGGCCGGCGCCGTTCTGGCATGGCAGCAGCCGCGCTCGGGTATCGCCTGGCTGATGCTGGCCACGGCTCTGGCCTGGCTGCTCGCCAACGTCTCCCTGGTGCTGGCGTGGTGGTTGCTCGAGCGCGACAGTGCGGTGGCGCCCGTGGCCGGATGGTTCACCAACTGGAGCTGGGTGCCCGCGCAGGCGCTGTCCATGGTGATGCTGCTCCGCCTGCCCACCGGGCGGCTGCCGGGTCGCCGCTGGAGGGTGGTGGAGTGGACCGTGCTGACCTGGGGGACCCTGGCCATACTGACCACGGCGCTCCTGCCCGGCGCGCTCGGGGCAGAGGTCCTCTCGCCGCTGAAGAACCCTCTTGGCGTGGGTGCGCTGACCGCCGTCGCGGACCCACTGCTCAACGCCCTGTTCATGCTGCTGCCGGTCCTGATCCTCCTCTCTGCGGCGGCGCCGGTGGTGCGCTGGCGTCGTGCCGGCACCCGAGAGCGGGCCGCGCTGCGGTGGATCGCCATCGCCGCGGCAGCTGTGGCGATCGCGGCGCCGTTGGCCCTGGTGAGCCAGACCGGTCAGGTGCTGCAGGGGGTGGCCGGCCTGCTGCTGCCCGTCGGCATCGGACTCGCCGTGCTGCGGGAGGAACTGTGGGACCTCGACCTGCGACGCCGCTATGACCGTCTCCGGATCACCCGCGGCCAGGAGCGCGAGCGCCTGCGTCGCGACCTGCACGACTCCCTCGGCCCGGTGCTCGGGTCCATCTCGATGCGGGCGGAGGCGGCGCGCAACGTGCTGGCCAGCGGGGACATGTCCCGGGCGGACGACCTGCTGAGCTCGATCGGCGACGCGACAGAGGGTGCCCTCGCCGAGGTACGCCGTCTGATCGACGACCTCGGTCCCGGGGCGCTGCACGACCACGACCTGCTGCCTGCCCTCCAGGTGCAGCTGGCGGCGTATGCCGATCGCTTCCCGGTGGCCCTGGAGGCACATCCCGACCCGTTGCCGCCGCTGGAGGAGAAGGCGGCCGCCACGGCATACCTCGTCATCAGTGAGGCGGTGCGCAATGCCGCGCGGCACTCGGGTGGGAGCGGTGCGACAGTGACCCTCCGTATGACGGGTGACCGGCTCCGCGCCGAGGTCCGGGACGACGGTCGCGGACTAGGCGACGCATCAGCCGGTGTCGGACGCTCGGGCATGGCGACGCGGGTCGCGCAGGAGGGCGGCAGGCTGACCGTCGATGATGGCCAGGGAGGCGGCACCGTGGTGCGCTTCGAGCTTCCGGGAGCGCTGCGGTGATTCGCGTCGCGCTCGCTGACGACCACCCGGTCTTCCGGGAGGGGCTCCAGCTGCTCCTGGACAGCACCGGCGACATCGAGGTCGCGGGAGTCGCCGGGGACGGCGCCGAGCTCCTCCGGCTCCTCGAGCAACCGGATCTAGAGGTCGACGTGGTCGTGCTGGATCTCGACATGCCCGTCCTCGACGGCGTGGCGACCGCCCGTCAGCTCACCGCAGCCCGACCAGATCTGGGCATCCTCGCTCTCACCATGCACGACGAGCCCACCGTGGTGGGGCGCGCGCTCGATGCCGGCGTGAGGGGTTATGTGCTCAAGGGGGCCGGCCACGGGGCCATCGCCCGGGCCGTGCGTGCGGTCGCGGAGGGCGACACCGTGCTGAGCGGCACGGTCGGTGAGGCGGTGCGGCGCCGCTCGCTCGGCGCAGACACCGCGCTCCTGCCGGGGCTGTCGACCCGTGAGTCCGAGGTGCTCACCCTCGTCGCCCAGGGCCGGGACAACCACGAGATCGCCCGATCGCTCTACCTGTCCGTCAAGACGGTGCAGAACCACGTGAGTGCGCTGCTGGCCAAGACCGGCGCCCGCACGCGCGCCGAGCTCGTGGCCCGCGCCCGCGACGTCGGGTAGCACGCGCGCCGAGCTCGTGGCCCGCGCCCGCGATCTCGGGTAGACGTGCCCGCGAGCACGGACCCTCCCGGCCGGCCGCCGCTTGATTCGGGAGCCCCGCCCCTGTCGCCCGGGAAACCGGGAACGCCAGCGTGGTGGTCAGCGGTCGGGACCAGCCCGGCCACCGTCGAAAGGAAGACGCATGCTCTCCACCCGCCGCTCACTGGTCGCCCTCGTCGCCATCTGCGGGGCCCTCGCGCTCAACGCCTTCGTGCTCAGCCCGCTGTGGATCCTGGCCCCCGCCGAGGCGTTCAGCGACACCGTCGCCATCGCGGCCTTCCCCTGGAGCCAGAGCATCAGCTGGCTGCTGCTGACCCTCCTCATCCCCGTCGTCCCGGCCCTCCTCCGGGCAGGAGGCCGGGGCACCCCGCCGACGTGGGTCGGCCCGCTCGTCCAGGTCACGCTGGCTGCGCAGGCCGCGACGCACTTCGTCCAGGGCTTCGTGATGGCCTGGCTGCTCCCCCTCGCGCCCGAGGTGATCGACCTGACCACCGACGGTGGCGCCCTCCAGATCGCCATGTTCGTGATCTGGGTGTCCTTCCTGGTGGTCAACGTGCTCTTCGCGGTGACCCTGTGGCGGGCCGGTCACAGCCGGGTCGGCGCTGTCCTCATGATGCTCGGCGCCGTCGTGACCCCGGTGTTCGGTCCGTTCGGTGCCGGTCTGCTCGCCGTCGGCCTGACCATCATTGCGATCGGAGCGCTGCGGTCCCGCACCGCGGCGCCCGAGCGCGAGCTGTCACCGGCCACCGTCTGATTCGGCGCACCACGAGGCCCGGGGCCGATCGGTCCCCGGGCCTCGCTCCGCTCACCAGCAGCCGTATGCCGTCAGGCCCGCACCTGCGTGAAGGCCGCGGTCGCGGGGTCGGCCCCGATGCGCTGGTCGGTGTCGAGGGCGCTGATGGCGCCCATGTCCTCGTCGCTCAGCTCGAACGAGAACAGGTCGATGTTGGAGGCGATCCGCTCCGGCGTGACCGACTTGGGAATCACGATGGTGCCCTGCTGGACGTGCCAGCGCAGGACGACCTGGCCGGCGCTGACGTTGAGCCGCTCGGCGATCGCGGTCACCACGGGGTCGACCAGGTCCTTGCCCTGGCCGAGCGGTGAGTAGGCCTCGACCGCGATGCCCGCGGCGCGGCTGGCGTCCTGCGTGTGGGTCTGCTGGAAGGTCGGGTGGACCTCGATCTGGTTGACAGCCGGCACGACGTCGGTCTCGGCGAGCAGCCGCTCCAGGAACTCCGGGAGGAAGTTCGAGACGCCTATCGCGCGCACGGCCCCCTCGTCATACAGCTTCTCGAAGGACTTCCAGGTCTCGACGTACTTGTCGGCGCTCGGGTAGGGCCAGTGGATGAGGTAGAGGTCAACCACGTCCAGGCCGAGGGCCGAGCGGCTGTTCTCGAACGCGGTCAGCGCGGTCTCGGCGCCCTGGTCTCCGTTGCGGAGCTTGGTGGTGACGAAGATGTCCTCGCGAGGGATCCCGCTGGCCCGGATGGCCGCGCCGACACCCGCCTCGTTGTAGTACCCCGCCGCAGTGTCGATGTGGCGGTAGCCGGCCTCCAGTGCCTGCTCGACCGTCCGCTGGGTCTCGTCCTCGGCGACCTGGAACACGCCGAAGCCGACCTGCGGGATGGTCACGCCGTTGTTGAGCTCAATGGTCGGGATGCTGGGGTTCGTCATGCGCTGAGCCTACGTCGTGGGCGCCGCGGCCGGCCCCGCGCCTACACCCCCGGCGAGGGCACGACGGTCAGGTCCACGACCTCGACCACCGAGCCGCCGGCCTCCCACCGCACGGGCATCCCCGGATGGTCGATCGCGAACCAGAAGGTGCTGGTCCCGGACTCCCGGCGCACGTCATACCGCCGACACAGGAGTATGCCGAGTGGTCCGGTGAGCGTCTCCTCACCGACCACGGTGGTATCGGCCGGGAAGGACGCGTGGCCCTGGAGCTCCCGCCAGCTGACCCGGGCGCTCTGCACCGCACCCGCCGGTGTGCCGTCCCGGTCGACGGCGCGGTCCTCGACGGTGACCCCCTCGGCGTCGCCGTCCCGGAAGGTAGTGGTAGCGAACGTCACCCCGCCCTGCGCGTGCCCGGCGAGAGTGACCCGCAACCCGTTCACGCAGTGCGCGCGGATCTCGTCCGCGGTGAACGGCGTGGGCGCGTGACCCACGTCCAGGATCCGCTCGTCGTCCACGTGCTCATGCTGCCACCGACCCGCGACGATCACCTTCCCGGCAGCCCGACCTTGTCTCACTCGATCGATGCGGCCCGCAGCGCCCGCGTGAGGGCCCACGCCTTGACCAGCGTCTCGGCATACTCCTCTGCGGGGTCAGAGAGCGCCGTGATGGCGCCGCCAACGCCGAACTGG
>DATGRS010000278.1:0-6915 GCA_035303365.1 Ornithinicoccus sp.
GGGCTCGGCGCGTGTGGCACCGACCAGACACCCCCTCCGGGGGACACCACGACCACCACTAGTGACGCCGCGCCGACGACCCCAGACGCCGCGCCCTCCAGCGACGACGGCCCGACCACCGAGGAGCCCAGCGTGACCTCCATCTTCCCCAGCGACCCGTCCGGCGGTGTCGCCCTGCCCACCGGACCGGTGCCCACGGCAGTGCTCGAGCAGGACAACGTGAAGGCCGCCATCGCCGACCTCGCCAAGCGCCAGTCGGTCAGCGAGAGCGAGGTGACCGTCGCCGGCTACCACAGCGTGACCTGGAACGACGGGAGCATCGGCTGCCCCAAGCCCGGCATGATGTATACCCAGGCCCTCGTCCCCGGTCATCTGCTGGTGCTCGAGCTCGACGACCAGCTGTACAGCTATCACTCGGGCGGCACCGGGGAGTTCAACTACTGCGCCGACCCGAAGCTGCCGCCGCTCGAGACCACGATGTGACGGGCTCTCACGAGCCAGCCACAGCGCGAGCCGGAGTCGCTAGAGCTCAGCCATCCCGGCCGCGTCGACCCGCACGCTGACGCGGTCGCCGGGCCGGAGCGTGGCATTCTGCTCCGCCAGCCCTTCGACCCGCCCCACGTCGTCCAGGTCGAGCTCCACGCGTACCGCATCGCTGATGGCGGCAGCCGCGCGCACCGTGCCATCCAAGGTGCCGCTGTCATCCACGCGTAGCGCCGAGCGCCGCAGCGCCAGCGTCCTTCCCTGCCTGCCAACCGCACGCGATGCGACCGAATGTGCGCCGTGCGACGTCCTGGCGGTCTCATCGCGCACATTTGGTCGCATGGCTTCGGCGGAAATATCGCGATCCACGTCCGCGGCGTCTCGCACGACCTCGGCGGCCGCCCCCTCCAGGAACGTGCTGAAGCCGATGAACTCCGCCACCCGGCGATCCCCCGGCTGGGTCCAGACCTGCTGGGTCGGCCCCTGCTGGACGATCCGCCCGTCGAACATCACGGCCATCCGGTCGGCGAGGGTAAACGCCTCGTCGTGGTCGTGCGTCACCAGCAGGGCGGTGGTCCCGGTGCTCGTGAGTATGCCGCGCAGGTCACCTGCGAGCCGCTCCCGCAGCGCCCGGTCCAGGGCAGACAGCGGCTCGTCGAGCAGCAGCAGTCTCGGTTCGGCGGCGAGCGCCCGCGCCAGCGCCACCCGTTGCTGCTCACCTCCGGAGAGCGTCGTCACCGACCGCGACCCGTAGCCGGGTAGCCCGACCGTCTCCAGCAGCTCCTCGACCCGCTCAGCGATCACGCCGCGAGACGCGCCGCGCAGTCGCAGCGGATATGCGAGGTTGCCGGCGACGTCGAGGTGCCCGAAGAGCTGCCCGTCCTGGAACAGCAGCGCAAAGCCGCGTCGGTGGGTGGGCACGCCGGCCAGGTCGTCACCGTCGACGCGCACCGTCCCCGTGTCCAGCTCCTCGAGCCCGGCGATGGCGCGCAGCAGCGTCGACTTGCCGCACCCTGAGGGGCCAAGTACCGCGAGCACCTCGCCCTCGGGCAGCTCGAGGGACACCTCCGCCACGGCGACCTTGTCGCCGAAGCGGACACCGACGTTGTCGAGAGTGAGCACTAGAACGCCCCCACACTTCCGACCCGGAGGCGCTCCACCAGGCCCATCACGGTCACGGTCAGCAGGCTCAGGACCACCGAGGCGGCCAGCGCCATGCCCAGGTTGTCGGCCCCCGGTCGGCTGATCAGCTGGTAGATCACGACCGGAACCGTCGGCCGGTCGGGCCGCGCCAGGAAGCTGGTCGCCCCGAACTCCCCCAGCGAGATCGCGAACGCGAAGCCGGTTGCCGCAAGCAACGGCCTGCCGAGCACCGGACCCTCGGCCGTCCACGCAGCGCGCAGCGGCCCCGCACCCAGCGCCGCGGCCGCCTGCCGCAGCCGCGGATCCACCGACCGCAGCACCGGCGTGATCGTGCGCACCACCAGCGGCAGCGCCACGAGCGCCTGGGCGATCGGCACCAGCACCGCGGAGGTACGCAGGTCCAGCGGCGGCCGGTCCAGCGTGATCAGGAAGCCGAAGCCGACGGTCACCGCCGAGATGCCCAGCGGCAGCATGAACGCCCCGTCCAGCGCAGAGACCACCCGCCGCGCCCAGGGCACCCGGGGCCTGCGGGAGACCACGATCGAGACGCACAGCCCGAGGACCATGGCCAGCAGCGTGGCATCGACGGCGGTGCGCAGCGAGTTGTTGACGGCCTCCAGGATGCTCACCCGCAGCGCCGGCGAGGCGTCCGCGTCGGCCAGCATCCGGTAGTGCCCGAGCGACCAGCCGCTGCCGTCGCGCACCGACCGCCAGACGAGCGTCAGCACGGGGAGCAGGATGAACGCCACGACGGCCGCCGCGGCGGCCAGGAGCGGCCAGTCCGACCGGCGCGGCGCCCTGGCCCCGGCACGGGTGCGCGCCAGGCTCTGCTCGGTGCGGGACCTCCCCCGGGCGGCGAGGGCCAGCATGGCCACCACGGCCAGCAGCTGTATGACGGACAGCACCGCGGCGCCCTGCAGGTCCAGGAACTCGGTGGTCAGCAGATAGATCTCGCTCTCGATCGTCCCGTAGCGCAGCCCACCGAGGGTGAGTACGACACCGAACGCGGTGGAGCAGAAGAGGAACACCAGCGTGCCCGCGGAGATGATCGCGGGAGCCAGCGCGGGGAGGGTCACCGTCCGGAAGACCTGGGCCGGCCGGGCCCCGAGCGCCGCCGCCGCGTCCTCGGCACGCCGGTCCAACCCGGCCCACATGCCGCCAACCGTGCGGACCACGACGGCGAGGTTGAAGAAGACGTAGGCCAGCAGGATCGCGATCCAGTGCCGGTCCCAGCCGAGGAAGCCCAGCGGTCCGCCGCTCGACAGCAGCGCCCGGAACATCACGCCGACCACCACCGTGGGAAGCACGAACGGCATGACGACCACTGCCCGCAGCAGACCCCGGCCGGGGAAGGTCAGCCGGTAGAGCACAAAGGCCAGCGGGAGACCGAGGAGCAGGGTCAGGACCGTCCCGGCTGCCGCCATACCGACCGTGAAGACCAGCACCCGAGCGGTCCGGGCGCGGCCGAGCACGTCGGCCACGCCCGAGAGGTCCCAGGAGCCGTCCGGGTAGAAGCCGCGGACCAGCATGCCGCCCACCGGCAGCACGAAGAAGACCGCCAGGAACGCCAGCGGGATCAGCGCGAGCGCGGCGAGGCTGAGCCCGGGGATCAGCCGGTCGCGATATCGGCCCACTCGCGGACCCAGTCCTCCCGGTGCTCCTCGATCAGAGCGGGGTCAACCTCGATCGGCTGCTCGGCGACCTGCGCCCACTGCGCCCAGAGCTCGGGCAGCTCCACGTCGGTGACGGGGTAGACGTACATCGCGTCGGGGATGGCCGTCTGCACCTCGTCGGTGAGCAGGTAGTCGACCAGCGCCTGTGCGCCCTCGGGGTTGGCGGCGCCCTCGAGCACGCCGGCGTACTCGACCTGGCGGAAGCAGGTGTCCAGCAGCGCACTGGTCGTGGGCTCCTCGCCCCCCTCCGGGATGGTGAAGGGTGGGCTGGAGGCGTAGGACAGCACGATCGGCCGGTCACCGCCGCTGAACGTGAAGTCGACCCCGTAGGCGTCGGACCACCCGGAGGTCACCCGCGCGCCGTTGGCCATCAGGTCCTCCCAGTAGGCCTGCCAGCCGTCCTCCCCGAACTCGCCGATGGTGGCCAGCAGGAACGCCAGGCCAGGGCTCGAGGAGCTGGCGCCCGGCGTGACGAACAGCTCCTCGTATGCCGGGTCGGTCAGGTCCTGCAGCGTCTCCGGCGGGGTGATGCCCTCCTCCGCGAACCAGGCGTCGTCGATGTTGACGCAGACGTCGCCGTAGTCGATTGGCGTCAGGTAGTCGGCACCGTCGCCCGGCAGCGCGTGGGCGCTCACCTCCTCCGGCAGGTCGGCAGGGGTGTATGCCGCGAGCACCCCCTCGTTGACCGCCCGGGAGGCGAAGCTGTTGTCGATGCCGAAGACGGCATCGCCGATCGGGCTGCCCTTGGTGAGCACGAGCTGGTTGGTGAGCGCCCCGGCGTCGCCGGAGGCCTGGATCACCAGCTCGTAGCCGGTCGCCTCGGTGAACCCGGCGATCACCTCGTCGGGCAGGGTGAACGAGTCGTGGGTGACCAGGACGACCTCGCCCGAGCCGGTCGGGCCGGCCTGGGTCTGCACTGCGGCGTCACCTGAGGTGGTGGCCGCGCCGTCGGGCGAGCTGGCCGAGCTCTCGTCCGGGGTGTCTCCGGGCTCGTCCTCGCCGTCCATGAGCGAGCAGCTGGTCAGGGCCAGCGTCAGTGCGGCCGCGCTGGCCAGGATGCGGGTGTGGTGCATGTCGTCTCCTTCGACTTCCTCCGCCGGTGCAAACCGGATCAGGTTCGAGGGTCTGCGGCCGGTGCCGCACTCTCAGCGCGTGTGCGCTCCCCTGTCGTGTCCCCCCAGCCTAGATGACGCATCGCGCGATGACGTGGCAGGCTAGGGGCCATGGGCAATCTGGTGTGGAAGGTGATGGCCACCGCCGCTGCTGTGGGCGCGGGCGTCGTGGCGCGCAAGCTGACCGACGGGACGTGGAAGTTCGTCTCCGGGGGCGACTCCCCGATGAACCCGGACGACCCTGAGATCGACATCAAGGAGGCCATTGCCTTCGCGTTGCTCTCCGGCGCCATCGTCGGCCTCAGCCGAATGATCGCCAACCGGCAGGCCACCAAGCTCTACACGAAGTCGACCGGGCACCTGCCCAAGGCGCTGGCCAAGTCGGAAGAGGCGAAGAAGAAGTAGCCAGCAACTCAGGCGCCCGCCGGCGCCGCCTCGTCCGCCTCGCGCGTCGGGGTGTCAGAGGGACCGCCCTTGAGGTTGCGCTGGTCCCGGACCCAGAGCCCGACGAGTCCGCGGAAGTGCCCGATGAACTTCTCGTGCTCGTGCGCCGGGTAGGTCGACCGCACGGTGTCGAGCAGGATCTTGTCGAACCGGTCGGAGTCGACCCACTCGAGCACCGCCTCGGGCAGGTGCGCCAGATGGTCGTGGCAGAACTCCCAGTAGCGCTCGGTGTCGAAGTGCTGGTCCGCCAGGCGGCGGTAGCCCTCCATCTTGGCCTGGTAGTCCAGCGACTCGTCGTCGGCGATCTCGAAGTACTTGCGCGTCTCCAGGTCGACGGTCGCCTCGCGGTTGGTGGCCAGCGCGAAGACCGACCAGCGCACCAGCGCGGTGATCGCCCACGGGAAGTAGTAGTGCAGTGACGTCACAGCGACGTCCGGGCAGGCGTTGGCGTAGTCGATCGGGTGGACCTCGTCACCGGCCACGAGCATCTCAGCGCTGTTGAACTCCCACCCGAAGAAGGCGTTGACCACCTTGCTGACCGTCTCGGCCTCCCACCCGGCCTGCGGAGAGAGGAAGTCGTAGCTCACGGCATACCGGTTGTGCATCGGCTGCTCGGGCCGGAAGTCCATGACGATCGTCTCCGGCCCGATCGACAGGGCGCGGGCGAACTTGTCGTAGTCGATGGTCGCCTGGAGGTGCATGAGCATCTCGCCGGACTCGTCATACGACCGGTGTAATCCCGCCTTGTCCTCCACCCGCGAGACGCCGCGCCAGCCGCCGCCGTCGAACGGCTTCATGTACATCGGGTAGCCGACCTCCTCGGCGATGGAGTCGAGGTCGAAGCGGTCGTTGTACTTGGCGGAGGTGTAGGCCCAGCGCACGTTGTCCACCGGGTTCTTGTAGGGCACCAGCACCGTCTTGGGGATCTTCATGCCCAGGCGCAGCATCGCGCAGTAGGCGCTGTGCTTCTCCATCGACTGGAACGTGAACGGGCTGTTGAGCAGGTAGGTGTCGTTCATCAGCGCGGCCTTCTTGAGCCACTCGCGCGGGTGGTAGTACCAGTACGCGAGCCGGTCGATGACCAGGCCGGGCCTCACCGGGTCGGTGAGGTCGAACGGTGAGATGCGCAGCCGCTCGGACGTGATGTCGACACTCGACCCGTCGACCTTGAGTGGCCCCACCAGGCCGAGGATCTGCTCGAAGGCACGTGGCCAGTCCTCCTCCGCGCCGAGGAGAAGTCCGATCAGCGGGTTGCGCTTAGGAGCCATAGCCGCAACCTACCCGCTTAGCAGAAGCGCGGCAGGTGATACGCAATCTGCTTGCGCCACCACGGCCAGTCGTGCGCCGAGTCGTGACCCCAGACATCCAGCTGGTGCGGGATGTCCTTCTCGGCCAGGACCGCGGCAAGCTGGCGCGCGCCCGGCAACGACTTGGTCGGGTGCACCTCGAAGGCGCCCTCGCCCACGACGATCAGGATCTGCACCGCCCGGCGCAGCCAGTCGAGGTGTTCCCCCTCCGCACCGGCCACATAGGCGACGGGATTGTTGAGGTATGTCGCCTCGCCGGTCTCCCCCCATCCTCGCCAGGCCGTGGGGTCGAAGTTGCCGGACAGCGAGATGCCGACCGGGAAGATGTCGGCGCGCTTCAGGGCGAAGTTCACCGCGTGGTAGCCGCCGAGACTGCAGCCAGTCGTGACGATGCCGGCGTGGCCCGGGGAGTCCGCGTCGATCGTCGGCACGATGTCGTTGAGGATCCAGTTCTCATAGATCGCGTGCGCCTGAGCCCGCTCCTCGGTGGGGAGCGTGTAGTTGGACCACGACAGGTGGTCGAAGGAGTCGACTGCATAGAGCTTGATCCGTCCCGCGTCGATCAGGGGCCGGATCGCGTCGACCATGCCGTTGTTCTCGTAGTCCCACGCGCGACCGGCTTCTGACGGGAACGCGAGCACGGGACGGCCGAAGTGGCCGTACCTGATGACGGTGCCCGGGTGGTCGAGGCCATCGGCGTCGATCTCTACCTGCTCCCGTTCCATGTCAGTCCTCTCGGCGGATGGGTGCGCT
>DATGRS010000279.1:0-27775 GCA_035303365.1 Ornithinicoccus sp.
TCCGGCAGAGCAGACCCGACCGCGAGGTCTGGCGCCTCCTGGGGGCAACCCGTGGCGCGGCGACTCAACCCGTCGCCGTCACGACGAGGCCCCCGAGCTGCTCGCTGGCCAGCGCCACCTCCAGACGAGCACAGATGCGACCAGCGATGAAGGGATCCGCGGCTCGCACCGTCAGAGTCGCCGAGCCCGTCTCCGGCGCAGGCAGCTCGACGGAGGCCTCACCCTCACCGTGCAGGGCGAGCCGGATCGCGCGCGCCAGCCGCTCCGCATACGGCTCGCCCGTGACGGAGGCGACGCCCACCTGGTCAGCGGCGGGTGAGCCCGGCTCGACCCCGAGGGCCGAGCGCACTGCCTCGGCCGCGCCGAGCGCGAACCAGTCGCTGGGTCCGCTGCGCACCAGCGTCCGGGCGCCGGCGGCCCCGGGGTGGCTCACGGTGCCGTCAGGCAGGCCCCTGACCAGGGCGGCGGGCACCCCGCTGGACTTGCCCTTGACGAGGTCTGCAGCGGCGGCGATCTCGTCCGCGACGGCGCGCGCCGTGACCGCGAGGGCACGTCCGTCGGCGTCGACCGCACCGCGCAGGTCGTCCAGGACCTCCACCGAGCACGCCCCGAGCGCGAAATCGGTCTGGCCTGCTCGCCACGGCCTCCCGGCCGTGTCGGTGATGACGATGCCCAGACGCGGGAGTGGCTGCGGGGCGTAGGCGGTGAGGAGCTCGGCATACAGCTGGCGGGCCGCGAGGTCGGGGTCGGCGGGGAGCAGCAGCAGGCCATCCTCCGCCCCGGTGTTCGAGGCATCGATCCCCGCACCGGCCATCACGGGGCCGGCGAGCGCCTCCACGACCCTGGTGGTGCCGGACGGGGTGCGTCGCTCGGCGACCACCCGTCGGCTCTGGTGCCGCACGATCGCATCGCGCTCCGCGACGGGAGCACGCAGTCCCTGGGCCTTGGAGACGATCTTGCTGGACACCACGATGACGTCGCCGTCGGCGAGCACCAGGCCGACGTCATCCAGGGCGGCCCGGATGAGACGGCCCAGCTCAGCCCCCGCCACCACCTCGGGTATGCCGCGGAGCGGGTGGATCGTCACTGCGGAGACGGTGCTCATGCGGGGCGGCCAGCGGCCAGGTGGGTCGCCAGGTCGAGGGCCGCCCCGGCGATGCGTGCGGCACCCTCCACATCCCGCATCCGCAGGTCGAGGTTGCGGACCTCCACCCTGGGTGCCTGCACGGTCCCTCCGTCGGCGACATCGACGAGCCAGCCGTCCAGGAAGTCAGCGTAGAGGCCCGCGACGCCGGCCGCGCTCACCTCGACGTCAAGGGCGGCCAGACAGGCGTCGGCGTGACCGCGCACCGGGGACCCGCCGATGATGGGGCTCACACCGACAACCGGGGCCCGCGAGCCGCGCAGGGCGTCCCGGATCCCTGGCACACCCAGGATGATCCCGATGGACACCACCGGGTTGCTGGGAGGCAGCAGGATGACGTCCGCGGTGCGCAGGGCCTCCAGGACTCCAGGCGCAGGGACGGCCTGCGCCAGCCCGGCCACGGTGAAGCGGCGCGCCGGCACGGCGGCCTGCATCTGGACCCACCACTGCTGGAAGTGGACGGCCCGTTCGCCCGCCTCGCCGTCGTCGAGGACGACGTGCGTCTCGATCGGCGTGTCCGTGGCGGGCAGCAGGCGGACGCCGAGCCGCGGCAGACCCCAGCGCCCCGCCAGGCGGTCGGTGATCTGGCTGAGCGACTGGCCCTGGCCGAGCCACTGGCTGCGGGCGATGTGCGTGGCAAAGTCCCGGTCCCCGAGTCCGAACCACTGGGGCTGGACCCCCAGGTCCGCGAGCTCCCCCTGGACGACGTGGGTCTCCTGCTGCCGACCCCAGCCCTGGCTCTCGTTCACCACACCGCCGAGGGTGTACAGGATGGTGTCCAGGTCGGGGCAGATGCGCAGGCCGAACAGGCTGATGTCGTCGCCGGTGTTGCCGATGACGACGACCTCCGTCTCCTCGTCACCGCGCGTCTCGCGCAGCTCGTGGACCAGGCCCCGGATGAACCGCGCACCGCCCACTCCACCGGCCAACGCGGTGATCCTCATGTGATGAACCTCATGCGGGAATCCTCGCACCCGGCGGTCATCCTGCCGCACCGGAGTCCGAATGCGATCTCCATCGCTGTGCATCGTGCGAGGTCAGCGGCTTTTAGCAGACGAGGGCTTGACGTGAGCGCATGACACGCGTGTAATTCTCTTGTTGTTACTTGTGCTGGTCGAGGTTTGGAGGAACCGTGCACGAGCTGGAGATCATGACATTCTTGACGAGTACCGACACCGATGCCGAGGAGGCCTCGTGGCAGGAGCGCGCACTGTGCGCACAGACTGACCCCGAGGCCTTCTTCCCGGAGAAGGGCGGCTCGACGCGTGAGGCCAAGAAGGTCTGCGTCAGCTGCGAGGTGCGCGCCGAGTGCCTGGAGTACGCCCTGGCACACGACGAGCGCTTCGGCATCTGGGGCGGTCTTTCCGAGCGGGAGCGTCGCAAGCTGAAGAAGCGCGCCGTCTAGGGCGCCGCCCAACGTGCCCGCCACACTCGTGACCCGGGTGCGCGATCGACCGCGCGTCCGTGTGGAGGACCTGACGGTCCTTCTCCTGACGCACCCCGGCGGCCCCGTCGCCCTGCAGGCCCTCGACTCCCTCCGCCTGCAGGACCGACGCCCGGACCGCGTCGTCGTGACCGGTCTGGCCTCCGACGACACAGAGATCGCCGACGCGCGCCAGCATCCCCTCATCGCGGAGGACGGTGTCACGCTCGTCGTCAGGGACCCGGCGTCTTCGTCCGACGACGTGCCCCTGTGGCGTGTGATCGAGGATGCGCGGGCCGACCTGGATGTCGGTCCAGGGCACTGGTTGTGGATCCTGCACGACGACTCGGTCCCCGAGCCGGACGCCCTCGACAACCTGATCGAGGCCACGCGCCGGTCCAGCGGCGTCGGCATCGTCGGTCCCAAGCTCGTCCGCGCCGACGACCCCAGGCGCCTCGTGTCGGTCGGGCATCGCATCACCCGCGGCGGGCGGCTCCTCGACACCGACGTCGCACGCGAGCTCGACCAGGGACAGCACGACCACCGTGTGGACGTCATCGGGGTGCCGATGCCAGGGATGCTCATTCGCACCGACGTGCTGGACGAGGTCGGGGGAATTGACAAGGCGTTCGACGAGGGCACGGAGGGGCTGGACCTCTCCTGGCGCAGCCACCTGAGGGGCCACCGTGTTGTTGTCGCCACCGACGCCGTGGTGCGGCAGGGCGAGAACGGATACTCGCCCCGCCCGAACTCCACGCGCCGCCGGGCACGGCAGATCGCACTGGCCCGCGGAGCGTGGTGGTCCGCGCCCTTCCGCGCGCTGGCGACCCTGCTGACCTCCGTACTGGCGGGGCTGGGACTGTTGCTGGTCAAACGCCCCGCCGAGTCCGCCGCGGAGTTCGCCGACACCGGGGCCGTCCTTTCTCCCTGGCGCGGTGCGGGCGCACGGTGGCGGTTTCGTGGCCGCCAGCGGGTCCGACACCGTGATCTGAGGGGGCTGTTCGCCCCGGCATCCAGCGCTTGGCACGGCACGACCGACACCGTGCACGGCGCCCTGGCGGACCGAGACAACCGGCGCGCCGCCGGCACCCTGGAGACAGGCCCCGTCTCGGCCGAGGCGGAGTCGCTGGAGACCGCACCGAGCCGCTTCCAGTCGTGGTGGAGCTGGCCGCTGGTGACTGCCGCGCTGCTCGGAGTGGGTGCTGCCCTGGTGCGCTGGCGCGACCTGCTGGCGGCCCTGTCCGGCGGCAGCTTCGGGGTGAGCGGCGGGCACGTGCATCCCGTGACGAGCGACTGGTCCGAGCTGTGGCACTCCTGGGTCGGGCCGTGGCGGGGGGCGGGGCTCGGCAGTGCGGCGGAACCGGCCCCGTGGCTGCTGCCCATGTCGGGCTTCACCTGGCTCGTCGAACTGCTGCCCTGGGTCGACGAAAGCCGTTCACCGGCGGCAGTCACCGTCGCCTGGATCCTCTTCGCTGCGATTCCGCTGTCCGTCGTGACGGCATACTTCGCGACGAGGGTGGGGGTGCGTGCGCGGTGGATCCGGGCCGTCGCGGGTCTGGTCTGGGCGGGGATGACACCGCTGTCAACCGCCGTCGACGAGGGCCGACTGGGTCCCGTCATCGCGCACGTCGCCCTGCCCCTCATCGTGGCCGGGGTGATCGTCGCGGGCTCGCGGGGACATGGAGTCCAGCGTGCCTCGGCCACCTTCGCCACCGTGCTCCTCACGGCGCTCGTGGGCCTCTTCACGCCGGCTGTGCTGGTGCTGACGTCGGTCGCCGGCCTGGTCCTGGTCCTCTTCGGACCGGGATGGGGCCGCCTGCGCGGACTGCTGCTGGCCGTCCTGCCGTGGTTGCTGACCGGCCCCTGGCTCCGGGAGGTCGCGGCTGATCCACGTCTTGCGTTGGGCGGCCCCGGCGCGGGGGTCACCGGTCCCGCTGCCTCAGTGCCCTGGCAGACCGTGCTGTTGCACCCCGGGGGAGGCTTGTCACCGACACTCTTCTGGACGGTTCCACTCATCCTGCTGGCGATCGGTGGCGCCGTGCGACGAGGCCACCGCGGGCGTCGCGCCAGCGCGCTGCTGGTCGGGGCGCTGATCAGTCTGGCAGCGGCGCTCGGGGCGCCGCTGGTGCAACTGGGGGTCCTCCCCGCAGGGCAGTCCGCCGCCGGCGACGTGGTCACCGCCTGGCAGGGCCTCTTCGTCAGCGTGACCGCCGCGTGCCTGCTGCTGGCGGCCGCCCAGGCGGTGGAGCTGCCGCACCCGGCCGGGCGAGCGCCGTGGCACGCTCCCCTGGTCGCCGTGCTCACCGGCGTGGTGGCGGTGGCCGGCCTCGGGACCCTGGTCTGGTCGGCCTGGTCGGGCGTCGGACCGCAGATCAGCCAGGCAGCACGGCCCCACCCCGCAGTGGTGGACGCGCAGGCGGCCGGGCCGGAGGCGCTGCGCATCCTCGATCTGAGCGTGGAGGACGACGCGGTGACCTACCGACTGGTGGGCCGGGAACCCGGCCTGTGGGTGCGAGACCACGTCGCCCAGCTCGTGCACGGTGAAGCCGACGTCTCGGAACCGGCTCGCGCGGCGTTGGGCAGTGCGGTGCTTGCGGTCACCGAGGGGGGCAGCGCCACCGACTCCGGAGCAGCGCACGAGGCGCTGCTCGACCTGGGGGTCGGCTACGTCGGGCTCCGTGCCGCAGCCGAGGACCCGCTCGTGGCCACCCTGGACGCCACGGCCGAGCTCACGCGCGTCACCTCCACCGACGAGCAGCTGCTGTGGCGGGTGGGCAGCTCCGGCGACGACGACGCCCTCGTCCCTCCGTCCCGGGTCAGGCTCGTGGACGACGCGGGGGCGCCGGTGGCGGTCGTGCCGGTCGACGGTCCGCACAGCACGCTGCGCAGCACGGTCGAGCCGCCCGAAACGACGGCGGCGCTCGAGATCTCGGAGGCGTCCGGCTGGGCGTCGGTCGCGGAGGTGCGCGCCAGCGGCCACCTGCTGCAACCGGTGGCGGGTCAGTGGCCGCTGCGCTACCCCGTCGCTCCCGGGGCCGCCGGCCAGCTCGCCGTTGACCTGCCTGAGCCGGACGTCACGTGGCGCCTCGCCACCGGGGCGCTCGCGGTCCTCGTCCTCTTCCTGGCTCTGCCGTTCGGCACCCGACGCAGGAGGCTGAACCCATGACGCGCCGTTCGCAGATGTTGCCCCCCGGCGGGTGCCAGAGCGAGGACCGGAAGGACGGCTGATGTCGCGCAACGACAAGCGACGGCCCCGCGCCGGGGCTCCCGCGGACGACGATGCCAAGGTCGACGACTTCTTCTATGAGGGCGACCCGGATACGGAGACCGAGCCCGGCGCGGAGGACTCCTCCGATGGCGAGACGGTCGAGGACTTCCACCGGGAGCCGCGGCGCCATCCCGAGGACGACCCGGCACACCCCGGTCACGACCCGGCCGCGGCGGCTCGGCGACGGCGGAAGGGGGCGGCGGCCCGATGGGCCCGCGCAGCTGCCCTAGCCGGCGCCGCCGCCCTGCTGGCGTATGCCGCAGGGTCCGGACAGGTGGGCACCGTCGACCTGGCCGGGGCGCTGGGCAAGGAGGCTGGCGCCGACGTCGCACCGGCCCAGGCGGCGGCGGTGGCGGTGGTCACCGGGAGCACCGTCGTCTGTCCCGGTCCCGGTCAGGTGGGCCTGGCGGATCCCACCATCCCGGAGCCGCAGCAGCGTGTCTCGATCTCTGCGGGGAGCGCGCCGGTCGAGGTCCTGCCCGACGTTGTCGACCCGTCCGGAGCGGGAGAGGGGACGATCGCTGCGACCCCGCAGGGACCGACCATGCCGATCGGTCAGCGGGGAACCTCTCGTGACCTTGAGATCGACGGGGCCACGTGGGGCAGGGGCACCGCGCAGGGGGCACTGGCAGCCGGATTCGCCGCCTCACAGCTGGCGGTCGACCTCGAGGAGCAGCAGCGCGGACTGTCGACCACCGCCTGCCTGCCACCCCGGGACGACACCTGGCTGGTGGCCGGTGGTGCGGAAGCGGGCCGGGTCGAGCGGCTGATCCTCGTGAACCCGACCGGCAACCCGGTCACCGCGAACGTCGAGGTGCTCGGCGCGGCGGGCCCGGTCGAGGTCGTGGGTGGCCGGGGGATCGTCGTGGCGCCGGCGGGCCGCGAGGTCGTGCTGCTGGACGCCCTGGCTCCCGGTGAGCAGCGCCCGGTCGTGCACATCACCACGGCGGGAGGCCCGGTCATGGCAGCCCTGGCGGACCGCTGGCTGGAGGGCACGCTCGACCGCGGCCTGGAGCTGACCACCGCCACATCGGCACCTGCGACGACTCTGCTCATCCCGGCCGTGCAGGCGCCACGACCCGAGTCGGCGGACTCTGTCAGCATCCGCGTCGCGGTGCCGGGCGACGAGCAGGCGATCGTCCAGCTCCGGGCGTTGACTGCCACCGGGCCGCAGCGGGTCACGAACGACGTCACCAACGTCGATGCTGGCGCGGTGGCTGACATCGACGTGTCGGACCTGCCGGAGGGCACCCACGCCGTCGAGGTCGTAGCCGACACCCCGGTGGTGGCGGCGGCGCACGTCGAGCGACGCTCGGACGAGACCTCGGTCGCGGACCTGGCGTGGCTGCCCGCTGCGACGCCCTCCACCGCCCTGCTGGGCGCACCTCTGCCGCTCGTGGGTGACTCGGATGCGGCGGGCGACGCGGCGCTGGGCCGTCAGCTCTCGCTGGCCTCCATCGACGGCGCGGGTGCGGAGGTCGCCACCGTGTCCGACGGGAAGGTCGCGACCCAACAGGTCGACGTCCCAGCCGCAGGCGCCGTGACGATCGACCTGGAGCCGGACACCGACAGCGTGTGGGTCCACATCATCACCGGCTCGGCCTCGGCCGCAGTCGCCACGACGCTCGAGGACGGCCAGGGAGTCCTGGTTGCGGGCATGCCGCTGCCGGAGGCGCCGGTCACCAGACAGGTGCGGTCGGTCACTCCCTGGCAGCCGTGAGCCACGCCGGACACGACATGCGCAGGCTCGTTCTCGTGGCGCGATGCCCGCTAGGAGGTGTGGTGGGTGCTGTTGACCGATGTGGGAGGCGCCGTTCACGCATGGGGGTGCTCCAGAGCCCTCGCGATCGCGGTCGGGTGCTGCTGACCTGGGCTCAGGCGAGGTCCTCCGGGTCCATGCCGAGCATGTCCGCGACCTGTTCGGCCAGTACCTCGTGCACCAGTGTCGCCAGCTCGTCCTCGTGCCCCGCCCGCGACTCCACCGGCCGCCGGTAGAGCACGACTCGCGCAGAGGACTGCCCCTCGGCCGGGAACAGGCGACCCAGCGCAATGCCCGACTCCCAGGGAGCCGGATCGGTGGGCGGCACCTCCTCGACGGCCACCTCGAGCTCGGTCAGCTCACGGCCGATCCGGCGCTCAATGAGCTGGACCGCGTCCAGGACCAGGTCGTCAAAACGGGCCGAGCGGCTCGTCATCACCGGCACGGGTGGCCAGGCCAGGGGACCGCGCAGTCCGCGCCCCCGGCGGTCTCGGCGTCGCGGGGGCGGCTCGGCGCTTCTGGGGCTCGGCACAGGTCACCTGTCTCCGCGGCCGTGGTCTCTGGGTCGGCGCACGTTCACATTGTGCCGTGGAGGGCGCGCAAGGTGTGGCGCAGCACCCCCGGCGTGGTTGACGCACAGAGTCGGTGGGACGGCATACGATCTTGCATCGTGGCTATCTCTCGTCAGTGCTCCAAGACCGCGTGTGGCAAGCCGGCCTTCGCCACGCTGACCTATGTCTACGCCGAGCAGACCGCGGTGCTGGGGCCGCTGGCCACCTACGCCGAGCCGCATTCCTACGACCTGTGCGACGGGCACGCCCAGCGGCTGACGGCTCCCCGTGGCTGGGACATCGTGCGCCTCCAGATGGGGGAGGAGCCGCCGGACGACCTGGTGGCGCTGGCCGAGGCGGTCCGCGAGCACAAGGCCGTGCGCACCGACGACCGTGGACCACTGCGCCCGGCCGAGGCGACGGTGACCGAGATCGGACGACGGGGTCACCTGCGCCTGCTCCGCGACCGTTAGGCTCACCGGGTGATCGCACCCCGCCTCCAGGACTTCGTCAAGGCGTATGACGTCCGCGGGCTCGTCCCGGAGGAGCTCAACCCGGTCGTAGCGACAGCACTCGGTTCCGCCTTCGCGCAGGTCGTCGTCATCCCTGAGGGCGCACGGAGCATGGTGATCGGTCACGACATGCGGCCGTCCTCCCCGCAGCTGTCCCGCGCGTTCGCGTCGGGGGCTGCCGCGCAGGGTGTCGACGTGACGATGATCGGCCTGTGCTCCACCGACGGTCTGTACTACGCGAGCGGTGCCCGTTCGGTCCCGGGAGCGATGTTCACCGCGAGCCACAACCCGGCGGACTACAACGGCATCAAGCTGTGCCGTAGTGCCGCGCGCCCAGTCGGCCTCGACAGCGGACTGGCCGAGGTGCGCGACCTTGCACAGTGGCTACTGGATCGTGGCGAGCACCACGCGCTCCCCGGCACGGGACGGGTCGGCACGATCGAGGAAGCCGACCTGCTGACCGACTACGCCGACTTCCTGCACTCCCTGGTCGACCTGTCGGACAGCAGACCGCTCAAGGTCGTCGTGGACGCCGGAAACGGCATGGCCGGTCTCACCGTGCCTGCGGTGCTGGAACGGTCGAGCCTGCCGTTGGAGGTGGTGCCGCTCTACTTCGAGCTGGACGGCACCTTCCCCAACCATGAGGCCAACCCGCTGGAGCCGGAGAACCTGCGAGACCTGCAGGCGGCGGTGCTCGCCCACGGCGCGGACATCGGTCTGGCCTTCGACGGTGACGCGGACCGCTGCTTCGTGGTTGACGAGCGCGGCGCGCCGGTGACGCCCAGCGCCATCACCGCGCTGGTCGCCGCCCGCCAGATCGACGCCGAGGCGGCTGCCGGCGTGGACCGCGCCGACGTCGTGGTGGTGCACAACGTGATCTGCTCGCGCTCCGTCCCCGAGACGATCGCGGAGGCCGGCGGGCGAGCGGTGCGCACGCGGGTCGGGCACTCCTACATCAAGGCGGTCATGGCCGAGCACGACGCCGTCTTCGGTGGCGAGCACTCGGCCCACTACTACTTCCGGGACTTCTGGTTCGCCGACACCGGCATGCTGGCAGCGATGCATGTCCTGGCTGCGCTCGGTGCGCAGGCAGGCCCGCTCTCGGAGCTTGTCCGCCCCTACGAACGCTACGTCGGCTCGGGTGAGATCAACTCCCGGGTCCAGGACGTCCCCGCGGCAGTGGCCCGCGTGCGCGCCTGGGGTGAGGAGCGGGGCGCGACGGTGGACCTGCTCGACGGCCTCACCATGGGGACCGCTGACCAGGACTTCTGGTGGCTGTCCCTGCGACCGAGCAATACCGAGCCGCTGCTGCGGCTCAACGTGGAGGCCTCCGATGAGGCCACCATGGCCAGTGTCCGTGACGAGGTACTGAGGATGGTGCGCACATGACTGACGCGATCGAACCCTGGGTGCGCGAGATCCTGCGCTGCCCCGTCGGCCGGCACGAGCTGGTCGATGCCACGAGCGAGACCGGTGAGCCGGTCCTGGAGTGCGCCGAGGACTGCGGCGGCCCGGGTCAGCGGCGGCAGTACCCGATCACGGACGGCATCCCCGTCCTGCTCGAGAGCGACGCCACGACCATCACCCGCTGAGGCCACAGATGCCACCGCATATCGACGACGCACTCCTGGACGACCCCGACGAGCTGCTCCGCAAGGACGGTCGTCAGACCCTGCGTGCCCTGGCGACCGCCGGCGCGCAGGTCCGTGAGTCGGTCACCCTGGCGCAGGAGGCGGGCATCGACCGGCTGGCCCGCCTCGACCGCCCACGCTCCGTGCTGGTGGCCGCCCTCGGCGGGTCCGCGCTGGTAGCCGAGATCCTCGAGCTACTGGCCGAGCCGGGTTCCCCGGTCCCCGTCCAGGCGCGCCGGAACCTGCCGCTCCCCGGCTGGGTCGGGCCGCTCGACCTCGTCGTCGCGGTGTCCCTGTCCGGCCGGGCGCCCGGCCCGCTCGGCATCGCCGCCGAGGCGGCTCGGCGCGGCGCCTCGCTGCTCACGGTGGGTGCGGACGACTCACCACTGGCGGAGGTATGCCGGCGCGCCCGGGGGGTGCACATCGGCGTGGGCCGCTCGCGGACCAGCTCACGGACGGCGCTGTGGAGCCTGCTGGTCCCGGTGCTGCTGGGTGCGGACGAGATCGGCATCATCGACACCCCGGCTGACGCGATGACCGAGGTCGCCGTGCGCCTGGACGAGGCGGCGGAGGCCTACCGTCCGACCTCCGAGTCCTTCGTCAACCCGGCCAAGCTCCTGGCCCTGCAGCTGGCCGAGACGGTGCCGATGATCCTGGGGGACGGCCCGCTGAGCGGAGTCGCGGCGGCGCGCGCGTCATCGATGCTGGCACGCACCGCCCGGATCCCGGCGAGCTGGGGCGAGCTCCCGGACGCCGCGAGCCAGATCGTCGCGTGCTTCGACGGGCCCTACACCACCCTCGGCGGCCAGCGGCCCGGCACCTACGACGCCGGCCGGATCCGGCTGGGCGACATCGACACCAGCGGCTGGGAGCCGCACCACTTCGACGAGCCGGAGGGTGACCTCGCGGAGAAGCCCCGCGGCCGGTCCGGCGACATCTTCTCCGACCCCTACCTGGACGGGCCGTCCCTGCCGCACCTCGGGCTGCTGACCCTGCGGGACGCCCCTGTCGACCCGCCCACCCAGGAGTCGGTGCGGGCGGAGGCGCTGACCGACGCGGTGCTGGAGACGGCGCGGGAGGCCGGTGTGCGGGTGATGGACGTGATCGCCCAGCCCGGCCGTCCGCTGACCCGGTTGGCCGAGCTTGTCGCCACGGTGGACTTCACGGCGACCTACCTGGCGCTCGGGCTGGGGCTGGACCCGTCGGTGTCCCCGCACGTGGCCGACCTCAACGACCGGACGCGTTAGGCGCTAGCCGCCCGGTGTGGCGAGACTCATGAGCCGGGCCCCGTTGTGCCAGAGCACGTCCCGGAGCCACTCCTCGCCCAGGTCCCACCTCGCCAGTGCCTGCAGCTGGTGGGCGTAGGGATAGGGGATGTTCGGGAAGTCCGCACCGAGCACGACCTTGTCCTGCAGGTGCGACAGCCGGGGCAGGTAGTCGGCCGGCATCGGTGCGCGCGACTCGACGTAGTCCGTCCCGGCCATCGTCGTGTCCAGGTGCACCCCGGGATACTGCTCGGCCAGGTCGGCGAACGCGTGATGCTCCGGCATGCCCAGGTGCGCGATGACCAGGACCAGCCGGGGGAAGCGCCGCAACAGCGCGGCAACCGGCTCAGGACCCGTGTGCCGCCCAGGGTGCGGCCCGGAGCCGGCGTGCAGGACCACGGGCACGCCCGCGTCCTGCACGGCGGACCACGCGGGGTCGAGCAGCGGGTCCGTCGGGTCGAAACCACCGACTGTGACGTGCGTCTTGAACAGTCGGACGCCGCGGTCCAGAGCCTCGGGCACATAGGCGGCCGCCTCGGGCTCCGGGAAGAACGTCCCTGAGGGAACCGCGTCGGGCACGCGTTGCGCAAAGTCCTCGCACCACTCGTTGAGCCAGGCCGCCATGCCGGGCTTGTGCGCATACGTGAGCGCCGGGACCGCCCGCAGGCCCAGTGCGCGCACCCTGGCCAGCCGCTCGGCCTCCGAGAGCCGGTAGTGGATCGGCCAGTCGCCGCCCACTGACCAGCCGTGCGCGTCGAAGTAGCCCCACACCCGCTGCAGCATCCGCTCGGGCAGGAAGTGCACGTGGATGTCCGCCAGGCCGGGCAGGCCGAGGTCGCTGACCCATGTCGGCACGTCCGCGTCGGTCGCGGGCCCGGAGAGCTGATCGGAGGACACAGCCCGAGTATGCAGGCTGGCGGGTCTGCCGCACGCGGCAGCCCCGGCGATACGGTGGGAGAGCGCCACAGATACCAGGAGGTTCGCGTGACCGACCAGCAGCAGGAGTCCGGGTCCAGGCAGACCAGCCAGCGTCCCCTGGAGGAGGGGATCGAGCGGGACTTTGCCCGCAACCTGTCCTACGGGGAGTACCTCGACCTGGGACGGGTGCTGTCCGCGCAGCATCCGCGGTCGGTGCCGATGCGGCACGACGAGATGCTCTTCATCATCCAGCACCAGACCTCCGAGCTGTGGCTCAAGCTGATGCTGCACGAGCTGCGCTCGGCGCGGGAGCTGATCCGGGCCGACCAGCCCCAGCCGGCGCTCAAGCGGATCGCCCGCGTGAAGCACATCCAGGTCGTGCTCACCGAGCAGTGGACGGTCCTGGCCACGCTGACCCCAAGCGAGTACGCCCAGTTCCGGTCCTTCCTGGCGACCGGCTCCGGCTTCCAGTCCTGGCAGTACCGTGCCGTCGAGTTCCTGCTCGGCAACAAGAACTCCGAGATGCTGCGTGTGTTCGAGCACGACCCGGCGGTGCACGCCGAGCTGTCGGAGCTGCTGCACGAGCCGAGCCTGTATGACGAGGTGCTGAGGTGGCTGGCTCGGCAGGGTCACGACGTGCCGGCCGAGGTGCTGGACCGCGACTGGTCGCAGCCGCACGAGCTCAACGAGGACCTCGTCGACATGTTCAGCCGCATCTATGCGGCGCCGGAGCAGCACTGGGGTGTCTACGAGATGTGCGAGGAGCTCGTGGACGTGGAGGACAACTTCCAGTTCTGGCGGTTCCGCCACCTCAAGACCGTCGAGCGGATCATCGGCTCCAAGCGGGGCACCGGCGGCTCCTCCGGCGTGCCGTTCCTGCGCCGCGCGCTCGACCTGACCTTCTTCCCCGAGCTGTATGCCGTGCGCACCAGGATCCAGGACGTCGAACCCGAGGGCTACCACCATGACTGAGCGGTCTGTCGGAGGTGCGTCCATCCGGGTCGGGGACGACGCCGACTGGGTCGCCGTCGCCCGTGACCTCGACGCGAGCGACCCGCTGGCGCAGTACGCCGACCGGTTCGAACCGGCCCCGGGGGTGACCGCCTACTTCGACGGCAACTCCCTCGGTCGGCCGGTGCGGGGCACCGCGCAGGAGATGGCGCGCCTCGTGGAGCAGGACTGGGGAACCCGGCTGATCCGGAGCTGGGACGAGGCCTGGATGCGCTGGCCCGAGGAGACCGGTGACACGATCGCGGCGGCCGCACTGGGCGCCGAAGCCGGCCAGACGGTCGTCGCCGACTCGACCACCGTGCTGCTCTACAAGGTGCTGCGCGGGCTGGTTGACGCCCAGCTGGCCGCCGACCCGGCGCGCACGCAGATCGTCGTCGACACCGACAACTTCCCCACGGACCGCTACGTCGCCGAGGGAGTGGCCGCCGAGCGCGGCATGGAGCTGGTGTGGATCGACGTCGACCCCGCCACCGGTGTCAGCACCGACCAGGTGCGTCAGGTCGTGGGGGAGCGCACCGCCGTCGTGCTCCTCAGCCACGTGGCCTACCGGTCGGGCTACCTGGCCGACGCGCCGAGCATCACGCAGGTGGTCCACGACGCCGGCGGGCTGGTCCTCTGGGACCTGTGCCACTCAGCGGGCTCGGTCCCGATGGCACTTGACGCGTGGGGCGTGGACGCCGCGGTCGGCTGCACCTACAAGTACCTCAACGGCGGCCCCGGGTCACCGGCGTTCGCCTACCTGGCCACGCGCCACCAGGACAGCGTGCGGCAGCCGATCCAGGGCTGGATGGGCCGGCGCGACCCGTTCCTGATGGAGCGCGGCTACGAGCCGGCCGTGGGCATCCGGTCGCTGGTCAGCGGCACGCCGCCGGTAGTCGGGATGGTGCCCCTGCGACTGTCCCTCGAGATGCTCTCCGATGCCGGGATCACCGCCGTGCGCGCCAAGTCGTTGGCCCTGACCGATCTCGCGTGGCGGATCGTGGAGTCCTGGCCCGACGAGCTCGGCGTGACGATCGCCTCTCCCCGCGAGCACGAGCGGCGGGGCGGGCACATCACCATCCGCCGGCACGACTTCGCCGGGGTCACCGCACGACTGTGGGAGCAGGGCGTCATCCCCGACTTCCGGCCCCCGGACGGTCTGCGGCTCGGGCTGGCGCCGCTGTCCACGACCTTCGCCGAGGTCGTCGTCGGTCTGCAGGCCGTGCGGGCTCAGCTGCGCTGACCGGGTTCCCGGCCTCGTCGGGTGCGTCGGCCGCCGGGCCGGAACGTAGTCTGACGCCGTGGCTGACTACGACCTCATCGTCATCGGATCCGGTTCGGGCAACTCCCTGGTGACCCCCGACTTCCGGGACAAGAAGGTCGCCGTCATCGAGCGCGGCATCTTCGGCGGCACGTGCCTCAACGTCGGTTGCATCCCGACCAAGATGTTCGTCTACGCCGCGGACGTGGCCACGACGATCCGGGAGGCGTCCCGCTACGGCATCGACGCAACCCTGGACGGAGTCCGCTGGCGCGACATCCGCGACCGGATCTTCGACCGCATCGACCCGATCTCCGAGAGCGGTCGCGACTACCGCGTCACGGGGCCGCAGACCACCGCCTACCTGGGACACGCCACCTTCGTGGGCGATCGCGAGCTCGAGGTGGAGATCACCAACCCGGGCGGTCGTCATACGGTCGGGGAGCGCCACCGGATCACCGGCGAGCAGGTGGTGATCGCGACCGGCAGCCGGGCCACGGTCCCCGTGGCGATCGCGGCGAGCGGAGTGCCCTTCGAGACCTCCGACACGGTCATGCGCATGGACGAGCTGCCCCACAGCATGGCGATCGTCGGCGGTGGCGTCATCGGCGCCGAGTTCGCGCACGTCTTCTCCGCACTCGGGGTGTCCGTCACCCAGATCCAGCGTGGCGACCGCCTCCTGCACCGGCTGGACTCAGAGGTCGGCACCCTCTTCACGCAGCAGGCGCAGCAGCAGTGGGACCTGCGGCTGAACACCGAGGTCACGGCCGCCAGCCGCACGGAGACGGGCGTGCGCCTCGAGCTGAGCCGGGCCGGGGCGGTCGAGGTCGAGGTCCTCCTCGTGGCCACCGGACGGGTTCCCAACAGCGACGGCATGGGGCTCGAGGTGGCCGGTGTGCAGGTCCACCCCGACGGCCGCGTTGTCGTCGATGAGCACGGCCGCACCACGGCCACCGAGGTGTGGGCGCTGGGGGACGTGTCCGCACCGCTCCAGCTCAAGCACCTGGCCAACCATGAGGCCCGGGTCGTGGCCCACAACCTGGCCCACCCCGACGACCTCCGGTCCTTCGTGCACACCAACGTGCCGGCGGCGGTCTTCAGCCACCCGCAGGTGGCGATGATCGGGATGACCGAGGAGCAGGCCCGTGAGGCCGGCTACGACGTCTCGGTCAAGGTGCAGCGCTACGGCGACACCGCCTATGGCTGGGCGATGGAGGACACCACCGGCGTGGTCAAGCTCGTCGCGGACCGGTCGACGGGGCTGCTCCTCGGGGCGCACCTGATGGGGCCGCACGCCTCGACGCTGATCCAGCCGATCATCCAGGCGATGGCCTTCGGCCAGGGTGCCCATGAGGTGGCCCGCGACCAGTTCTGGATCCACCCCGCGCTGGCCGAGGTCGTGGAGAACGCCCTGCTCGGGCTCTGACCGGCCCGCGGCCCACGGCCTGTCGCGTCGCCAGAAGTCGGTGACGTGGTTCTTCGCGGCGGAGAACGTACGATGGAGACGACCTGCGGGGCGGACCCATGACCACCCCGGCGGCGCACGAGGCTGCGCCGCACCCCTGCAACCCGACGGAGCACCCGACGATGACGTTTGACCACAAGGTCAAGGACCTGTCCCTGGCGACCTCAGGGCGGCACCAGATCCGGTTGGCCGAGCACGAGATGCCGGGCCTGATGGCGCTGCGCGAGCGCTATGCCGACAGCCAGCCGCTGGCCGGTGCGCGGATCGCCGGCTCCCTGCACATGACGGTGCAGACCGCGGTGCTCATCGAGACTCTCGTCGCGCTGGGAGCGCAGGTGCGCTGGGCGTCGTGCAACATCTTCTCCACCCAGGACGAGGCGGCAGCCGCCGTCGTCGTGGGTCCGGACGGCACGCCCGAGGACCCGCGGGGTGTCCCGGTCTTCGCCTGGAAGGGTGAGACGCTGCCGGAGTACTGGTGGTGCACGACCCAGATCCTGGAGTGGCCGGACAGCGACGGACCCAACATGATCCTGGATGACGGAGGCGACGCCACGCTGCTGGTCCTCAAGGGGCGCCAGTGGGAGCAGGCCGGGGCCGTGCCGACGGCGACGGCCGAGGACAGCGAGGAGTATGCCGTGATCCTCGACACCGTGCGGGAGACGCTCGAGTCCCAGCCGGAGCGGTGGACCACGATCGCCGAGGGCGTCCGCGGGGTCACCGAGGAGACCACGACCGGTGTGCACCGCCTCTACCAGCTGCACGAGACCGGCGACCTGCTGTTCCCCGCCATCAACGTGAACGACTCGGTCACCAAGTCCAAGTTCGACAACAAGTACGGCTGCCGCCATAGCCTCATCGACGGCATCAACCGGGCCACGGACACGCTGATCGGGGGCAAGGTCGCTGTCGTCTGTGGCTTCGGTGACGTCGGCAAGGGTTGCGCCGAGGCGCTCGCAGGCCAGGGCGCCCGTGTCATCGTCACCGAGATCGACCCGATCTGTGCGTTGCAGGCTGCGATGGAGGGCTACCAGGTGGCTCGCCTGGAGGACGTCGTCGCCGTCGGTGACTTCTTCATCACCACCACCGGGTGCCGTGACGTCATCCGCACCGAGCACCTGCTGGCGATGAAGGACAAGGCGATCGTCGGCAACATCGGTCACTTCGACAACGAGATCGACCTTGCGGGGCTGGCTCGGGTGGCTGGGGTGGACAAGATGGAGATCAAGCCGCAGGTCCACGAGTGGACACTGCCGGCGCAGGAGGCCGACGACGAGCACCCAGCGCGTGACGAGCGGTCGATCATCGTGCTCTCGGAGGGCCGCCTGCTGAACCTCGGCAACGCCACCGGCCACCCCAGCTTCGTGATGTCCAACTCGTTCGCCAACCAGGTGCTCGCGCAGATCGAGCTCTTCACCCGCCCCGAGGAGTACCCCGTCGGCGTGCACGTCCTGCCCAAGAAGCTCGACGAGGAGGTTGCCCGGCTCCACCTGGAGGCACTGGGCGCGGACCTCACCGAGCTGACCAAGAAGCAGGCCGAGTATCTCGGCCTGGACGTCTCCGGGCCGTTCAAGCCGGAGCACTACCGCTATTGAGGTGAGACGTGAACGCACGCGTACTGGTGGTCGATGACGACCAGGCACTGGCCGAGATGCTCGGCATCGTGCTGCGCAAGGAGGGCCTGGAGGTGGCCCACTGCGCGGACGGTGGACGGGCCGTGGCGCTCTTTCGTGAGTTCCGCCCGGACCTGGTGCTGCTTGACGTGATGCTGCCCACCCTCAACGGGGTGGAGGTATGCCGGCACCTGCGGGCCGAGTCGGGCGTCCCGATCGTGATGCTCACCGCCCGGACGGACACCAAGGACGTGGTGGCCGGCCTGGAGGCCGGGGCCGACGACTATGTCGTGAAGCCCTTCAAGCCCCAGGAGCTGCTGGCCCGGATCCGGGCGCGCCTGCGCCGCAGCGACCGGCGCGAGCCATCCCAGCTCGCTGTCGGGGACCTGACGATCGATGTCGCCGGGCACACCGTCAAGCGGGAGGGTGCCGAGCTGCCGCTGACCCCCCTTGAGTTCGATCTGCTGGTCGCCCTCGCCTCCCGACCCAACCACGTCTTCGACCGCGAGTCGCTGCTGGAGAAGGTGTGGGGCTACCGGCACGCCGGTGACACGCGCCTGGTGAACGTGCATGTCCAGCGGTTGCGCGCGAAGATCGAGAAGGACCCGGAGAACCCCCAGATCGTGCTGACGGTCCGCGGTGTGGGTTACAAGGCAGGGCCGAACTGAGGCCATGAGCACCCCCGCGCAGGCAGCAGGGGGAGTGCGCACCTGGTGGCGCTCCTCCCTGCGGCTGCGGGTGATCGTCACCACGATGCTCCTCGGCACCCTGGTCACCGCGATCATCGGCACCATCCTCTTCGGCCAGGTCGCCGAGGGACTGGTCCGCCAGGCGGTGTCGGCGGCGACCGCCGACGCGGCCCAGGAGGTGCGCAACGCCCAGGAGCGGTTCGACGCCGTCAACCGGAGCGACGACACCAGCCTGAACGCCACGGCCAGCGAGATCATCGGCCAGATCGCACCCGCGGACCAGGCGCAGCGCCGCACCGTGCTGACCCGGAGCCTCGGGAACGACCGGGACGCACGCATCGCGACCCTCGCCTCCAACGACATCGACCTCAACGACATCCCGGCTGCGCTGGCCCAGGCGCTCGAGGCGGACGCCAGCAACCAGCAGGTCATGGTGACCGAGGTGGAGCTGGGCAGTGCCGAGCGCACCGTGGCGTCGGTGATCGTCGGAGCCCGCGTCGACATCTCTCGTGCCGGTCCCCACAACCTCTACCTGATCTATCCGATGTTCCGTGAGCAGGCCACGATCGACCTGATCCGACAGTGGTTCGCGGTCGGTGGGCTCCTACTCCTCGGGCTCATGGGCGCGGTGGCGTGGGTGGCGACCAGCATGGTGGCGCGGCCCGTCGGGCAGGCGGCACGGGTCAGCCAGCAGATGGCCCGTGGGCACCTGGACGAACGGCTGGCGGTGCACGGGTCGGACGAGCTCGATCAGCTGGCGACGTCCTTCAACACGATGGCGGACAGCATCCAGTCCCAGATTCACCAGCTGGAGTCGTTGTCGATGCTGCAGCAGCGGTTCGTCTCGGACGTCTCCCACGAGCTACGCACCCCGTTGACCACCATCCGGATGGCGGGTGAGGTGCTCCACGCCTCGCGCGATGACTTCCCGGCACCGGTCGCCCGCGCCGCCGAGCTGCTCTATGAGGAGCTGGACCGCTTCGAGGACCTGCTCACCGAGCTGCTGGAGATCAGCCGTTACGACGCCGGCGCGGCAGACCTGGAGATCGAGCGCATAGACCTCCGGGGGGTCATCCACGAGGTGCTCGAGGGGCTGAGCGCGCTGTCCCACCACATGGGATCCGAGATCCGCCTGTCCCTGCCCGAGGACCCGGTCCCCGTGGAGATCGACCAGCGGAGGGTCAGCCGTATCCTGCGCAACGTGGTCGCCAACGCGCTGGACCACGGGGAGGGCAAGCCGATCGACATCTGCCTCGCCGAGCAGGACGAAGCGGTCTCCGTCAGTGTCCGGGACCACGGGGTCGGGCTCACCGAGGAGCAGTCAGCCATGGTCTTCGACCGGTTCTGGAGAGGAGACCCGGCCCGCAACCGCACCACCGGGGGCACCGGGCTGGGCCTGGCCATCTCGCTGGAGGACGCGCGGCTGCACGGTGGCTACCTCCAGGTGGCCGGACGACCGGGTGAGGGCGCGGTGTTCCGGCTGACCCTGCCCCGCGAGCAGGACACCGCGATCTCGTCGGAGCCGGAGCCCGTGCAGTTCGCCGCGGAGCATGACGTGCAGGTGCCCGACGTCGTCGTCGAGACCGTCGGTGCCGGAGCTGAGGAGACCACATGACCCGCCCGTCGCGACGCGCCCGCTGGCTGGCCGCCATACTCCCGTTGCTGGTTGTCGTGTCGGCCTGTGCCGGCCTGCCGACCAGCCAGACCGTGGAGCCGGGCCTGCCGGTGCAGGGTGCCCCCGTGCAGGAGGTCCAGGCGCTGCCGGTCGGTCCGGACGAGGATGCCACTCCCGAGCAGATCGTGGCCAACTTCCTGCGCGCCAACAGCAGCTTCGCCGACGACCACGAGGTGGCCCGGACCTTCCTGACCAGTGACCTGGCCCGACAGTGGAGCCCGACCAGCCAGGTGCTGGTCTACGAGGACGAACCGCGCCTGAGCATGGACGGCGACACGGTGCGGGCGGAGGTGACCGTGCGCGGGACCGTCGACCAGGACGGCTACCTGGTGGAGGAGCCGAGGGGCGCCACGCAGCGCCACCGCTTCACGATCCAGCAGGTGGACGGGGAGTGGCGGATCAGCGGTTTCCCCGACGGGTTCGGGGTGTGGCTCTCCGAGATCGGCTTCGAGCAGCAGTACCGCTCCGACGCCATCTACTACGTCACGCCCGACACCGGACTGCTCGTGCCGGACGTGCGGTGGTTCCCCCGTGGTGACGGACTGCCGACCGGCCTGGCCGCCGCCCAGATCGGCCCGGTCCCGGACTACCTCGTCGGCGCGGCGGAGACCGGCATCTCCGAGAACCTCCACCTCGTCGCCAGCGCAGTGCCGGTCGACCCGGCGTCCGGGACGGCGACCGTGGACCTGCGGGGGCTCTCGCTCGGCACCTCCGGGACGCACCAGCGGGAGCTGATGGCTCAGTTCACCCGCACGCTCACGCAGGCACCCGGGGTGAGCCGTGTGCTCGTGCGCAGCAACGGGCGTCCGCTGGAGATCGAGGGGGTGCCGAACCCGCTGTCCGACGTCGCCACGACCGGGTTCCGGCCGGCGGAGTGGGAGGTGCCCTACGGGCTGCTGCGCACCACCGTGACGCTGACCCCTGTCATGGAGCTGCACTACCAGCTGCAGGACGACCTGAGTGTCGACGCCGATCTGCCCCGCGTGCCCATCAAGTGGCAGGACCTGGCGACCGACGCAGAGGTGCGCGAGTTCGCCGGGGTATCCGTGACCGGTGACGAGCTCTGGCGCTGGCGAGACGGCTCCGACATCGGGATGGAGGGCATCGGTAGTGCGCTGACCCCGCCGGCCTTCGACCGCTCCGGCGGGCTGTGGTTCGCCGGCCGCTCCACCACCGGGCCGCGGGTCTGGGTGATCTCCCGGAGCGAGCCGCTGAGTCGCGCGGTGGCGCGTCCCCTCGAGGCGCCGTGGCTCGAGGACGACCAGAACGTGACCGAGTTCCGCCCCGCGGCCGACGACCAGCGGGCACTCATCGTCGTGCAGGACATGGACTCGGATGAGGCCCGGATCGGGCTGACCGGGATCGTCCGCGACAAGGACGGCCGGGCCACGGCGCTGACCGAGCCCTACTGGGTCGCGCCCACTCTGGTCAGCATCTCCTCGGCGGTCTGGTCGTCCCAGACCGAGCTGCTCGTGCTCGGGCGGCAGGCGTCGGACGCGGTGGACCGGCCCTACGTGGTGCACATCGGTGGCTGGCTGGAGCCGCTGCGCTCGGTGTCCGAGGCCACGGACGTGCGCGCCGTGCCGTCGGCGGAGACCTCGGCGCTGATCGTGCTGAGCGAGCAGGGACGCATCTACACCCAGGACCGCACGGACTGGGGCATCGCCCGCAACGGTGAGGACGTCATTATCCCGGGCAACTGAGGCCACCGTCCTCAGCCGTTGGGGACGGGGACGGCTGTCCACCACCGGCCCGGCGTGGTTGCTCTCCCGCGCGTGGGCTGGCATCTGTAGACCTGTGTCCAGGCTCGGAGCGGCAGCGCGCACCACGTTGTCGGCGCTGGGAGACCTCGTGCTGCCGGTCCGGTGCGGTGGGTGCGACGTCTCCGGCGTGCCGTGGTGCCCGGCCTGCGAGCGGACGCTGGCCGCCGCGCCACCAGCCCGCTCCTGGACGCCCACGCCGATGCCGGCGGGGCTTCCGCCGGTGTGGACCGTCCTGCCGTATGACGGACCGACCCGGGCCGCGCTGGTGAACTGGAAGGACCACGGTCGGCGCGACCTGGCACAGGTGCTGGCGGGTCCGCTCACCGAGGCAGTGCTGGCGGCACTCGTGAGCCACCGGGCTGCGCCAGCACACGGGTCGTGCACTGTCGTGGCGGTCCCCACACCCTCGTCCCGCGCGAACGTCCGACGCCGGGGCGACCGGCCCCTGCGCACGCTGTCAGACCACGCGCTGAGTCCTCTGCCGATCAACGAACGACCACGAGTGGTGGATGCCCTCCGGCTCCGGCGGCCGGTCGAGGACCAGGCCGGGCTGGACAGCCGTGGACGGGCCGCCAACCTTGCTGCCGCGATGGTGGTGCCTCCCGATCGACTCCGCCAGGTGGCCGGCGCGTGCTGCCTCGTGGTGGACGACGTGATCACCACCGGCGCGACCCTCACGGAGGCGGCCCGGGCCCTGAGCGCCGCCGGAGCGGCCACGGTCCTGGCCGTCACGGTGGCCGCCACGCGCCGGAGCAGTCCACTGTCATTCGGACCGGAACCGGGCTAGTGTCGGCCTATGGGAAGCCCCACGCGTGAGGCGGTCGCCGGAGGAGCTCTCCGGAAGCGCAACCCGAGGGGTCCCGAGAGCCGCCAGGAGGTGGTGCCGGACGGGTAGAGGGCCGAGACAGCCCAAGGTTCAGCATCGTTCCGCAGCTCGAGGAGGATCCTATGGAAATCACCGTGACCGGCCGCAAGAAGACGGTTTCTGACCGCTTCCGCCGCCACCTGGAGGAAAAGCTCGACAAGATCCCGCAGCTGGCGCCGCGGGTGTCCCGGACCGACGTGGTGCTCACCCACGAGACCAACCCCCGTCAGTCCAAGGCGAGCGAGCGCGTGGAGATCACGTGTTACATCCGGCGGACCGTGGTCCGTGCCGAGGCGGTAGCCGACGACGAGTATGCCGCGCTCGACCTCGCGATGACACGTCTCCTGGAGCGCCTCCGCCGGTCCAACGACCGCCGCCGGATCAGTCACACCGGCAAGCACCGCCAGGCCTCCGTCGCCGAGGCAACCTTCGGGTTGCCGACCCACCCGCTGCCCACCGAGGTGCCCCTCGAGACCTCCGCCAACGGGGTGCCGGAGGATCCCGAGGAGGCCGTCGCGCAGGCCCTCGGCACCGAGGGCAACAGCCCGATCGAGCTGCGCGAGAAGGTGCACGTGTCCGAACCCATGAGCGTCGGGCAGGCCCTCAACGAGATGGAGCTCGTGGGCCACGACTTCTACCTGTTCCACGACGCGGACACCGACCAGGCGAGCGTCGTCTACCGTCGGCGCGGCTGGTCCTACGGGCTGCTCCGCCTGGAGTCGCCGGATCGCGTCGATCTCGAGCCCGAGGTCCAGGAGGCCGCCGCCGGCTAGCGTCATCTCGGCGCGGGGTGGACCGCCCCCAGCGCCGTGGAGATGACGTGTCTCCCGGACGCACGACGAGGGCCCCGCCTGTCGGGGCCCTCGTCTATATTCGGCACATGTCCGCCGGGATGACGGCCGCGCAGGCGCGGCGGATCGCACTTGCCGCGCAGGGCTTCGCCGACCCGAGGCCCGAAGCGGCCACGATGCGCCACGTGCAGCGGGTGATCGACCGTGTGCAGGTCGTGCAGATCGACAGCGTCAACGTGGTCAGCCGTAGCCAGTACCTTCCCTTCTACTCGCGCCTTGGCTGCTACGACACAGCGTTGCTGGACCGGGCACGTGATGGCAGCGGGCCCCGGTCGAGGGCGCCGCGCCGCCTTGTCGAGACGTGGGCTCACGAGGCGAGCCTGATCCCGCCAGAGACGTGGCCGTTCCTTGGGTTCCGGATGGCTCGCGCGGCGGGGGACGGGTGGAGTCGCCGGGTCGTGGTGGAGCACCCGGGCGTCCTGGAGGCGGTCCGGGACACCGTGCTACAGCGCGGGCCGCTCACCGCGCGCGAGGTCGACGCACTGGTCGAACCGGGTGACGTCCGGGCACGCGACAACTGGGGCTGGAACTGGTCGCTGGTCAAGCAGTGCCTGGAGCACCTGTTCTGGGCCGGTCAGATCGTCAGCTCGGGCCGCAACAGCCAGTTCGAACGGCGCTACGCGGCCCCGTCGTTCGTCCTGCCTCCGGAGGTCCTGGCCCGGGCCCCGGGGACGCCGGGTGCCCCGGACGAGCTCGAGTCCGCCGTGGAGCTGATGCGCCGAGCGGTCCGAGCCCACGGCATCGGCACCGCCGGTGACCTTCGTGACTACTACCGGCTCCGGCAGTCGACGGCGGGGCCGGCCCTGGACGAGCTGGTCCGCCTCGGCGAGGTCGAGCAGGTGCAGGTGCGGGGCTGGGACCGCCCGGCCTATCTCGACCCGACCGCGCGTCGTCCCCGGCGGGTCGCCGCGCGGGCGTTGCTGAGCCCGTTCGACTCCCTCGTCTGGGAGCGTGCCCGGACGGAGCGAATCTTCGGCTTCCGCTACCGGATCGAGATCTACGTTCCCGCGCCGCAGCGGGTCTACGGCTACTACGTGCTTCCCTTCCTGTGGGGCGAGAAGCTGGTGGGGCGCGTCGACGTCAAGGCCGACCGGGCCACCGGTCAGCTGCTGGTCCGCCGTCTGCACCTCGAGCCCGATGCGCCCGTGGGGGCGCGTGAGGTGCTGGGTGAGGAGCTCATGGAGATGGCCAGCTGGTTGGACCTGGAAGGAGTGGTGTACCCGTGAGCCACAGCGCCGCAGTACATCGGAGGGGGAGCGTCCGCATCCTGCCGGGCGGGCTACTCACCGAGCAGCCGTTCGTGCCCAGGGTTGCGCCATGACCGGCCGCAGAGCCGTTCTCGTGCTGGCCAACGCCAAGGCCGGCAGCGGGGAGCACGACCAGGTTGACGAGGTGTGCCAGGCGCTCACCGCGGCGAGCCCGTCAGGCATCGAGGTGCGCCGCCCCGCTTCCGATAGCGCGTACACCGAGGCGGTGGCCTCCATCGTCCCGGGGGACGGGGGAGGCGGACGGGATGTGGTCGTCCTCGGTGGCGACGGTTCACTCAACCGACTGCTGCAGGAGCTGCACGAGCAGCAGCTGCTGGAGCGGTGCGGCGCGGTGGGCCTGGTGCCGATGGGCACCGGCAACGACCTGGCCCGCGACGCCGGGATCCCGCTGCGCTGGGAGGATGCGGTCCGGACCGCTGTCACCGGCCCGCCAGCTCCTCGCGGGTTGCTCGTCGACGACGACGCCGGGGTGGTGGTCAACGTCGTCCACTGCGGGATCGCCGCGGAGGCGACCGCCCACGCATCGGAGGTCAAGGGCTGGCTCGGCAAGACGGCATACGCGGTCGGGGCGCTGCGGGCCGGACTGACCTCCGAGGGATGGCACCTGCGCGTCGTCGTGGACGGAGAGACGGTTGCGGACGGCACGGATCGGGTGCTCATGGTCAGCCTTGCCCTCGGGTCCTCGGTCGGCGGTGGGACTCCGATCGCGCCCGACGCCGAACCGGACGACGGGCTCGTCGATGTGCTCGTGGCGACGGGGACCTCGGCGATCGCCCGGCTCGGTTTCGCCCGAGACCTGCGCAAGGGACGGCACACCGACCGGGAGGACGTCATCGCAACGCGGGGACGTGAGGTCGTGGTCGAGGCCGTTACTCCCGGCGACGCCTTCCGCGTGAACATCGACGGAGACGTCTGCGACGAGCCGGACCTCCGTCGCCGCTGGCGTCACCTGCCCAGGATGTGGCGCCTTCGGGTGCCGGACTGACGCTGCTGCTCTCTGGGCCAGGTCCAGAGTCCAGTGCCCGGCTGGACGATCTTGGGCTGCAGACTCGGCGCTTTGCGCACAGGGCACCTGGGATTCACCTACCGCCGGGAGAGCCTCTGTCGGCGGATACCGATGCATGACTAGTCTGCATCGAGGAGGCCGCCCGGCGCGGCCTTCTTCCTGCCCTTCGACAGAGGATGCTCCATGACAATGAAGTCACGACGGCGCAGCGCGGTAGCTACCGCCGCAGCCCTATCCATAGCCGGGCTGGTGAGCCCGGTCACCGCGTTGGGGGCGCCGACAGCTCCTGCAGCGACAACGCCCGCCCCCGCGGCTGCGGGCGACACGCTGATCATCAGCGAGTACATCGAGGGGTCCAGCAACAACAAGGCCCTGGAGATCTACAACGGGACCGGAGCGGACGTCGATCTGGCGGGATACCGCCTGGAGGTGTTCTTCAACGGGAGCTCGACGAGCCTGAATCTCGACCTGACTGGGACGATCACAGCCGGCGACGTCTTCGTGTTCGCGCACAGTTCCGCAGCACCAGAGATCCTCGCCGTGGCTGACCAGACAACCGGCGCGGGGCTGTGGAATGGTGACGACGCCCTGGTCCTCCGGGGCGCCGACAGTCAGGTTGTCGACTCCCTGGGGCAGGTCGGCTTCGACCCAGGCACACAGTGGGGGAGCGGTCTGGTCAGCACTGAGGACAACACCCTCCGTCGTCAGGCCGACGTGTGTTCGGGCGACACGGATCCAACTGACGTCTTCGACCCGGGCTCGTCGTGGGACGGCTTTGCCACCGACACCTTCGATGGCCTCGGAGCGCACACCGCGGACTGTGGCCCGACCGAGCCGCTGAGCCCCGTCATCAACGAGTTCTCCGTGAGTACGGCCGGCGACGATGTCGAGTTCCTCGAGGTCTACGGCGAGGCGGGCACGGAGTACTCCTACCTCAGCATTCTGCAGGTGGAGGGTGACGTCGCCTCGAGCTCACTGGGCACCGTTGTTACGGCGGATGGCGTCGGCACGACGGACGCGGCTGGCCTGTGGGCCGTAAACCTGCCCACCGGCAGGATCCAGAACGGCACGCTAACCCTTCTGCTTGTAGAGGGTTACACCGACCAGCACGTGGTCGACGCCGACAAGGACGGGGCCCTGGACGAGGGGACTGGCCTCACCGTTATCGACTCTGTCGCTATCGATGATGGAGGTGCTGGGGACCTCACGTACTCCGACACGGTGCTGGCCAATGGTTACGACGGCGTCAACTTCGTGCCAGGAGGCGCCTCGCGCATTCCTGACGGCACGGACACCGACACCACCGCGGACTGGGTGCGCAATGCCTTCAACAAGGCCGGCGTCGAGGACGGGCTGACGCCTGCACCTGGTGAGGCATGGAACACCCCGGGAGCGCCCAACGAGGTCTACGAGGAGGAACCACCCCCGCCCGGCGGAGTGTGCGGTGACCCCGCCATGGCTATCGGTACGGTCCAGGGCGACGGCGACGCCACCCCGATCCCCGGACCGGTCACCATCGAGGGAGTCGTCGTCGGCGACTTCCAGACCGGCGGTTTCAACGGGTTCTACCTCCAGGACTCAGGGGATGACAACCCCGCGACGTCGGACGGCATCTTTGTCTACGCCCCAAGTGGCACCGATGTCTCCGTGGGTAACCAGCTGCGGGTCACCGGCACGGCTGGCGAGTACGAGGGCAAGACGCAGATCAGCGGCTCTCCCGCGGTCCTGGTGTGCGAGTCCCAGGTCGAGCTGCCGGAGGCGACCGTCCTCGAGTTCCCGCTCACGGACGGTGACCAGGAGTCCGTCGAGGGCATGCGCGTCACCTTCCCGGCCACGCTGTCGATCCTGGAGTACTTCAACT
>DATGRS010000280.1:0-9694 GCA_035303365.1 Ornithinicoccus sp.
CTGGCGTTGAGCTTCTCGCCGAGCAGGTCCGCCCGCCAGGCGTGGTCGTTGATATCCCGGATCAGGGCGTACTCGATGCTGACGCGGCGCCCGGTCGTCTCGTAGTAGCGGTGGGCCGCGTCGAGCGCCTCGTCGACCTTCCACCGGGTGTTGATCGGCACCAGCTCGTCGCGCAGCTCGTCGTCGGGTGCGTGGAGCGACAGGGCGAGCGTGACCGGGATCGCCTCCCGGGCCAGCTTGTCGATCGCCGGCACCAGGCCGACGGTGGACATGGTGATACCCCGGGCCGACATGCCGAGCCCGTGGGGCGAGGGATCCACCAGCCGGTGGATCGCGTCGATGGCCTTGCGGTAGTTGGCGAGCGCCTCCCCCATGCCCATGAAGACCACGTTGCTGACGCGCAGGGCCTCCTCCGTCGAACCCGCACCCGCATCCCCGCCGGCAAGGTCGCCGTGCCTCAGGTACCGGGCCGCGGCCACCACCTGCTCCACGATCTCGGCGGTGGACAGGTTCCGGGTCAGACCCGCCTGACCCGTGGCACAGAACGGGCAGTTCATCCCGCAGCCCGCCTGGCTCGAGATGCACATCGTGACCCGACCCGGATAGCGCATCAGCACCGACTCGACCATAGCGCCGTCGTGCAGCCGGTGGACCTGTTTCACGGTGGCACCGTCGTCGGTGCTCAGGTTGCGGATCGGCGTGAGGAGGTTGGGCAGCAGCGTGCCGACCAGCTCTGTGCGCACGTCCTTGGGCAGGTCAGTCATCTGCTCCGGGTCGGTCACCAACCGCTCGAAGTAGTGGCGCGAGACCTGGTCGGCGCGGAACGGCTTGTGGCCCAGGTCGGTGAGCCACTCGCGGCGCGCCGCCATGTCGAGGTCGGCCAGATGGGTCGGCGCCTTCCCGCGTCGGGGTGCGCTGAAGTTCAGCGTGCCGGGTGCGGGACGGGTGCTGGGGATCGGCAGGTCGGTGGTCATCGCGCTCCAGTGTCCCAGGCGCCGGCCAGGAATCCCATTCCACGGTGACGCGCTAGGCCACCGGGACGAGCAACCCGAGCATGATCCAGACCAGCGGGGCGCAGACCAGCAGCGAGTCGAGACGGTCCATCACCCCGCCGTGCCCGGGCAGGATCGTGCCCATGTCCTTGATGCCCAGGTCCCGCTTGAGGATGGACTCCGACAGGTCACCGACCGTGGCGAAGAAGGCCACCGGCAGGCCGAGCAGTGCGCCCGCCCACCAGTCCCCGCCGAGCAGCAGGGGGACGCTCAGGGCACCCGCCAGTGCGCTGGTCGCCAAGGAACCCGCGAAGCCCTCCCAGGACTTCTTCGGACTGATCGAGGGCGCCATCGGGTGCTTGCCGGCGAGGACCCCCACGGCATAGCCGCCGATGTCGCTCATGGTGGTGAGCAGCGCGAACACGATGATCCGACGCCCGCCGTCAGGGGCGTCGATCATCAGCGAGGTGAAGCTCGCCATCAGCGCGACGTAGGTGACGATGAAGACGCCGCCGGCGATGTCCTTGGTCGCCCGGTCCGGGCCGTCGAGTGCCCGCCATACGATAATGGCCAGGCAGACGAGGCCGTAGCCCAGGGTCAGCGCATCGCTACCCCCCACATACGCCAGCGGCACGAGGGCGGCACCGACCAGGACGGGAACCAACGGCACGTTCATGCGGCCGGCCCGCAGGGCGTTGACCAGCTCCAGCGAACCGATCACCACGACGACCGTGACCAGTGCCACGAACGAGGGGCGCCACAGCAGCGCGGTCGCGATGAGCAGACTGCCCAGCGCTACGCCCACGCCGATGGCTGCGGGTAGGTCGCGGCCGGCGCGCGACGGCCCCTTCGGGGTTGCCGGCCGGTTCGACCGCTGCAGCGCCCGGTAGGCGCGACGCGACGAAGCCTCCATGTCCCTCCTCCTTGAGGGTCGTGGGCCGCTCAGACCTCCAGCAGCTCGGCTTCCTTGTGCTTGAGCACGTCGTCGATCTGGTCGACGTGCTTCTTCGTGAGGACTTCGATCTCCTTCTCGGAGCGGGTCCCCTCGTCCTCACCGATGTCGCCGTCCTTGACCGCCCGGGAGATGGTGTCCATCGTGGCACGACGCACGTTGCGCACCGCGACCTTGGCGTCCTCACCCTTGGTGCGGGCCAGCTTGATGTACTCCTTGCGACGGTCCTCGGTCAGCTGCGGCATGACGATGCGGATGGCGTGGCCGTCGTTGCTGGGGTTGAGCTGGAGCTCGCCCTCGCGCAGCACCTTCTCGATCCCGCTCATCGCGCCCTTGTCGAACGGGGTGATCAGCACCGTCCGGGCGTCGTGGATCTGGAACGAGGCCAGCTGCTGCAGCGGGGTCGGGGCACCGTAGTAGTCGACCATCAGCTTGTTGAACATCGACGGGTGGGCGCGGCCGGTCCGGATGGAGGCCATGTCGTCGCGGGCGACCTCGACGGCCCTGTCCATCTTGTCCTCGGCCTCCATCAGGGCCAGGTCGATCATCTCGGACATCGCTCGTGCTCCTTGTCGACTGCTGCACCCCGGTGGGCGCACGCTCGCTGCTCGTGGTCGGTGCCGTCAGTCGGCGGTAACCAGTGTTCCGATCTTCTCACCACGCAGGGCGCGGGTGATGCTGTCCACGCCGCCCATCCCGAAGACGAGCATCGGCAGGCCGTTGTCCATGCACAGGCTGAAGGCGGCGGCATCCACGACCCGCAGGTTCCCGGCCAGCGCCTCAGCGTAGGTCAGGGTGTCGATCTTGACGGCCTCGGGGTTCGTGCGCGGGTCGGCCGTATACACGCCGTCCACGCCGTGCTTGCTCATCAGCACCACATCACAGTGGATCTCGAGCGCCCGCTGGGCCGAGACGGTGTCGGTGGAGAAGTACGGCATGCCGGCGCCGGCCCCGAAGATGACCACGCGCCCCTTCTCCAGGTGCCGGATGGCGCGCCGCGGGATGTAGGGCTCGGCGACCTGTCCCATGGTGATCGCGCTCTGCACGCGGGTGTCGACCCCCTCGGCCTCGAGGAAGTCCTGCAGGGCCAGGCAGTTCATCACGGTGCCAAGCATCCCCATGTAGTCCGCCCGGGCACGGTCCATGCCGCGCTGCTGCAGCTCGGCACCACGGAAGAAGTTGCCGCCGCCCATCACGATCGCGATCTCCACGCCCTCAGCAGCAGCGCGCGCGATCTGGTGGGCAATGCCCCGCACCACGTCGGGGTCCAGGCCGACCGCGCCGCCGCCGAACGCCTCACCGGACAGCTTCAGCAGCACCCGGCGGCCGTGCGGACGATCTTCAGGGACCTCGGTCATCAGCGGTTCCGGCTCGGTGGACGGGCGGACCTCGTGGGCGGTGGTGGTCAGGCTGTCGGGCACGAAGCCTCCTGCGGTCCTACGACGGTCAGCGGTCGCTCGATAGTGCCACATCGGGAGCGGTGCGGCCCACTTCAACGGCACGCACCCTGCAGTATGCCGTGGGCGGGCAGTACCGACTACCGCGGGTCCTCGGGCACGGACACCGAACGGCCGGGCCCCCACTCGGGGACCCGGCCGCACGACATACAGCCTGAGAAGGCCTGGCTCAGACGCCGACCTTGAAGCGGGCGAAGGAGGTGATCTCTGCGCCGCCGTCCTTGGCGACCTGGGCGACGGACTTCTTGGGGTCCTTGGCGAACGGCTGGTCGAGCAGCACGTTCTCCTTGAAGTAGCCGTTGACACGACCCTCGATGATCTTGGGCAGCGCCTGCTCCGGCTTGCCCTCCTCGCGGGCGGTCTCCTCGGCGATCCGACGCTCGTGGGCGACGGTCTCGGCGTCGACCTCGTCACGGCTCAGCACGGTCGGGCTAAAGGCCGCGACGTGCATGGCCACATCACGGGCGACCTGCTGGTCACCTCCGGAGGTGGCGACCAGGACACCGATCTGCGCGGGCAGGTCGGGGCTGGTCTTGTGCAGGTAGGACACGACCTGGTCGCCCTCGACGCGGGCGACCCGGCGGATCTCGATCTTCTCGCCGATCGTCGCGTTCGCCTCGTTGAGGACGTCCTGGACGGTCTGCCCGTCGAGCTCGCTGGCCAGCAGCGTCTCGGCATCTGCGGCGCCGACGGCGACGGCCTGAGCCAGCACCTTCTCGGACAGGTCACCGAACTTCTCGCCCTTCGCGACGAAGTCGGTCTCGCAGTTGACCTCGACCAGGGTGCCGACGGTGCCGTCGACGTGGGCCACGACCATGCCGTTGGAGGCCGAACGGCCCTCACGCTTGGTCACGCCCTTCAGGCCCTTGACACGCAGGATCTCGGTGGCCTTCGCGGCGTCGCCGTCGGCCTCGTCGAGAGCCTTCTTGACGTCCATCATGCCGGCGCCGGTCGCCTCGCGCAGGGCCTTGATGTCAGCGGCGGTGTAGTTCGCCATGGATCGGGTTCGCTCCTTCGTCTGGAACTTCGAGATGGGGTTTGGGGTATGCCGGCAGGCTCAGGCCTGCTCGGCCGGAGCGACCTGGTCCTCGGTCGCCTCAGCAGCAGCCGGCTCAGCCGCGGGAGCCTCGGTCGCCTCAGCAGCAGCCGGAGCCTCGGTCGCCTCAGCAGCAGCCGGCTCAGCCGCGGGAGCCTCGGTCGCCCCAGCAGCAGCCGGAGCCTCGGTGGACTCAGCGGCGGGAGCCTCGGTCGTGTCAGAGCCAGCGAGCAGCTCGCGCTCCCACTCGGCCATCGGCTCGGCGTCGGCGGAGCCCTCCTCGGAGGAGCCACCGCCCGCGCGCGACATCAGACCGTCGGCGACGGCGTCCGCCACGACGCGGGTCAGCAGGGTGACCGAACGGATCGCGTCGTCGTTGCCGGGCACCTTGTAGTCGACCTCGTCCGGGTCGCAGTTGGTGTCCAGGATCGCGATGACCGGGACGCCGAGCTTGCGGGCCTCGGTGACGGCCAGGTGCTCCTTCTTGGTGTCGACGACCCAGACGGCCGACGGAACCTTGGCCATGTCACGGATGCCGCCCAGCGCGCGCTCGAGCTTCTCGTGCTCGCGGCGCATCATCAGGAGCTCCTTCTTGGTGTGCCCGGAACCGGCCACGTTGTCGAAGTCGATCTCCTCGAGCTCCTTGAGACGGCTCAGCCGCTTGGAGACGGTCTGGAAGTTGGTGAGCATGCCGCCCAGCCAGCGGTGGTTCACGTAGGGCATCCCGACCCGGGTGGCCTGCTCCGCGATGGCCTCCTGGGCCTGCTTCTTGGTGCCGACGAACAGCACCGTGCCACCGTGGGCGACGGTCTGCTTGACGAAGTCGTAGGCCTCGTTGAGGTAGGTCAGCGACTGCTGCAGGTCGATGATGTAGATGCCATTGCGCTCGGTCATGATGAAGCGCTTCATCTTGGGGTTCCACCGACGGGTCTGGTGCCCGAAGTGGACGCCGCTCTCGAGGAGCTGGCGCATGGTGACGACGGCCATGCCGAGGTCTCGCTTTCTGTTGGTTGTGCAGTTGGTCCTGGCACGGGCGGCGACCTCCACCCGACCCCTATGGAGGGGACGAGACTGCGGAGGTGCGCCCCGGCATACCGCTCCGACGACCGAAGGTCGCGGTGGTGCACCAGTGAGCTCGTGCGCGAATTCGTCTGGCACACCCGGCTGCGGGCACACCACACGTGCGATCCATCTTACGGCTACCGTGCTGGTCATGCGAAATCCCCTTGTCACGCGGATGACCGGCTTCAGCACCACGATCTTCGCCGAGATGACCCAGCGGGCGCTGCAGTTCGACGCGGTCAACCTCGGTCAGGGGTTCCCGGACACCGACGGGCCCCAGGAGCTGCTCGACATCGCGCGGGAGTCGATCGCGTCAGGACTGAACCAGTACTCCCCCGCGATCGGGATGCCGGTGCTGCGTGCGGCCGTCGCTCACCACCAACGCCGCTTCTACGGTCTGGAGGTCGATCCCGACACCGAGGTCCTGGTCACGGTCGGGGCGACAGAGGCGATCGCCGCCTCGGTCCTCGCGCTGGTGGAGCCCGGCGAGGAGGTGGTGACCTTCGAGCCGTTCTACGACTCGTATGCCGCGTCGATCGCCCTCGCCGGCGGCGTACGCCGCACGGTCCCGCTGCACTTCCCCGACCTGGCGGTGGACGAGGGGGCGCTGCGTGCGGCGTTCGGGCCAAAGACGCGGGCGGTGCTGCTCAACACCCCGCACAACCCCACCGGGAAGGTGTTCACCCGGGAGGAGCTCGAGCTGGTCGCGGAACTGGCCCACGAGCACGACGCGATCGTGATCTCCGACGAGGTCTATGAACACCTGAGCTTCGACGGCCTCGAGCACATCCCGATCGCGACGCTCCCGGGCATGGCCGACCGGACCCTCACGATCGGCTCGGGCGGCAAGACGTTCTCGGTGACCGGGTGGAAGGTCGGCTGGGTCCACGGCACGCCCGAGCTGGTCGGCGCGGTGCGCGCGGTCAAGCAGTTCCTGACGTTCGTCGGGTCCGGACCGTTCCAGCCCGCGATCGCCCACGGGCTGGGGATGCCGGACTCCTTCTTCGACTCCCTCTCAGCCGACCTGCAGGGCAAGCGAGACATCCTCGTCGAGGCGCTCACCAGCGCCGGGCTCCCGGTCATGCCCAGCCACGGCACCTACTTCGTGATCGCCGACGCCGCCCCCCTCGGGGTGACCGACGCGGTCGAGTTCTGCCGTCGTATGCCGGAGGAGATCGGCGTGGTCGGTGTGCCGGTGTCCGCGTTCTGCGACCACGTCGAGCCGGTGGCCAGCCTGGTGCGGTTCGCGTTCTGCAAGCAGGAGGACGTGCTGCGCGAAGGAGCCCGTCGGCTCGCCCGGCTGGGCACGACGGTCTGACGCGCGCCGGTCAGGCGCGGGGATGGGCCTGTCGGTAGGCAGCGCGCAACCGATCCACCGACACGTGGGTGTAGACCTGCGTCGTGGCCAGGCTGGCGTGTCCCAGCAGCTCCTGGACCGTCCGCAGGTCCGCGCCGCCCTCAAGGAGGTGGGTGGCCGCGCTGTGCCGCAGACCGTGCGGCCCCAGGTCCGCAGCTTCTGGCAGGTGGGACAGCAGGTCGTGGACGACGGTGCGCACCTGACGCTGGTTGACGCGCCGGCCGCGACGACCGAGGAAGAGCGCCGGCCCCGACTCGGCGGTCGCGAGCCGGGGTCGCGCTTGCTCGAGCCAGACCCGCAGCGCCTCCGCAGCCGGTGCGCCGAACGGCACCGTCCGCTCCTTCGCGCCCTTGCCGAGCACCCTGGCCACCCGGCGCCGTTGGTCCAGGTCGTCGACGTCGAGCCCGGTCAGTTCCCCCACGCGCATCCCACTGGCATAGAGGAGCTCCAGCATCGCCCGGTTGCGCACATGGATGGGGTCGTCATCGTCCGCGGCCACGGCGGCCAGCTCCATGAGGCTGCCGGCCTCGGACTTCTTCAGGACGCCGGGCAGGTGGCGACCTCGGCGAGGGGCCCCGAGGCGCAGGGACGGGTCCTGCGCGATCCGCCCGGTCTGCTTGGCCCACCTCAGGAACGTCCTCGCTGCAGCCGAACGCCGGGCGATCGTCGACGCGGCCGCTCCAGACGAGGACAAGCTGCCCAGCCAGGTGCGGAGGTCGGCGAGCGAGATGTCGTCCAGCCCCTGGACCCCGGCCTCGGCGAGCGCCGTCGACATGGCTGTGACGTCACCGAGGTAGGCCCGCACCGTGTGCTCCGAGCGGTTGCGTTCAGCCGCGAGATGACGTCGGAAAGCCGCCAGCACGTCCTCCGGGACGATGCCGCTCGGTTGTTCGGCCGGCGCTGCCACGACTCCACGGTGTCACGCAAGAGCGACGTCACTGCGCAGGCTCGCTGGGGACCCGGCCTCACTCAGCGTGCGGCAGCAGGGACAGCTCCCAGGCATGGAGGAACAGCAGCGGATCCAGGTAGTCACGCTCGCCGCGCACCGCGCCCAGGTGCAGGCAGCCGCGGACCAGGCAGTGGCTGCCTAACCCCCCGAGCGACCCGATCTGGTCTCCAGCCCGGACCCGCGCGCCCCTGGTGATGCGGTCGGTGACCGGCTGATAGGTGCTGCGGATGCCGCTGTCGTGCGTCACGGACACGATCCCGACCCCGGCGATGCTGCCGCTGTAGGTCACCGTCCCCGCCTCGACCGCCAGCACCGGGGCTGTGATGAGCCCGGCCAGGTCGATGCCTCGGTGGCCCGGCAACCACGGCTGCGCTGGCGGGTCGAAGTGCTTCACCACCTCGGGCATGCCGGGCAGCGGCCACTGCCAGACACCTCCGGGTTGCGCCACCTGTGACAGATCTGTGCGCTGAAGCGACAGTGCGACGCGCCCCAGAGAGCGGGCGATCGCCGCCAGCCGCAGCGGACCGTCGTCGTCGTCTTGCTCGTCCATCGCGCCAGATGCGGCGGGGAGCACGGTCACGATCACCGCGAGGATGCGCGCAGCGGCACGGGGCCAGGACGTCATGACTGTCTCCCCCATCCGTCGAGGCGCTGCTCCGCTAATCCCGCCACCTGGAGCTGCCCCAGCGCACCGAGCACCTCCTGGACCGAGAGGCCGGCCTGCACGGTGATCTCGTCGACGGTCTTAGACCGGTACGGGGCCAGCACGCCCCACACCTGGCGCGGGAGGGGGTCGAGCCCATCCTCGACCCGGGTGGGTCCGCGCTTCTCCGGGGCCATGTCCTCGGTCCCGATCCGGCCCAGCAGGTCAACGACCTCGCCGGCGTCGGTGACGAGTGTCGCCTCGAGGTCGCGGATGGCCAGATGGCAGCCCGCAGACGCCATCGAGGTGACCGGCCCGGGAACGGCCGCCACCGGCCGGCCCAGCTTGGCCGCTGCACCGAGGGTGTTCAACGACCCCGATCGCAGCCCGGCCTCGACCACGACGGTCCCGGTGGCGAGGGCGGCGATGATGCGGTTGCGGGCCAGGAAGCGGAACCGCGTCGGCGCCGAGCCAGGTGGCACCTCGCTGACCACCGCACCGGAAGCACGGATCTGGCGCAGCAGGTCGGCGTGTGCGGCCGGGTAGGGCCGGTCGACGCCGCAGGCCAGCACCGCGACAGTCGGTGCGTCCACCGCGAGCGCGCCCCGGTGCGCCGCAGCATCGATGCCAAAAGCCGCTCCCGAGATGACCGTGAAGCCGCGGGCCGCGGCGCCGGAGGCGATCTCCGCGGCGACATGGTTGCCGTAGGCCGTGCTGGCGCGTGCCCCGACGACGGCGACGCTGCGCCGCGGCATATCCGTGAGATCGAGCGGCCCACGCACCCAGAGGCACCAGGGTGGTCCATCCAGATCCTCCACAGCGGCGGGCCACTCCAGGTCACCGGGCACCAGGATCCGCGCGTCGAGCTGCGCGCAGATCTCGAGGTCGCGCTCGATGTCGAGACTCTGGAGCCGTGCCGCAAACCGGTCGACCGGCTTGCCGGAGGGCGCACGTCCGCCGCGCGCTGCGAGGGCCAGTGCGTCCTCGAAGCCGAACCGCTCGATCAGCGCCTCGGCCACCTGGTCAGTGGGTTCAGCGATGCGGGCCCATGCGAGCCTGGCCGTCCGCTCATCCTTGACGCCGCGCAACGAAGTCATGCGGCCAGCTCACTGCTCGAGCGCAGCGTGAGGGCGTGGCCGAGATGCTCGGGCTCGGGCCGCTCTGCCCCGGCCAGATCGGCCACGGTCCAGGCCAGTCGCAGGCACCGGTCGTAGCCGCGCAGGGTGAGCTCTCCCCGGTCCATCGC
>DATGRS010000281.1:0-4017 GCA_035303365.1 Ornithinicoccus sp.
GCGGCGAGGGTGAAGAGGTAGAGGATGTAGCCGCCGGCGAAGAAGCGCTCGTAGGTGATGGCGTCCAGCCCGTAGCCGGGCCCGGCAAACATCCTCCCGATCGGTTGCTCGAGCATCTGCACAGCGGCGACGAGGTCCTTCTCGGTCGGTGCCAGCTGCGGGAGTGCTGCCCCGATGTAGATGACGAAGAGGCCAAGACCACCGACCCACGCGGGCAGCTTGATGCGATCGCGCCGCAGCATGAACCGCACGAGGGTCCCCGTGCCGCTCAGCGGACCCGTGCCGCGCCGCGAGGGCTGCCCTGTCGTCGTCCGGGATGTCGTCGCTGTGCGAGCCGTATGACGGTCAGTCACCTCACTCGACCTCCGCCCTGGCCTCGGCGGGCTCCAGCTCGTCTCCGTAGTGCCGCATGAGCAGCTGCTCCAGCGTGGGTGGGTGCGCGACGATCGAGGTGACGCCGAGCCCGGCCAAGGCCCTCAGCACCGGGTCGACCCGGTCACCGTCCACCTCGAGCCGGACCTGTCCGTCCTCCATCGTCAGGTCGTGCACCCCAGCCAGGTTTTGCAGGCCGGAGGGTTGCGCCGCGGTCTCGGCGAGGATGGTGGTGCGCGTCATGTGGCGCAGGTCGCGCAGGGTGCCGCTCTCCACGATCCGGCCCTGCCGGATGATCGAGATCCGGTCAGCGAGCTTCTCGACCTGGGCCAGGATGTGCGATGACAACAGCACCGTGGTCCCGGACTGCTGCGCCTCGCGGATGCAGTCCTGGAACACCACCTCCATGAGCGGGTCCAGGCCGGCTGTCGGCTCGTCGAGGAGCAACAGCTCGACCGGTGAGGCCAGGGCTGAGATGAGTGCCACCTTCTGGCGGTTGCCCTTCGAGTAGGTGCGCGCCTTCTTGGTGGGGTCCAGGTCGAAGCGCTCGCAGAGCTCGTCGCGCCGTTGCTTGTCCAGGCGGCCGCGCAGGCGAGCGAAGAGGTCGATCGCCTCGCCGCCCGTCAGGTTCGGCCACAGCTCGACGTCACCGGGCACATAGGCGAGCCGGTGGTGCAGCTCGACGGCCTGGTCCCACGGGTCCGCCCCAAACAGCGCGGCGGTCCCACCATCTGCGCGGAGCAGACCGAGCAGGACCCGGATGGTGGTGGACTTGCCGGCACCGTTCGGCCCGAGGAAGCCATGCACCTCGCCGGCGCCGACCTGCAGGTCGAGGCCGTCAAGCGCCCGCGTGCTGCCGAAGGTCTTGACCAGGCCCTCGGTGTGGATGACAGAGGTTGCTGCCGTGCTCATGCTGTCTCCTCGTCCTCGCGTGGTCGTGGTCCGGCGGCCATCGCGCTGAGGGCGTCTGGTGTCAGCAGCCCGCGGCTGAAGACCTCCAGGGCGGCGCCGGTATATCGGCTCGAGTCACCCCGATCGCTCAGTAGGTCCGCTCCGATGAGCCGGTGCATGTGCTCGTGCAGGATCAGCGCCCCCAACGACCACAGTGTCAGCACGACAACCCGTGCCCTTGGGTCGTCGCTGGGGCGCACCAGGCCCTGCTGCTCCGCCTCGGCGGTATAGGCGATGGCGTCCTCGACCAGACCGTCGATGAACTGATCGATCTGCGGTCCGCCCTCCGACAACCGTCGCGCCAGGTAGCGCAGCGTCGGACGGGACCCCTCGAAGTCGTCCTCAAGACGTTCCGGTCGCATCGCGAAACCGGTCTGCATGACCTTGTGCTTCATCGTCACGATGGTCTTGAGCACGCGCGCGTCGCAGGCCGCTCGGAGCCCGTCCTTGGAGCCGTAGTGGTGCATGACCAGCGCCGGCGACACGCTCGCCTGCTCCGCGATGGACCGCACGGTGGTCGCCTTGAGTCCCCGTCGGCCGACGAGATCGATCGCGGCGGTGAGGATCCGTTCCAGACCCGGTTCGGACTGACTGACCATGTGTTCAGCCTGTCACTGACTGAACGTTTAGTCAACGACTTTGTTCGCCGCTGTAAACCTCTCTTGATGCGTGTAGACGTTGAGCGTGTCACCGCGGTTGAAACCGATGACCGTGACGCCCAGCTCGTGCCCCAGCTCGACCGCCAGCGCCGACGGGGCCGAGACGGCCGACAGCACCGGGACGCCGGCCATTGCAGCCTTCTGGACCAGCTCGAAGGAGGCCCGCCCGGACACCTGCAGCACCGATCCCGTCGCCGGCAGTCGGTCCTCCAGCAGCGCCCACCCGAGCACCCTGTCGACGGCGTTGTGCCGCCCGACGTCCTCGCGCAAGCACACCAGCTGCCCCTTGACGAACAACCCCGCTGCGTGCACGCCGCCCGTCCTGCCGAACACCTCCTGCTGGGCCCGTAGCTTCTCCGGCAGTGCCAGGACCTCTTCCACCGAGAGGGAGATGGAGTCCTGCGCCACGTCATAAGGGGAGGTCTTGCGGACGGCCTCGATGGAGGCGGTGCCGCAGACCCCGCAGCTGCTCGAGGTGTAGACGTGTCGCTCCATCGAGGTGTCCGGCAGCGGCACGCCGTCGGCAAGCCGCACGTCGATGACGTTGTAGTCGCGTTCACCCTCTGCCGAGATCCCGGAGCGGTAGTCCATCGAGCGGAGGTGCTCGCGACTCGTGATGACCCCCTCGCTGACCAGGAAGCCGGCGACGAGCTCGAAGTCGTGCCCAGGCGTGCGCATGGTGACGGAGAAGGAGCGCCCGTTCAGCCGGATCTCCAACGGCTCCTCACCAGCGAGTATGTCGGCCCGCGCGCGGGCGGACCCGTCCCGCGCCAGGCGGGTCACCCGCCACGGCTTCGTCACACGCGTCATCCGGCCACCTCCTCCTCCGCAAGGTACCCGGCGTCCGCCACGGGCGCAGGCGCATCACGTTCAGCCAGTCGGCTCGCGCATCGGCAACATGGCTCTCGCATCGGCAAGCAGGCTCTCGCATCGGCAACGTGGTTGTCACCTCGCGCTGTAGCGCGATGTGAGCGCCCTCAGTGCGATGCGAGTGGCGCAAAGGCGACGTGAGTTGGGCAGTATTGGAGCGGCTACGAAGCGCTGTGCGGGCGCCGGTTACCAGGTCAGGACGAGCTTGCCGGTGTTGTGTCCCTGCTCACCGAGGGCGTGCGCCTCGGCAACCTGCTCGATCGGGAAGGTCCGCGCCACCTCGACGCGCAGCCGCCCGCCGGCATACAGCCGCACCACCTCGGCCAGACCGGCGTGGTCGCGCTCGACCAGCATCACCGCCGTTCGGACATCGGCCTGCTCCGCCACCGCGGCGAGGTCGGCGTGGATGTTTGCGGGCGTCACGCAGACGTAGGTGCCGCCCCGACTCATGGTGGCGATGCTGCGGGGACCGTAGTCGTCGCCGATCGTGTCGAGCACGACGTCGATGCCGGAGAGCTCACGCGCGAAGTCGGACTCGCGGTAGTCAATGACCTCGTCAGCGCCCAGGCCGAGGACGAAGTCGTGCTTGCCGGCGCTGGCGGTGCCCACGACATACGCGCCCCGGGCCTTGGCGATCTGGACCGCCACGTGCCCGAGTCCGCCCGCTGCCGCGTGCACCAGCACCCGCTGGCCCGACCGGACATCGGCGACGTCAACCAGCGCCTGCCACGCGGTGAGTCCCACGAGCGGGAGGGCGGCAGCGTGGACGATGTCAAGGTCGGGCGGTCGCCGGACGAACGTGCGGGGGGAAGCCACCACGTATTCGGAGTAGCCTCCGCCACGGCCGGGGTAGGGCAGCATCCCGAGCACCTCGTCGCCGGGGGCCAGCACGGCCACTCCCAGGCCGACCTCCTCCACGACGCCCGCGACGTCCCACCCCACCGTGAACGGTGGCTCACCGAGGAATCGACCGCCGGCGCGGTGCTTCCAGTCCGTCGGGTTGACGCCCGAGGCCAGGACCCGGACCAGCACCTCGGCGGGACCGGGCTCGGGCCGCGGCACCTCTACCAGCTGGAGGACCTCAGGGCCCCCGAGAGTCTCCTGAGTGAGCGCCCTCACGTATCGCGCGGGAACGAGGGGTGGCCCTCACGGTCGAGCGGCGGGA
>DATGRS010000282.1:0-2466 GCA_035303365.1 Ornithinicoccus sp.
GCTCGATCTGGGTCAGCGCGTCCGCGACGCGGGAGGCGTCCCGGCCACCCCCCTGGGCGAGGTCGTCCTTGCCGCCGCCGCTGCCGCCGACCGCCTGGGCAGCGACCTTGACCAGCGCACCGGCCTTCAGGCCGCGCTCACGCGCGGCGAGGTTGGTGGCGACCACCATCACGGGACGGTCGTTGACGGCAGACACTGCCGCCACCACGGCGGGCCGCTCGTCGCCCAACCGGGCGCGCAGGTCGGTCACCAGGCGGCGTAGGTCGTCCCCGCTCACGCCCTCACCGGCGTTGTGCCCGAGCCAGGTGACACCGTCGACGTCCTTGGCCCGCGAGACCAGCTCGGCGGCATCGGACATCACCGCCGCCTGGCGCATGCTCGCGATCTGCTTCTCGGCGTCCTTGAGCCGACTGAGGATCTGGGCAATCCGCTCACTCAGGTGCTCCGGTCGCACGCCGACCAGCCCGGAGAGCTCGCTGACCAGAGCCCGCTCACGACCCAGGTAGCGCAGCGCATCCATCCCGACCAGTGCCTCGAGCCGCCGGGACCCCGAGCCCACCGAGGACTCGCCGGTCAGGGTCAGCGCCCCGACCTGGGAGGAGTGGCGGACGTGGGTCCCACCGCACAGCTCCCGGGACCATGGCCCGCCGATCTCGACCACCCGGACCTGCTCGTCATACGTCTCTCCGAAGAGGGCGAGCGCGCCCGCGGCGCGCGCCTCGGGCAACGTCATGTATGCCGCGGAGACCGGCAGGTCCTGACGCACGGCCAGGTTGGCGACCTCCTCGATCTCCGAGCGGGTCTCCGGGGAGAGTGCGGAGTTCCAGGCGAAGTCGAGACGCAGGTAGCCCGGCTTGTTGTAGGAGCCGCTCTGCAGGGCGGTGGGACCGAGCACCTGCCGCAGGGCCGCGTGCACCACGTGGGTACCCGAGTGGGCCTGGCAGGCCTGGACGCGCCAGTCGGGGTCGACCTTGGCGCTGACCCCAATGCCCTCGGTCAGCTCACCGGACTCGACCTCGACGGTGTGGACGATCAGGCCCTTCACCGGGCGCTGGACGTCGCGCACCCGCAGAACCGTGCCGTCACCGGTCTCGATGACGCCCTCGTCCGCGATCTGACCACCGGACTCGGCGTAGAACGGGGTGCGGTCCAGCACGAGCATCCCGCGCTGGCCCTGGTGGAGGGACGGGACGCGCTGGCCGTCGACGACCAGGCCGCGCACCGCACCCTCGGCGGTCAGGGTCTCGTAGGCAAGGAACTCGGTGGGTCCCTGGTCACGCAGCTCGCGCCACACCTCGGTGGAGGCGTGGCCGGACTTCTTCGCCTTGGCGTCGGCCTTGGCGCGCTCCCGCTGCTCGGTCATCAGGCGCTGGAAGCCCTCGCGGTCGACCTCCACGCCCTGCTCGGCGGCCATCTCCAGCGTGAGGTCGATCGGGAAGCCGTAGGTGTCGTGCAGCGCGAAGGCCTGGTCGCCGGCGAGCGTGGTCTGGCCGCTCTCCTTGGCGCGGGTCACCGCGAGGTCGAGGATGGTCGTCCCCGAGGCGAGGGTCCGGCGGAAGGCCTCCTCCTCGGCATACGCGATCTGGCTGATCCGGGCGAAGTCGGCCTCCAGCTCCGGGTAGGACTGCCGCATGGCGTCCTTGCTGACCGGCAGCAGCTCGGGCAGCGCCGGGTCCTGCACCCCGAGCAGGCGCATCGAACGCACCGCCCGGCGCAGCAGGCGACGCAGGACGTAACCGCGTCCCTCGTTGCCCGGCGTCACGCCGTCGGACATCAGCATCAGGCCCGAGCGCACGTGGTCGGCCACCACCCGGAACCGGACGTCGTCCCCGTGGTCGCGGCCGTAGGCGCGGCCGGACAGCTCCTCGGCCCGCTCGATGACCGGGTAGACCTCGTCGATCTCGTAGATGTTGTCCACGCCCTGCAGCACCGAGGCGACCCGCTCCAGGCCCATCCCCGTGTCGATGTTCTTGGACGGCAGCTCACCGGAGACATCGAAGTCGGCCTTGGAGCGAACCCGGCCGAGCTCGTCCTGCATGAACACGAGGTTCCAGATCTCCAGGAAGCGGTCCTCGTCGACCTCCGGGCCGCCGTCCGGACCGTACTCCGACCCGCGGTCGACGTAGATCTCGCTGCACGGCCCGCCGGGGCCGGGCACCCCCATGTGCCAGTAGTTGTCCGCCACCCCGCGTCGCTGGATGCGCTCCTCCGGCAGACCTGCAACCTCACGCCACAGCTGGGCCGCTTCCTCGTCACCGTCGGGCAGGTGCGGCAGCAGGCCGGGGCCGAGCACGGTGACCCAGATCTTGTCCGGGTCGAACCCGAGGCCGCCCTCGCTCTGCGGGCTGGTGACCAGCTGCCAGGCGAGCTCGATCGCGCCCTTCTTGAAGTAGTCGCCAAAAGAGAAGTTGCCGTTCATCTGGAAGAACGTGACGTGCCGGCTGGTCTTGCCGACCTCCTCGATGT
>DATGRS010000283.1:0-3209 GCA_035303365.1 Ornithinicoccus sp.
GGCCAGATCCCCGCCGTTCCGCCGTGCGAGGTCTACTGCCACAGCCTGTCCGACACTACGATCCTGGGACCAGACCTCGTTGCCTCGGGTGCACAGACCCTCACGCTGTTCGGCCTGCACATGCCTGCGAGACTGTTCCGGGAAGATCCCGAAGGTGCACGCGAGCGAGCGCTCGAGCTGACCCTCGCCTCCATCAACTCCGTGCTCGCCGAGCCGATTGAGAACTGCCTCCTCGCCCCGGACACGATCGACGTCCGGAGCCCGCTGGATGTTGAGGCTTCGGTCGGCATGCCCGGAGGGCACATCTTCCACGGCGACCTGCAGTGGCCGTTCGCCGAGCCCGACGCCGAGGTCGGGCGCTGGGGCACCGAGACCCGACACGCCAACATCTTCCTGTGCGGGTCCGGCGCGCGGCGCGGCGGTGGGGTCAGCGGCATTCCCGGCCGGGCAGCCGTCGCTGCGGCCCTCGGGGAGAACGCCCTGGGCTGACCCACCCCCTTTTAGTAGGGGTCTCGTACGCCACTCGCGCCTTTGCGTAGCGGTTTCGTACGCCCACCCCTCCCGGGAGTGTTTGGGGCGCGCCAACACCACACCCGTGAACACGCACAGCCGGCTGGTGGCCCCTTAAACCATCCGGCGGGCCAGGCCAGCCTGGACCGCATGGCGCGAAGGGGGCCCTATGGGACCCATGCCGACGATGCCGATGAGCCGGCCACTGACCCTTGAGGACTTCGAGGCAATCCGTGACGTCGAGGACGGGCACTGCTACGCCCCAGGTCGGCTGTCGGCACGCGCCGCATCGAGGGAGGTCCCCTGCTCGCCGTCGAGGTTCTCTCGCCCAGCACGCGTCACATCGACCTGGGCCTCAAGCTCTCGCGCCTCCAGGCCGCCGGAACGCCCCAGCTACTGGGTCATCGACCCCGACGAACCGTCCCTGCGCGCCTGGGACCTGCCCGAGGTCAACTACGTGCTGGCCCGCCACGTGATGGCCGAGGAGGTTGCGAGCCTCTCCCTGCCATGGCCGCTCGAGATCGTGCCGAGCACACTTGTGGACGACCAGGGCTGACACTCAGGCCGATCCACCCGTGAGGACGTGTCGAGCCGACCGACGTCGTGGCTACTGCTCCTTGAGGAACTTGTCGAACCCGGCGGGCAGCTTGAGGTTGGACAGGTCCTGCTCGCCAGCATCGTCCGCACCGCCCGGCAGGCCAAAGGCACTGCCCATGGCGTTGCCACGCGACTCCTCAGCCTTCTGCGCGGCGAGCCGCTCCTGCTCGGCACGCTTGGCCGGGTTGCCGCTCTTGCCCTTCTTGCGCTGAGGCTTGGCCCTGCCCTTGCCCGCGCCGCCACCGCCCATGCCTGGCATCCCCGGCATGCCGGGTATACCGCCGCCCCGGCGCATCTGGCGCATCATCTTCTGCGCCTGGCCGAACCGCTCCAGCAGCTGGTTGACCTCCGAGACCGACACACCCGAGCCCTTGGCGATGCGGGCCCGGCGGGAGCCGTTGATCTGCTTGGGGTGTGAGCGCTCGAACGGCGTCATCGAGCGCACCATCGCCTCGACCCGGTCGAACTCCTTGTCGTCCAGTGCGTCGAGCTGGGCGCGCATCTGCTGCATCCCGGGCATCATGCCGAGCATCTGCTTCAGCGAGCCCATCTTCTTGATGGCCTGCATCTGCTCGAGGAAGTCGGTGAAGGTGAAGTCCTCCTCGGCGAGGAACTTGCGCGCCATCTCGCGCTGCTGCTGCTCGTCGAAGGCCTTCTCGGCCTGCTCGATGAGCGTCAGCACGTCACCCATGTCCAGGATGCGCCCGGCCATCCGGTCGGGGTGGAAGATCTCGAAGTCGGTGACCTTCTCGCCGGTGGAGGCGAACAGGATCGGCTCACCCGTCACCGTGGCGACCGACAGCGCCGCACCACCGCGGGCGTCACCGTCGAGCTTGGTCAGCACCGTGCCGGTGATCCCGACACCGTCGGCGAACGCCTTGGCGGTCTCGACGGCGGCCTGTCCGATCATCGCGTCGATGACGAACAGCACCTCGTCGGCGTTGGTCTCGTGGCGGATGTCGTGCGCCTGGCGCATCAGGTCGACGTCGACCGCCAGACGGCCGGCGGTGTCGATGATGACCACGTCGTGGCCCTTGTCCCGGGCGTGCGCCACACCGTCGACGGCGACGTCGATCGGGTCCCCGAACGAGCGTGTCCCCTCTCCGGACTCCAGCGCCGCGTCGTGTCCGAAGACGTTGCCCCGCTCGGGCGCGAAGACCGGCACACCCGCGCGCTCACCGACCACCTCGAGCTGGGTGACTGCGTTGGGCCGTTGCAGGTCCGCGGCGACCAGCAGCGGGGTGTGCCCCTGCGCCTTGAGCCAGTGCCCGAGCTTGCCCGCCAGCGTGGTCTTGCCCGAGCCCTGCAGCCCGGCCAGCATGATCACCGTAGGCGGGTTCTTGGCGAGGTTCAGCCGGCGGGTCTGACCGCCCAGGATGCTGACCAGCTCTTCGTTGACGATCTTCACGACCTGCTGGCCGGGGTTGAGTGCCTTGGAGACCTCCGACCCCAGCGCGCGCTCGCGGACCTGGCCGGTGAACTGCTTTACGACCGGGAGCGCCACGTCGGCGTCGAGCAACGCCATCCGGATGTCTCGGACGGTCTTGTTGACGTCGGTCTCGGACAGTGACCCCTTGCGCTTGAGGTTGCGGAAGGTGTCTGTCAGGCGATCGGAGAGGCTGTTGAACACCACCACAGGTTAACTGCTGGCTCATCAGTAACCGTTCTCGCGTGGTCAGCCTGCAAGATGGGTGTATGCCGATCCGTCGCCGACTCTCTGCCGCCCTCCGTTCGCGCGTGGCGGGACCGGACGCCGACGCGCGAGCCGCCGCGATCTGGCTCGCCCCGGGCGAGCGCAGGTTCGCACCCACCGCCCCCATCTGCCGGGTGCACAACCACGCCGGGATGTACGCCGGAGGGCTGCGTGCCCTGCTCCTGCAGTCACTTCACCCGCTGGCCATGGCGGGGGTGGGTGAGCACTCCGGCTACCGCGGCGACCCGTGGGGACGGCTGCAACGGACCAGCGAGTTCATCGCGATGACGACGTGCGGGCCGATCGACGGGGCACAGCGCGTGGTCGACCGGATCAACAAGGTGCACGGCACCGTCTCCGGGACCGCGCCCGACGGTCGGCCGTATGACGCACGCGACCCGCACCTGCT
>DATGRS010000284.1:0-4454 GCA_035303365.1 Ornithinicoccus sp.
GCAGCGCCTCACCCACGCGGAGCCGCTCGGGCAGGGAGGAGGACTGCAGCTGCGACCCGACCTGCGAGCGGAGGGCGCGGCGCTCGCGGAACGGGTCGAGTCCGAGCACCCGGAGGTGCCCTGCGTCGATGCTCCGCAGGCCCTGGACAGCCTCGACCGTGGTCGTCTTGCCGGCGCCGTTGGGGCCGAGGATCCCGAAGATCTCACCCTGGCGGACCGAGAGGTCGAGCCCCCGGACGACCGCACGGCCGCCGTAGGACTTGGCCAGGCCCTGCACCTCGATCACGGGTCGGGGTTCCGGCGTGTCGCGTCCTGTCGGGCTTGCCTCTGGGACGACTGCGAGGGATGCTGTGCCGCTCATCTCCGGGACGGCGGTCACGGTGGCGACCGCTGGTGGACTGCTCTGATGGGCTGTCAGGGACAGCGTCTGTCTGTTCATGCCATCCAGCGTCGCGAGCCCGGCGCCGACGCGCATCGGGCCACGGGCTAGAGCGCAGGTCCTCCCCCGGTCGGACGGTCCTGCCCGGTCGGACGGTCCTGCCCGGTCGGAGGGTCCTGCCCGGCGTCGACCACCCCGTGGTCAAACGCGAAGACGATGGCTGCCGCACGGTCGCGCACGCCGAGCTTGGCGAAGATCGAGCCGACATGGGACTTCACGGTTGCCTCGCTGACGAACAGGGCGGCCGCGATCTCCTGGTTAGTGTTCCCGCGGGCCATCAGGGCCAGGACGGCGTTCTCCCGCTCCGTCAGCTGCTCCAGCCGCTGCCGCTGCCGGTTAGACGGCGCCACCCTGGCGCGGTAGGCGTCCAGCACCCGCGGCGCCACGGAACGGTCGAACCAGGCTCCCCCGCCGGCCACCGCCCGGGTGGCGGCGATGAGGTCCTCCGCCGAGGCGTCCTTGAGCAGGAACCCGTTGACGCCCGCCTCGATGGCGCCCCACAGCACCTCGTCCTCGTCGAAGGTGGTGAGGACCAGGACCGGCGGCGGGTCCGTCATACGGCTGATCCGCACGGTGGCCTCGATGCCGTCCATCCGGGGCATTCGGATGTCCATCAGGACCACGTCGGGCGCGTGCTCCGCCACCGCAGCGACCGCCTCCGTGCCGTCCCCGCACTCTGCGACGATCTCGAAGCCGTCGTCGTGACCGAGGATGCGGCTGACACCGGCGCGCACGATCGGCTGGTCGTCGACCAGCACGACGCGGATCACAGCGGCACCCGGCAGCGGACGAGCCAGCCCTCGGGGACCGGCCCGGCGCTGAGCTCGGCGCCGATGACGTCTGCCCGCTCGCGCATGCCACGGATGCCGAAGTGACCCGGCTTCTCGCGCGCCTCCGCCTCCCGGAGCGGCCCCGCGCTCAGCACCTCCAGCGTGGCGTCTCCGCTGGTCACGGTGGAGGTGACCACGGTGCGGGCGGCAGGGGCGTGGATCGCGGCGTTGGCCAGCGCGGCCTGCGCGATCCGGAACATCGTGAGGCCCACCGTCTGGTCGACGCCGTCCTGGGGACCGCGGGCCACGAACTCGGCGCGCAGTCCGCTGGACCGGGCTTCCTCGACGATGTCGGCGATCTGCTCCAGCCCCTCGATCGGGGCTCGCAGGCCGTTTTCGTCCCGCAGGATACCGACGGTCCTGCGCAGGTCGCGCAGCGTGCGCCGGCCCACGCCCTCTGCGGAGATCAGCGCCTCGCGCACCTCCGCGGTGTCCCGGTCGAGCACGTGCCGGGCACTGGTGATCTGCAGCAACATGGCAGCCAGCCCGTGTCCGACCAGGTCGTGGACGTCACGGGCGATGCGCCGCCGCTCCTCCACGACCGTCTGCTCGGCCAGCGACCTGCGGGCCTTCTCCAGCTCCATGGTGAGCTTCTCCTGGCGGTGGAACGCCCAGCCCATGAGCGCCGGGAACAGGATGCCCAGCACCCAGATGCCGCTCGCGATCCCGCTCTCGCCCTGGAGCAGGCCGATGGCGACCGGCGTGGCGATGGTAGCCAGCACGAGGAGGCCTGAGGGCCAGGACAGGTCCGACCAGCCGGTGAGGGTGATGGCAAGGAGACTCAGCAGGAACATGCCGGGCTCGAGTTTGCCCTCCCACTGCGAGATCGCGGTCAGGACGATCACCGGGACGGCGACGAGCTCCGCCGGGACACCCCAGAAGGCCCAGGCGGCCAGGCAGACAGCTGCAGCGGCGAGCACCGCCACCAACCACCAGCTGGATGGGTCGCTGATCGCCGCGAACGGCACGAAGACGAAGGCGAGGACGCCCAGGCCGAGCCGCGCCACGTCCGGGGCGCGCTCCCCCGGGCGGTCCGTCGTCTGGACGCCAGCGGTCATGCCCGGGAGGCTACTCGTCTCCTGCGCCATCCGGATCCGACCAGGGGCCGGGGTGGTCGCTCAGCCCTGGGGTGGAGCGGGAACCGCTGACCGACGACGTTGCCTCTTCCCTTGGCGACGGATTGCCCCTAGGTTCAGGCTTCATGAGCGTCGACACCGTCGGCGCCGCTCCCACTCCTGGAGGCACCCAGTGACGCGTGTCCAACCATCCCGCAGCCTTGCCCTCCTGGCGGCAGGCGCCCTAGCTATTACTGTGATGTCGGCCCAAGCCGGCTCCGCGGCGGATCCGCCAACGCCGCCTGACGGGTGGTCCGCGACGGGGGTCGAGCAGGACGGACCGGCGATCCATGCCCCGCTCTCGGCGAGCGGTGCGATGGCGCTCAGCGACGAGGACCTTCTCTCGAGGACTGACGCCGAGGTCGTGCCCGTCATGGTCAAGCTCGACCTCGACGGCGCCGCCAGCTATGCCGGGGGCAAGGAAGGGCTGCCGGCCACGAGCCCCGAGGTGACCGGGAAGTCGCTGTCGGCGAACCCGGCTGCGGTCAACCGCTACCTCGCGCACGCCGAGGAGGTCACGGCCGAGGCGGCCGACGCGATCGCTGAGACCGTGCCTACCGCGGAGGTGACCGGTTCCTTCGAGGTGGCCTACGGCGGCCTCTCGGCACTGTTGCCCGCGAGCAAGGCGAAGGACCTGCTCAAGGTCCCCGGCGTCGTGGCGGTCCAGGCTGATGAGGCACGGGTGCTGCAGACGGACACGTCACCAGACTTCATCGGGGCGACGGAGGTGTGGCCGTCGCTTGGCGGATCGAGCACCGCGGGTGAGGGCGTCATCGTCGGCGTCCTGGACACCGGCATCTGGCCCGAGCACCCCTCCTTCGCAGACCCGGGCATCGACGCCCCCGACGGGGGGCCGTGGGGCTGTGAGTTCGGCGACGGCAGCAACCCGGACCTGGGCGACGCCTTCAGCTGCAACGACAAGATGCTCGGTGCCTATGCCTTCCTGGACACCAACGTGATGGTCACCGGTGACCTGGCGAACGACTACTGCTCGGGCACCGAGTGCACGGCGCGTGACGACAACGGGCACGGAACCCACACCTCCTCCACCGCGGCGGGCAGCCCGGTCGAGTCGGCTGTGGTCCTCGGTGTGGACCGTGGGTCCATCAGCGGCGTCGCCCCCGGCGCCTCGGTCGTGATGTACCGCGTGTGCCGGCCGGGCTGCTACGAGTCGGACTCCGTCGCGGCCGTCCAGCAGGCCATCACCGATGGTGTCGATGTCCTCAACTTCTCGATCAGCGGAGGCACCAACCCCTACACGGACGCGGTGGAGCTGGCGTTCCTGGACGCCACTGCCGCCGGGATCAGCGTGAACGCCTCGGCAGGCAACGAGGGACCTGGCGCCGGCACGGCCGGCCACGGCGGGCCGTGGGTGACCACGGTGGCCGCGTCGACCACCGACCGCCACTTCCAGACCGATGTGGTGCTGACGGCGGACAACGGCGACACGTTCACCAAGGTCGGTGACACGGTGACCGACGGCCTGGCCGGTGCGCCGGTCATCCATGCCAGCGCGATCCCCGGCTACGAGGCCCTGTGCCTGGAGCCATTGCCGGACGGCAGCGTGGACGGCATGGTCGTGGTGTGCGACCGCGGCGTCAACGCCCGGGTGGACAAGGGCTACAACGTGCTCCAGGGCGGAGCCGCGGGCATGATCCTGCTCAACCTGGTGACCCAGGGGACGCAGACGGACAACCACTGGCTCCCGGCAGCTCAGCTGGAGGGACCCAACGAGGAGTTCAAGGAGTTCCTCGCCACCCACTCCGGCGTGACGGCCGCCTGGGCTCCGGGTCAGCCGCGGACGGTCCGCGGCGATGTCATGGCGGGCTTCAGCTCCCGTGGTCCGCTGGGACCGGTCCTCAAGCCGGACGTCACCGCGCCCGGCGTGCAGATCCTGGCAGGGCACACACCCACCCCCAACAGCATCAGCAGCGGTCCCCCCGGGGAGCTCTACCAGGCCATCGCCGGGACCTCGATGTCAAGTCCGCACGCCGCGGGTGCCTCGGCGCTCCTCACCGCCGCGCACCCCGACTGGTCACCCTCGGAGATCAAGTCCGCGCTCATGACGAC
>DATGRS010000285.1:0-24036 GCA_035303365.1 Ornithinicoccus sp.
CTGATCGAGCTGCGTGCGGTCCCCGGTCAGGAGCTGCGCCGTGGCCTGGTCGTGGCTGTGGCCCGAGCGGACCACCCGATCGCCACTTGTGACGTCCTGAGCGCACTCAGCACCGGAAGTGACCGTGACTTCACTCAGGACCCGTTGTTCGCCCTCCGCCTGTTGAACGACATCTCCAACCGCGCCCTATCACTCTCGATCAACGACCCTGCGACCTGCGTGCAGGTCCTGGGTTGCATCTATGACCTGCTCGCCCAGGTTGCCGACAAGCAGCTGGACCTGGGCACGATCTCCGACGACTCGGGTGTGCCCCGGGTCCGTCTGCCATTCCCTGCCTGGGAGGAGTTCCTGACCGTCGGTGTGGATGAGGTCGCGCACTACAGCACACATGATCCGATCGTTCGGGCGCGCGTCGAGACGCTCCTCACCGACCTGCTGACGCTGGCCCCACCACAACGGCAGCCTCCGTTGCGGGCGCGTCTGGACAGGGTGCTCGCCAGCTCAGCGACCCCCCGGGCACCACTGGTGACTGGGGCTGCGTCCGGGTCATCCGCACAGGGTGATTTCAGGGGATTCTCTGTCTCTCCGACCGACGGTGGTGCCACGCTGGGGCCGTGAACCTGTCACGAACGACACCTAGGCTTCTCCCCGGCCTGGGGCGTGACACTCTCCCTGGGGAGTTGCTTGCCGGGGTTACGTTGCTGGCGATCGCAGTGCCCCTGAACATCGGCTACGCACAGATCGCGGGACTGCCTCCGACCGCTGGACTGTATGCGTTGGTCGTACCGTCCGTCGTGTTTGCCCTCATGACCACGAGCCGGCAGGTGGTCGCTTCCCCCGATGCAGCAACGGCTGCCCTCGTGGCCTCCTCCCTGCTCGGCGTCACGGCCGCTGGCAGTGAGGACCTTGCCACCATGGCCGCGGCCCAGGCGATCCTCGGTGGCATCTTCTTCCTACTGCTGGCCTACTTCAAGCTGGGCTTCCTCGCCAACTTCCTGTCGAAACCCATCCTCGTCGGCTTCGTCGGCGGGCTGGCCGCCGAGATCATGCTCAGCCAGGTAGCAAAGATGCTGGGCGTGCACCCAGCGGGTGACGGGTTCTTCGTGGAGCTGATCGGCCTATTGCGGGAACTACCCTCAGCCCACCTCTGGTCGATCGCGGTGAGCGCTGCCTCGGTGGCCGTGCTGCTCGTCGGGAGGCGGGCTCCCGGCATGCCCTGGGCCCTGCTGGTTCTCGTCGGCGCGACAATCACGACCGTCGCACTCGAGCTGGACGCACACGGTGTCGCCGTCCTTGGCGAAGTACCCGCCGGGCCGCCACAGTTTGCGTTCCCGAACCTGTCCTGGTCGCTCTGGTTGACTCTCATCCCCTCTGCGCTGGCGCTGACCATGGTGACCGTCGCCGAGGGACTGCTGGTGATCCGCTCCTACGCCGAGAAGCATGGTTATGAGACCGGCCCCAATCGTGACCTGGCGGCGTTCGGAGGTGCCAACATCGCTTCCGGGCTCACTGGTTCTTTCGCCGTGGGCTCCTCCACGTCACGGACGGCAGCCATGGACCAGGCCGGATCCCGCACCCAGCTCCCCTCTCTGGTCCTGGCGACCGGGTCACTGCTGCTCCTCATGTTCGGCACCGCGCTGCTGAGCGACATTCCGTCCCCGGCCATCGGAGCGATCGTCGCCGTCGCCGTCGCCAGACTCATCGGGATCGGAGAGCTCAGCGACCTCTGGCGCCTTTCTCGGTTCGAGTTCGGGGTTGCCGTGTCTTGCCTGCTCGGCGTCCTGGTGCTGGGCCCGATCCGGGGCATCCTGCTGGCGTTCGTGCTCTCGCTGATCAACCTGACCCGTCGGGCGGCTAGCCCACCAATCGACATACTGCACGGTGAGGATGACCCTCAGGTCTCCCTTCAGCAAGGCACCGAGGCCGGGGAGACCGCACCAGGCGTCATCGTGGTGCGCTTCGCGGCGCCGATCTTCTTCGCGAACAGTGGGGCACTGAGCAACTCCGTGCGCACCATGGTCGGTAGCGCCCCGCACCCGGTGCGGGCCTTCGTGTTTGACCTGGAGGCAGTCACCGACGTGGACGTCACCGGTGCTGACGCTATGAGGAGCACGCTCGAGTGGCTGCACGACCAAGAGATCAGTGTTGGATACACGCGCGTTCGACCCGAACTGCGCAGCCGGCTGGAGCACTTCGACCTGGTGCAGGACGTCCGTGAGTTCCCGACGAGCAGGGCTGCACTGACGTCACTGCGTGAGAAGTGAGAGCTTGCGTGGCCTGGATCCTTCGCAGCACGCGTGAATGACCGACCCCGAATAGTGGACCCCCGAACCGGTGACAGTACCTGTGGCGCGTCGAGCGTGTGAGGACTCCTCCTCAGGCCTCCGGGCTCACCGGGCTTGCCTCCAGTGGGGCAAGCCTCAGCCGACCGGCCAAGATCAACGTGACGCCCTCGACGAGGATCTGGATCCCCAGAAGCGTACCGAGCAGAGTCAGCGTTGCAGTCCCGGGGTTGAACAAGATCCACAGGCCCAAGGCGACCGAGACCACACCACTGAAGATCAACAGGCCCCGGTTCTTCTCAAGGTCAAGGGCGATGAAGATCCTCGCCAACCCTGTCGCCAGGAACATGGCGGCCATGGCAAGGGTGAGCGCCGCAGCACTCGCACCCAGATTGCGGAGCATGATCAGGCCCAGCACACCGAGCGCGACGCCCCCGAGGAGTACCGACCAGGAGAAGTTGGACCCGATACGAAGTAGGCCAGCGACGAGCATCGCCACACCTCCCACCAGCGCGCACCAACCGATGAGCACGATGGACACAACGGTAGCCAGCACCACGTTGCCGAGAACCAGCAACGCTCCGATGATGAGTACGACCCCCAGAGCGATGTCCCACCCGGTCCGGCTCCGTTGCAGCACCTCTGTCATGCCATCCTCCTCTGTGCCTTGACACCCGGTGCGTCCGGGTCTTCTGACGTTATCCAGACCCGACGCCCTGCGCGTCACCCGTCATGGGTGATCCCTGACCTCGCACGTCAACCGCGTTGCGCGGGAGGTTTCGGCAGGCCAACTGGGGCTGCGCCATCCGGCACGACCCGCCGACGGACAACCGGGCCGGGCTGGCTGCCCTCAGCTGGCCAACAGAGTGACGCCGTCTCCCAGGACCTTCGCGCCGAGCACGAGGAACAGCACCGCCATGACGGTGGCATTGTTTGCGGTCAGCCAATCCTTCATGTTGTCAAGGACGGGTGTCATTGCCTTTCGTCCCGCGAGAAATCCCACGACAGGCACGATAAGTGTGATCGACGCAAGGAACACATAGACGGCGACAGCCACCGCTTCGCCGGCTGCCGAGAGTCCGACTCCGCCGATGCTCGACGCGGCAGCGATTGAGAGCCCGAGATTCTTCGGGTTCACCGACGAGAGCACCAGCGCCAGGCCGCAGGCTTTGACCGGTGTGAACCGGTCGATCTTGCCCATCCATGCAGGCATTGAAGGGACTTCGCCCTCGCCAGGTCGTCCGCGCCACTGCTTGAGGGCAAGGAGGAGGAACAGGACGCCGATGACGACCTTGGCAACGCCTCCGCCCGAGGCGTCGTCGGGACTCCCTAGACCGATCGCGAGCACGATCCACGACACTAGGGCCAGCCCACCAATCCACCCGAGCAAGAACGACAGGCCATTGACAGCCGCACGGGTCGAGAAGAGCATCAGGATGACGGCGATGATCGGCACGGGGCTGATCGCCACACCCGCGGCAAGTCCAAGAACGCCACCGATCGCTTCGCCCATCCCCTGCTCCTCAGTCTGCCGCTGGCTACCCCGCCACCTTGCCCCGTCAGCCGCTCACCAGCATCATCCCTTGAGGGCGATCCTCGGAGCGCAGCCGCGGCGGATTCTGGCTCGCAGCTGGTGAGAATGAAGGTGACGCCTCGGCTCATCCGGTGTCGGTTCGCGTCGCTGGCGCTCTGCACCCGTTGTCGACCGTGGGACTGGTTCCGGCACGGGTTCGTGCGGCGTGAAGCGTATCAACCGCCCTTCTCACGGATCGTCGTGCTTCTCAGAGGAGTGATCAGAGGCCAAGATGGGGAGATGACGCCGCCCGGCACCGCATCCCACGGCCCGCACCAAGCCGTCCAGGAACCAGCTCAGCTCGAGTCGCCCGACGGCAGATCCTTCACGCTGCGGGGAGTGTGGGGGCCGCCGCCGCGCGTCGGTGACTACCTCCGGGCCGACGTGGAGGACTCCCGTCTCGTCGCGCACATCGAGCACGTCGAAGGCAGCGCACTCGACGGCTACCTCGTCTCCGGCGCGCTGGTTGAGGTGGTGGGCACGCCCCCGGCATCGGTGCCTTCGCCGACGACCGTACGAGCGGCGGCGAGCGAAGAAGTCGCCCGCATCGTGTCCGGACGCGATCCCCGCTTGCACCTGGGTCGCCTGGCCGCGATGCCCGAGGTCGGCATCGGTCTTGTGGCCGACAAGCTCAACCGTCATACGTTCTGGTGCGGACAGAGTGGCTCGGGCAAGACATACGCCCTCGGGGTGGCCCTGGAGCGGATCCTCACCGCCACCCGCCTGCCGGTTCTCGTCTTGGACCCCAACAGCGACTTCGTCAACCTGGCGAGTGCCGACCCGGCGGCAGACCCCGAGGAGGTTCGCGCCATTGTCGAGCGCGACATCGTCGTGCTGCGCCCCGACAGCCTCGAACACCCGTTGCGTATCCGGTTCACCGACCTCAACGCACGGGCAAAGGCGGCAGTGCTCCGTCTCGATCCGATCCTCGACCGGATCGAGTACAACGTCCTCATCAATCACGCAGAGCAACTGGCCGACCACAGTGCCGACCAGATCGTCCCGGCGCTGCTGGCTCTCGATACCCCCGAGGCGACCTTGCTTGCGCAACGTATAGAGAACCTCGGCCTGCTCGACTGGCGGACGGTCTGGTCCGACCATACGACGTCGGCCACCGACGTGATCGACACTCGACCCGCCGCAACCGTCCTTGACCTGGGGAGCTACGACCGTCATGAGGAGCAGCTGGCGATAGCGCTGGGCGTGCTGGACCACCTGTGGGAGCGCCGGGCGGAACGCCGGCCCATTCTGCTCGTTGTGGACGAGGCACACAATCTCTGCCCACCAGAGCCCGAGACGCCACTTGCCCTCGCAGTCCGCGACCGGCTCGTGCAGATCGCGGCCGAGGGCCGGAAGTACGGGCTCTGGCTGCTCGTCTCGACCCAACGCCCGTCCAAGGTCCATCAGGGCGTCGTCTCTCAGTGCGACAACCTCACCCTCATGAGGATGAACTCGCGCTCGGACCTGCAGGATCTGGAACGGACGTTCGGCTACGTGCCCTCGGAACTCCTGCAGCGTGCTGCACAGTTCGGACTGGGCGAGGCGCTCGTGGCGGGCGCCTTCGTCCCGCGGCCAAGCACCATCAAGATGCGGGGCCGGGTGACCGCTCAGGGCGGCTCCGACGTCGCGGTACCGATGCCTGAGGGCGGCTGAAGGTCCAGGAGTGCCCCGTCACACCGCCCGACAGGACCGTTGCGCGCCGAGCCGTGCGACGCAGATATCACACGCGGGGGGTGACGCGGACCAGGTAGAGGAGGCTCTTAACTGGACGGGACCGCATCAGCCCGTCGGCACCCGACTGACGCCAGCACGCCGCACCGTGGGTCCTGCGGACCCCAACACGAGAACACGCGGGCTACGCAGAGCAGCAGCATCCCGCCCACCTCCCACCGAGCGAAGGAACCACCATGGCAATACGTGTCAACGTCGACAACTTCGTGCGGGCGGAGACCGCTCGCATGCTGGCCGACATCCAGACCGGCGCCGGAGGTGTCAACACGTTCCGGCACAACCGCGAACCGGCGCCGATCGATGAGCAGACCGTCATCCGGCTGAACCGCGACACCTTCTACAGCTTCGCCGTTGTCGACCTTGCCAGCGGCGGGCGCCTGAGCATGCCGGACCCCGGAGACCGTTACGTCTCCATCATGGTGGTCAACGAGGACCACCTCATCAACGAGGTGCACCACGGCGCCGGCCCCTTCGACCTCGACGCTGACCGCGCCGGCACGCGGTACGCGCTGGTAGCCGTACGTACCCTGGTCGACTCGGACGACCCCAACGACATCGCGGCAGTCTCCGCCCTGCAGGACCAGTACCACCTGGAGCTGCCGTCGGCAGAGCCGTTCGCGATGCCCGAGTATGACGCGGTGAGCCTGGGAGAGACACGGGACGCGCTGTTGGAACTGGCTCGGGGCCTCGACGACCTGGACGGTATGTTCGGCTCGCGCGATGAGGTCGAGCCGGTGCGGCACCTCATCGGGACGGCGGCGGGTTGGGGTGGGTTGCCGACGAGCGAGGCTGTGTACGTCGGGATGGAGCCCCAACTGCCTAGGGGTACGTACGCCATGACGTTCCAGGACGTACCCGTCGACGCGTTCTGGTCAGTGTCGGTCTACAACGCGGCGGGATTCTTCGAACCGAACAGCTCCGGTACCTACACCGTCAACAGCGTCACGGGAACACCCGACGCCGACGGATCCATCACTGTGCACCTCGTGTCCGGCGACGACCTCGGCGACTTGCGGAACGCCATCCAGACACCCGCGGACTGGAACCTCCTCATCCGGCTCTATCAACCCCGTTCGGAAGTGCTTGACGGGTCGTGGACTCCGCCCCAGATCGTCTCCGTCGGAGGTCCCGCGTCGCGGTGAGCTACCCGATGCATGACTTGCTCTACCCGCACGGCCTCACGCCTGCTGGAGACTCCTAGCTTGCGGTAGATCGCGCGTTGGTGGGTCTTCACCGTGTTCACAGACACGAACAGCGCCTGAGAGATCTCGGCAGTTGTCATCTGGGTGCGCAGGTAGGACAGGATCTCGTGCTCGCGCGGGGACAGCAGCGACGCACTATGCACGCCGTCGAACTGGGCCAGCTGCTGCGCCACGAACGGCTCGTGGCGCGTACCCCAGATCGCATGAGCCCGAAGCAACGAGCGGAGACGTTCGTCCCGACCGCTGAACGCCCAGCTGGCCGCCTGCGGGACCGCCAGGTCGAGGGCCTCCTCAATCAGCTCGTGCGCCAGGTCGGCTTGGCCGGTGTCAGCACCCATCAGCGCCTGGGTCACGAGCGCGTGAGCCTTGATGAAGTCGGCTGCCCCGGGGCGGATGCGCTCCAAAGCGGCCGTCGCGCTGAGCGGACGCCCTGCGCGCTCCAGGATTCTGGCGCTGGTGGCGTCAAGGATAGGGGTGTGTTCACTCGGCGGCGACCCTTCGAGGGTCGCCGCAGCCTCGTCGAGGCGGCCGCTGGCCGCTAGCAGACTGGCGTGGGCGAGCGCCCGGAAGTTGCCCCAGGGGACGCCATGCTCCTCAGTCTCCGGCACGCGGCGGAGCCCAGCCTGGGCTTCCTCGATGACACGCGGAACCCCTCGTGCCGCGGCGACGAGCGCCAGGTACACACCCACCAGCGCGACGTAGCTGCTGTCGGGATAGTTCGCAAGCGCGATGCGCAGCTCGACCTCGGCCGAGTCGAGATCCTGACGGTGGAAGGCCACAAACCCGCGCGTGAAGTGCTCCATTCCCCCGTCGTAGTTGGCCCAGGCCCGGTCGGCCTCACGGCCCTCCGAGGCGGTGTCGAGCAGTGCGATAGCCGCACTGAAGTCACCAGAGAACGCCTTCGCGAAAGCCAGGTTCACGCGGGCCCTACCCGCGATCTCACGCTGGCCGGTGCGATCGCACGCCGCTGCAGCGTCGTGAAGAATGTCAGCGGCGCGGCGCGGGTTGCGGCGCAGCCGCAGCTCGGTCCACCCGAGCACGAACGTCGCTGCGGCGCGGGTGCTGTCGTCCGGGAAGCTCCCGGAACGCATGGCCTCGTGAACGACGTCGGCGGCGGAGCCGAGTAGTTCGGCGGAGTCACCGAGGATGAGCTCTGCCAGAGCGCGCATGGCCGCGACCTGTTCGTCTGGCTCGTGGCTCTCGTCCCCCATCGCGCGCCGGGCCTCGGCGTAACGGCCTCGGGCGCCAATGCGGTCTCCGGCGACGTCCAGCGTGCAGGCGTGAGCCAGCATCAGGCCGGGATCCGCGTCCGGCCGCCGCGTGATCTCCCCTAGGGCGCGCGCGGCCTCCAAGCCGCGCGTCTCCAGGACCGCCGAGAGCCACCGAGAGCGCAGGATCGAGGCTGCCAGCTGCTCGTCCCCGGCGCTTACGGCGTGCTCTGTCGCCTGCAGCGGGTGGCCCCTCCTCGTCAGCGCCACCGCAGCGGCCCGGTGCAGTTCTCGCGCCAGTTCGGGATCCCGTTGCTGCAGCACCGCCCGACACAGCTCCGCGAAGACAGGATGCCAGCGGTACCGGGTCCAACCATCGTCGCGGTAACGGTCCAGAAACAGGCCGCGGTCGACGCACTCCTCCAGCAGCGCGGCGCTGTCGGCCCGTCCACTTAGCTCGCGAGCGACCTCAGAGTCGAGTCCGGAGACGGTCGTCGCGGCGAGCACGAAGGCGCTCAGGTGCTTCGGCATCCGCTCCAGGACGTTCTCGACCACAAGAGCCGACAACATACGCTGGACGTCGCCCGCGTCGGAGGATGGGATCACGCGGGCACCGTCCACGTTCAGGAGCCCAAGCTGCACGGCGACAGGCCATCCGCACGTCCACGCCTGGAGTTCCGCTAGCTGCTCCGCGGCCAGGTCGCGTCCCATCACCCGCGCCAGCCCCGCCGTCTCCTCCGGTCGGAACGCCAGCTCCGTCACGCCGATGGTGTCCACATGTCCCACCACCCGGGCCTTCGCCATGTGCAGCGGCGGTTCGTGTTGGCCGATGAGTACGATGCGAAGCAGCTCAGGCCCGTTCTCCAGGAGCGCAGCCAGCAGACTGTGTCGGGCGGGGCCAGCCGCTTCGTCGCAGTCGTCGACGACCAGGATGACCGGCTCGGTCAGCCCAACGAGTGCGGTTCGCAGAGAGTCCCAACGCTCCTCCGGTGCCCCTCCTGGAGTGGGCAGGTCGCGCAGCGAGCGAACTCCGACCGATGCCCCCGGGCTCTCCCCGACCTGGCGCAGCGCCCTGGTGACCATCAGGTCCACGATCCGAGCGGTCGATTCCAACGGGGTGAGGGTTACCCACGCCACTGGCTCGGGCCTGGAACGCGCCCAGGACGCCACCGCCACGGTCTTGCCGTATCCGGATGGTGCCGTGACCAGGGCTATGCGGTGCCTCGCGGCGAACTCATCAAGGCGGTGGTCGAGTCGCGGACGATCCAAAGTCGCGATCCGGTACGCCGGGGGCGTTCCGAAGAGCCACCCCTGACGGGACGGGGTGACCGAATCCGGTGACATGACCGGAGCATAGTGCGGGGCCGGCGACTGACACAGGCTTCACACGCAAGGACGACTCCTCGCGCACCATCCTCGATCTGGACGAGGGAGTCGTGCGACAAGTGCTGCCAGTGTGACGTGCCCACCGCAATGGTGGAGGTGGCGGGAATCGAACCCGCGTCCGCTGCCGGAAGACCAGGACTTCTCCGGGTGCAGTGCGCTATGGAGTTTCTCGGCCCCAGGGCTCGCGCGCACACGTTCCCTGACAGGCCCAGTTGAGTAAGAGTCCCACGTGATCCCCCAACATGATCACGCAGCAAGTTTCCTAGCTGATGCCAGGCACTGAGTCGGAAACTAGCTCAGGCTGACAGACTTCGGGCTCGCTCAGGCGGCGAGGGCGAAGTCGGTGCGCTTGGAATCGGCACCTATTGGTTTGCAAGGGACATTAACGAGTTGACCTTGCGTTCTCGACCCGCTTCTCCTGGAGTTGCGTACAACGTCGAAACCGATCACCCCCATGGAGCAGGGGCACGTCACACTGTGCAGTTATCAAACGCGACCATCGCTGGTCAGAATGCCTCAGCCTACCTGTCCAACGCGGCACCGGTCCACCGCATTCCCGCCGGGTGGGCACACCGGAGCACGTCGGACCTGGGTGCCACGCCCGCCGGCCCTGGGCTTCACCGAGGCTAGTTGCGCCCGTAGACCATCGTCACGAAGTGGTTGAGCTTGTCCTCGGCGACATGGCGCGCCAGATCAGACTCGCTGATCATGCCGATCACCTCGCCCGCCTCGACGACGGGCATGCGCTTGACCTGCTGGGTGCCCATGAGGTCGACGATCGTGTCGACGCTCTCGTCCGGTCCGATCGTGGACACGATGCCCTGCGCAAGGTCGCCAGCGCGTGTCGCGGAGAGGTCCAGGCCTTCCGCTGCGGCCTGCACCACGATGTCGCGATCGGTGATGATGCCGGTGAGGGCACCGTCGGACGACTGAACTGGCAGTGAGCCGATCTGCAGGTCACGCATCGCCGTGGCGGCCTCAGTCAGGGTCTGGTCCTCACGGATAGTTGTCACACTGGCGTTCATGATCTCGCGGGCAGTGGTCATCGCGACTCCTCGGTTGGTTCGGGGGGCGCTTCCACCATCAGCCATCACACCGCGTCCGGCAACCGGTGGGTCCCGCCACCGGACCCTCCTGCCGAGCGCGCCGCGTGCCCTTCGCCTGTGGTGCTCATCCCGCAGAACGTCCTCAGCCGTGCTGTCGCAGGTGGGCGGACATCGCCTTCTGGACCTCACGGGCATCCTGCTTCTCCCGGAGAGTCTGGCGCTTGTCGTGCAGTTGCTTGCCCTTGGCCAGGGCGATCTCGACCTTGACCCGACCATCCTTGAAGTACAGCGACAGCGGCACGATCGTGTGCCCCGCCTGGCCAGCCTTCGCCATCAACCGGTCCAGCTCGTGACGGTGCAGCAGCAGCTTGCGCCGTCGCCGGGCGGCGTGGTTGGTCCAGTTGCCCTGGACGTACTCCGGGATGTGCACGCCCTCGAGCCAGAGCTCCCCGTTGTAGTCCGTCGCATAACCGTCCACCAGCGAGGCTCGGCCCATCCGAAGGGACTTCACCTCGGTGCCGGTCAGCACCAGGCCAGCCTCGACGACGTCCTCGATGTGATAGTCGTGCCGCGCCTTCTTGTTGCTCGCGATGAGCTTGCGGCCGGTCTCCTTGGCCATGGTCGTGCACCTCCCGCCGGGTGTGTATGCCGTCGCACCCGGAGCGTCCGGCGCGACCTCCCAGCCTACCTGTCGGGCGGATGATCTCAGAGCCAGTTTCGCGGGTTGACCGGGGTGCCGTTCTCCCTGGTCTCGAAGTGCAGGTGACAACCGGTGGAGGTGCCGGTCGTTCCGACGTAGCCGATGACGTCGCCACGAGAGACCCCTCCGCTTGTGCGCTCGAAGCTCTCCAGGTGCAGGTAGCGCGTGGTCAGGTTCACGCCGTTCAGCACCCCGTGGTCGACGGTGATGATGTTGCCCCCACCGCTGTTGTAGGTCGTGCCGATGATGGTGCCTCCGGCGGCGGCGCGCACTGGGGTCCCGCACGCCGCGCCGTAGTCCAAACCGGCATGCAGCCGCGCATAACCGAGCACGGGATGCATGCGCCAACCGAACTCACTGGTCGTCGGCGCAGCCACCGGATGGCTGAGGACCCCTGACGAGGGTGGCGGCGGTGGCGGCGGTGGCGCAGGTGCCGGCGCGGGTGGCGCCGGGGCCGGGGCAGGCGCCGGTGCTGGTGCAGGCGCCGGGGCGGGCGCTTGACGGCTGCGCGAGGCACGGTCCTCCGCGGCCTTCTGCCGGGCTCGCTCGGCGGCCGCGTCCCTGCGCTCCTGCTCGGCGACGGCCTGCTGTCGTGCTCGCTCCTCCGCCTCGCGCTTCAGGCGCGCCTGTTCTACGAGTCGGGCCTTCTCGGCCTTCTCGTCCTGCTTCAGGCCGTACTTCTCCTGCGCCAGCGACGCCAGCTCCTGCTCGAGCTTGTCCGCCTCGGCCTGCTCAGCGGCGAGGTGCTCCTCAAGCTTGGTGACCTCGACCTCCAGCGCCTCCTTGTCCTTGGCCTGCTGCGCCTCCAGGGACTCAAGCTCGATCTTGGCCGCCTCGGCGCCGTCCCTGGCCTCCTGCTTGCGGATCGTGTTGGCCTCTGCCTCGGCCAGCAGGAACGCAATGTCACGCCGCACCCCGGCGAGGCGATCCTGCTCGGCGGTCTCCTCCGCAACCTGGATTCCCAGCCGCTCCAACGTGCTGTCCTGGACGCGCATGACGGTGCGTGCCATGGACATCTCGAGGATGGGGTTGCCCTGACCCGACAGCATCTCCAGCGTCATCGCCAGGTTGCCCAGCCCGCCGGACTTGTAGGACTCGCGGGCGATCGCCCCGACGGCAACCCTGGTCTCCTCCTGCGCGGCGGCGTTGTCGGCCAGGCTGTCCTCGATCTTGGCCTCGTTGGCGTAGGCGACCTCGAGCTCCCCCTCGATGCGCTGTTCCTCGGCCTCGGCGGCGGTGAGCTCGTCCTCCGCGATGGTCAGGTCGATCCTCGCCTGCTCGACCTTCGCGATGGTCTCGCGCAGTCGCTTCTCCGCCGCCTGGAGCTCGGCGCTGGTCTCCTCCAGGTCGTGCGCCAGCTCGGCGGAGCGCTCCTGCGATGCCTCGTGGTCGGCCTCCTTGCCTGCCTCCTGCTGCTCCACATCGCGAATCCGGTCGCGGATGTCATCCAGTCCAACCGCCGGCGTCGCGGTGAGTATGCCGGCCATCGTCAGGGCAGCCGCGCCGCCCCAGCGGTGTCGTCGGTTGGTGTTCATCTCAGCTCGCCTTTCGGACATGTCGACCCTCCTCACACGCGGACGTGTCGACGCACTGCCAACCAGGAGGTGATGACGGCCAGCAGCACAGCGCCGACGACCAGGACAGGAGTGACGACCCAAAGGTCGGCGGGACCGATGAGGCCGATCATGCCGGTCTGCCCGGAGAGCAGCTCGGTGATGAACCCGCTGATGCCGTAACGAATCATGGCCCAGAGCAGGGCGATCGCGAGCGCCGCTCCCAGCAGGGTCGCCAGGATCGTCTCGACCAGGAACGGGACGTGGATGGTGAAGGCGGAGGCGCCCACCAGGCGCATGATGTTGGTCTCCCTCCGCCGGCTCCACGCGGTCAGGCGGATAGTCGTGCTGATCAGCAACACCGCACAGAGCACCATCGCGGCCGCCAGCGCAACTGCGGCGATGCTGACCGCGTTCAGGAAGCTGAACAGCTTGTCGACGACCTCTCGCTGGTCCTCCACGCTCTCCACGCCAGGAGCACCGTCGAAGGCACTCGCCACCACCTCGTACTTCGTGGGGTCGGCCAGCTGCACGCGGAAGCTCTCCGGGATCGCCTGCTGCGGGATCGAGTCCAGGACCGGCGAGTTGCGGAACTGCTCCCGGAACCGTTCGTAGGCCTGCTCGTTGGACTCGTACCAGTACTCCTCGACCAACCCGTCGAGCCGGTCAAGGTCGCTGCGCAGCTGGTCGCGTTGTCCCTCGGTAACGCCCCCTCCGGCACACGAGGCGACGTCGGTCGTATCCGGGGTGCACAGGAAGATCGACACCTGGACCTTGTCGTACCAGTACCCCTTCAGCGTGTCGACCTGTCGCTGCGCCAGCAGGCCGCTGCCCAGGAAGAACAGCGAGACCATGGTCACCAGCACGACAGCGACGAACATGGAGGTGTTGCGGCGCAGGCCGTTGCCGACCTCATCGAGCAGGAAGCCCAGCCTCATGCCAGCCCCTCCTCGACCGCGGCGTACTCCCCCTCGGGCTGGTCGCGGACGATCAGCCCGTCGCGCAGCTGCACCACTCTCTTGCGGAAGGTGTCGACGATCGTGGTGTCGTGCGTCGCCATCACCACCGTGGTGCCGGTCCGGTTGATGCGGTCCAGAATGGCGACGATCTCCGCACTGGTGTCAGGGTCGAGGTTGCCGGTGGGCTCGTCCGCCAGCAGGATCGGCGGCTTGTTGACCATCGCCCGGGCGATCGCCACGCGCTGCTGCTCACCACCAGAGAGCTCGTGCGGCAGGCGCTTGCCCTTGCCCTCGAGACCGACCAGTTCAAGGGTCTCGGGGACCAGCTGCTTGATCATGTGCCGTTTGGCCCCGAGCACCTGCAGGACGTAGGCGATGTTCTGGGTCACTGTCTTGCCGGACAGGAGCCGGAAGTCCTGGAACACCGTGCCGACCTGCCGACGCAGGATAGGGATCTTGCGGTTGGGAAGCTTCGACAGGTCGTGGCCGGCCACGAGGACCCGACCGCTGGTGGCTTCCTGCTCCAGCGTGATCAGCCGCATCAGGGTGGACTTCCCGGAGCCGGAGGGGCCGACGACAAACACGAAGTCGCCGCGCCCGATCTCGACATCAATGCCCTGGAGCGCAGGCGCATCGCCCCGGGCGTAGCGCTTCGTGACGCTTTCAAACGCGATCATGAGGTGGGTATCGCTGCCTTCGTCGTGCGGGGCCGACCGACGTGCGGGCCACTATCGGTTGGCCACCCTGCGACACGGGGTTGCCGCGGGTAGTTGCCACGGTACGGGTGTGACTGGTGTGATTGTGGTAACTAGTCACCCTCGGGCGTGGTGTGTCATCTCACACGGTGCAACCTTCCGGGGGCCCTAAGACATTTGTGTGGCGAAGAGGGAGTCCACCGCATGGGAGAAGAGCAATGGCATTACTGACCACGAGGCACCCGCCGCCGGTACCGTCGCGACGCTCTGTCGTCCGGGCGGCGTCAGCGTCGATTGCCGTGGGTGCACTGTCCCTCCTGGCGGCCGGGCCCAGTCAGGCGGCGTGGCCCACCTTCCGTCGCGGTGCTTCCGGTCAGCACGTGCTCGCGGTGCAGCGGTTCCTCAACGAGCGCGGCTACTGGTGCGGCGCTCCGGACGGCTACTTCGGACCGCTCACCGAGCAGGCGGTCTACGCGATCCAGAAGGCCCGTGGGTTGACGCGCGACGCCATCGTGGGCCGTGACACCCTCCGGGCCTTGTCGGTCTGGGCCCAACCGCCGGTGCTGGACGACGGTCCGGGGCAGCGCGTCGTCGTCGACCTGGAGCGCCAGCTGCTCACCGTGCTGCGCGACGGGGTCCTGCAGCTGACCCTGAACACCTCGACCGGCAACGGGGAGCCCTACGACTGGTACGGCCGTGAGCTCACCGCCGTGACACGCCCCGGGTCGTTCAGCGTCTTCTCCACCTACTCCGCAGGGTGGCAGTCGGGCCCGCTCGGAGAGCTGTACCGCCCGCAGTACTTCAACGGGGGGATCGCGGTGCACGGCTCGGACTTCATCCCGCCGTATCCCGCGTCCCACGGCTGCTGTCGGGTGTCCGTGGCCGCGATGGACATGCTGTGGAAGGAAGGCCTCATGACGGTCGGGACACCCGTGCGGGTGGTATGAACCGACTCAGGCGTTCGCCGCCTCGCGCTCCTGGTTGCGCTTCCAGCGGATGCCCGCCTCGATGAAGGCGTCGATGTCCCCGTCCAGGACCGCCGCAGTCGAGCCGACCTCGTAGTCGGTACGCAGGTCCTTGACCATCTGGTAGGGATGCAGCACGTAGGACCGCATCTGGTCGCCCCAGCTGGCCTTGATGTCCCCGGCCATCTCCTTCTTGGCGGCGTCCTCCTCCTGCTTGCGGATCAGGAGCAGGCGGGACTGCAGGACGCGCAGCGCGGCGGCGCGGTTCTGGATCTGGCTCTTCTCGTTCTGCATAGACACGACGACGCCGGTCGGGATGTGCGTCATGCGCACCGCGGAGTCCGTGGTGTTGACCGACTGGCCGCCCGGGCCGGAGGAGCGGAAGACGTCCACCTTGAGCTCGTGCTCGGGGATCTCCACCGTGTCACTCGACTCGATCAGCGGCACCACCTCGACGGCGGCGAAGCTGGTCTGCCGGCGGCCCTGGTTGTCGAAGGGGCTGATCCGGACCAGGCGGTGGGTCCCGGCCTCGACGGAAAGGGTGCCGAAAGCATAGGGGGCCTTCACCTCGAAGGTCGCCGACTTCAGACCGGCCTCCTCGGCATACGAGGTGTCCAGGACCGTGGTCGGGTAGCCACGCCGTTCCGCCCAGCGCAGATACATCCGCATCAGCATCTCTGCGAAGTCGGCCGCGTCGACGCCCCCCGCCCCGGCCCGGATGGTGACGACCGCCTCGCGCTCGTCGTACTCCCCGTTGAGCAGGGTGCGCACCTCGAGCTCCCCGACGGACTTCTTCAGGGAAGCGAGCTCGGCCTGGGCCTCCGCCATGGTCTCTGCGTCAGCCTCTTCCTGGCCGAGCTCGACCAGCGCCTCCAGGTCGTCGACCCGGGCCTCCATGCTGGTGACGCGGTCATGCTCCGCCTTGACCCGGGACAGCTGGCTGGTGACCTGCTGCGCGTGTTCGACGTCGTCCCACAGGTCCGGCGCAGACACCTGGCTCTCAAGGTCCTGGATCTGGCTCTCGAGCTTGTCGATATTCGTCACGTCGCGGATCGACTGAACCGTCGTCCGGATTGCCTTGATCTCGCTCTCGAAGTCCACAGCCACAAAGAGACAGACTACGCGAGGTGAGCGCTGCGGCCGCCGTCAGGCGAACTGGACCGTGCGCACCCGTGCCGCCGGGACGCGGGTGAGCAGCCACTCCACGGCCTGCCGAGCCGACCAGCCCTGCACATAGCGGGTGATCAGCTCGCGGGCGCCGGTCAGGTCCTGGCCGAGGGTGACCAGGCGAACCTCGGCGTACCCGTCCTTGCGCTCCTGACCCAGACCGATGTTGGCCATGAGCCCGTTGCACAGGCACTTGCGACCCTCGGTCGCCTCCTGCGTACCACCCTTCTTGAGGTACATGTGGACCGGCTCGGCGGGGCACCGGTAGCCCACCTCGCCGTCCTCCCGCTCGTAGGGGGTGCGCAGGTAGGACAGGTCGCAGAGCCGTGGCCTCGCCTGGTAGACCTCCTCCTGGCTGGCGGTGTCCTCGAGCGTGGCGACCTTGAAGGGGAAGCCCGTCGGGCTTGCCCGCGGGTCGTTCTTGACGTCGAGGGTGCCCTCGCGCAGCTCCTGCAGCATCGAGTCACGGGTCTCGTCGGTGATGCCGCTGTCCAGCGACAGCGCGAAGAGGGTGCCGACCTGGACACCGGTGGCGCCGGCGGCCAGCGCATCCTCCACCCTCTCGGGGGTGCCGTAGGCACCGGCAAGCCAGAACGGCAGTCCCAGCTCGGCCATCTTGGCGAGGTTCGCGTGGTCGCGGGGACCGTAGATCGGCTCGCCTCGCTCGTCCAGCTGCATCTTGCCGCGGGGCGGCGCGCTGTGGCCACCGGCGACCGGACCCTCGACGATGAACCCGTCCGGGCGGATCTCCGGGTCGCGGTACAGGTAGTTGGCCAGGGCGTCGACGGAGACGATGGCGAGGAAGTCCGGGCGGCGCATCTCGGGCAGGGAGTCGCCGAGCAGGTCGGCGGGGTCTACCTCGATGAAGCGCTGCATCTTCCCGCCGAGGACGTCGGCCGAGATGCGCCCGGGGCGCCCGGCCGAGATCTCCGTCAGCAGTCGCGGGATCTCGCGCGGGATGCCGGCACCCATCAGCACGTAGTCCACGTCGGCGAGCACCGCTCCCAGCAACGCCGTGGGCGTGGCCATCTGGACCTTCTCCAGGCAGTTGATGCCGACCGCACCGTCGTGGCCCTCCTTGGCGAGCCACACCTCGACGAAGTTGGCGACGACGCCCAGCTCCTGTCCAGCGCGGGAGGTCTGCAGGGTCAGCTTGGGGATCGGCTTGTATGGCGTGCCCGGCTCGCGACCGCCGGGGATGAAGTACTTCTCCATCACCCGAGCCGCCATGCCCGCGTCGGGGAAGGCGGCCATCGCGCGGCGCATGTGACCCTCGGGGTCACCGTCCTGGAGCCTGCGGGAGAGCACGGCGTCCATCGCGGTGCCGGAGATGACGCCCATCTGACCGGTCATGGCGACCTCGCGGGCGAGCTGCCAGGACGAGACGGCGACGCCCATCCCTCCTTGGATGACTACAGGTGCGGTGGGAGCCAACGTTGGGCCTCCTGGGGGTCTTGGGTGCGAGACTTACGGCAGCGTAAGTTTCGGTTGCGTAACCTACGGTATCGTAGGAAGACCCCCTGCGCGAACTGAGCCTGCGGTGTGCTAAGCGGCGTTCCAGCGGCACCGTTCCTCCGGTGCGTCGTCCAGACGCTCGTTGCCCTTCAGCGCGTTGTCAGACGTTGCAGCGCCGAGCCTGGTCAGCCGTTCCGCTCGCGGCACACGGCCAGCACGGCCCGCTCGACGGCATACTCCGGGTCGCGCGCGACGGCAGTCCCCGCGCGGAGGCCGCCCTTGACCTCGACGTCTGCCGCCGCTATCGCCTGGATGGCCCGGCCCAGTCGCACACCGTCCCAGCCCTGCGCAGCCTTCCGCGCCTGGTCCACCTGCCAGGGAGCCATCCCCAGGTCGCGCGCCAACGAGGCTGCGCTCACCCGCCCGGCGCTGGCGACCTTGCCGACCTGCCGCAGCTGCATTCCGAGCACCGCGACGATCGGGACGGGGTCCAGGCCCCCGGCCAAGGCATGGCGGAGCAGGCGCAAGGCTTCGGGGGTGTCGCCCCTCAGCGCGGCGTCGGCGACCTTGAACCCTGTGGTCTCGACCTTGTCGCCGTAGTAGGTCTCGACGTCGGCCGCGCGCACGGTGCCGGCGGTGTCCCGGATGAGCTGGGCGCACGAGCTGGCCAGCTCCGCGACGTCCCTGCCGATGGCCTGCACGAGCGCGGTGGCCGCGGGCTCCTCGATCTTGCGACCTGCCTCTCGGAACTCCTGCTGGACGAAGGCGATCTTGTCGCGGTCGCTCTTCAGGGCTGCAGCGCTGATCACGCGCCCGTGTTTCTTGAGCACGTCAAGGACACGCTTTCCCCGGTTGCCGCTCTTGTGCCGGACGATGAGGGTGACCCCCTCCGGTGGCTCGAGAGCGAGGGCATGAGCGTCCTGGACCAGGGCGTCGTCGGCCTCGTCAAAGTCCTCGACCACGATCGCGGTCCACCCGCCGAACAGCGACGGGCTGGCATGCACCCCCAGTGCACCGGGTTCGTAGTCCACCGCTGCCAGGCGGACGACATCGACGTCAGGATCGTGGGCGCGCAACGTCGCCACGACACCGTCCACGGCACGCTGGGCCAGGAGCTGCTCCGGGCCGGACACGAGCACCAGGTCAGGGATGTCGGCGTCGCTCACGGCATCAGCCTGCCATCCGCGAGCGCCAGCCCGAGCTGGTTGAGGCGTGCGGTGATGGCGTCCGGCGGAAGCTGGAGGTGGTCAGCCAGCTCAGCCAGGTCGATGTCGGACTCCACGGCATCGCGAAGCTCCTCATCCTGTTCGTCGGTCCAGGCATGGCCGCCGGTGACCGCGGTCCGCGCGCTGCGCGCGACAGGTGGCGGGTCCGCGATGGGCGCTGTCACCACATCTGTGCCGTTCGCCCCGTCGCCGGTGGCAGCACGGGTGGTCCCGCGCAGCACCGGCTCGGTCACGGGCAGCGGGTCGGGCGCCGTCTGGTCGAGGCGTTGCAGGGCCTCCAGCACCATCTGTCGGCTCGTCGTCGGCCAGAAGGGGGGCAGCGACTTCTGCAGGAACCCGGCGTAGCGCGCCGTCATCATCCGGGAGTCGAGGAAGGCGACCACCCCGCGGTCCTGCCCGCGGCGCACCAGCCGGCCGCTGCCCTGAGCCAGCTTGAGCGCAGCGTGGGTGGCCGAGACCTGCATGAAACCGTTGCCGCCCATCCGCCCGATCGCCTCCGAGCGCGCTGACGCCAGCGGGTCATCCGGACGCGGGAAGGGGATCCGGTCGATGATCACCAGCTGGCACGCCGAACCAGGGACGTCCACCCCCTGCCACAGTGACATCGTGCCGAACAGGCACGTTGTGGCGTCCGCCGCGAACTGCCGGACGAGGGTGGGGGTCTGGTCGTCCCCCTGGCACAGCACCGTGATGTCGGTGTCCCCCAGCCGGGTGCGCAGCTGCTCGGTAGCGGCCTCGGCCGCCCGCCGCGAGCTGAACAGGCCCAGGGTGCGACCGCCCGCGGCGCGCACCAGGGCCTCGATCTCGTCGAACACCTTGTCCGACGTGCCGTCCCGGCCCGGCGGCGGGAGGTCCTTGGCGACATACGCGATCGCCTGCTGCTTGTAGTTGAACGGGCTGCCCACGTCGAGCCCGTTCCATGCCGGGCCGCCCCGTCCGGTCAGCCCGAGCGTGCCGGCCACCGAGTCGAAGCTCCCACCGAGCTCCAGAGTCGCTGAGGTCAGTACCACGGTCCGGTCCGCGAAGAGCTTCTCGCGCAGCAGCATCGCCACGCTCATCGGCGCCACCCGCAGCACGGCACCCCGCATCCGGTCCTGGTTGACCCAGGCGACGTCGAGCTCGCGCTCCTCCAGGATCCGACCCGCGGTGTCGAAGACCTCGTCCACCGCGGCCCGAGCCACCTGGCGGGCTCCGTCTGCTTCCTCCTTGCCGGCCGGCTTGAGCTCGGACTGCAGGGCGCGGGCGGTGTCTCGCACTGTGCTGAGCGCCACCACGAGACGGTCCGGCAGCCCAGTCATCCGTCCCTCGGGCAGCTCATCCAGGATGCTCTGCATCGCCGTCGCGGCCTCGGTGAGCTCGGCGGTCTCCCCCATCCGGGCGGCGCGCTTGGCGGCGGCCGCCACGGTGCTCGAGGTGAGCTCGTCGGTGATGGTGGAGGTGACCCGGTCGGTGAGCTCGTGCCCCTCGTCGATGATCAGCAGGTCGTGGTCGGGCAGCATCTGGCGACCCTCGAAGGCGTCGATCGCCATGAACGAGTGGTTCGTGACGATGACGTCGACCTCGTGGGCAGCCGCACGCGACTGCTCGACGAAGCACTCGGCATACTGCGGGCAGGTGGACCCCAGGCACTCTCGGGCCGACACGGACACCTGGCGCCAGGCACGGTTGCTCACCCCCGGGACCAGCTCGTCCCGGTCGCCCGACTCCGTGATCTCCGACCACTCGCGCAGGCGCAGCACCTCCTCCCCCAGCCGGGACCTCTCCCGGTCCACCTGGCCCATGCCCAGCAGGGTGTCCTCGTCCTCGTCGGGGAACCCGCCGTGCAGCTTGTGCTGGCACAGGTAGTTGGAGCGCCCCTTGACGAGGGCGAAGGTCGGCCTCCTGCCCACCAGCGGTTGCAGCGCGTCCGCGATCCGGGGCAGGTCGCGGTCGATGATCTGGGCCTGCAGTGCCAGGGTCGCTGTGGCCACGACCACCGGTTTGCCGGTCGCCATCGCGTGCGCGATCGCCGGCACGAGGTAGGCCAGGGACTTGCCGGTGCCGGTGCCGGCCTGCACCAGCAGGTGCTCCTCGCGCTCGACGGCGTCCCGGACGGCATGGGCCATCTGCACCTGACCAGGGCGCTCGGTGCCACCGACGCCCTGGACCGCCGCGTGCAGGAGGGCATCGAGATCGGCGGGCATGGGGACAGGGTATGCCGGACGGCCGACATCGCGGTGAGCGGCAGGTCGTGCCTGTGGATACCTCTGGAACGACCGGGCGAGGGTGCGGCTCAGCGGTTGGTGATGCCGTCCGGCGCGCAGATGAAGTGGGCCACCAACGCGGTCCACCCGGTCTGGTGCGAGGCGCCGAGCCCGGAGCCGTTGTCTCCGTTGAAGTACTCGCTGAAGGTCGGGTGCACGTCCCACAACGGTCCGCTGGGGTGGTGTATCGGCGTGCTGGGTCGGCGACCGTCGGGCCCGGGCCGGAACATGCTGACCAGGCGCTGCTCCACCGACCGGGCGACCTCCGTCAACGAGGCTCGCTGCCCCGACCCGGTCGGGAACTCCACCTCGAGCCCGGCCCCGGCACCCTGACCATAGATTCGCAGGGCATCGGTCAGCAGGGTGTTGACCGGGAACCAGATCGGTCCCCGCCAGTTGGAGTTTCCGCCGAACATCCCCGACCGCGACTCGGCCGGCTCGTAGCGCAGGGACAGGTCGACACCATCCAGGTGCACCGAGACGCCGTCCCGGTGCGCGGCAGACAGTGACCGTATGCCGTGAGGCGCGAGGAACTCGCCCTCGTCCAGCAGGTAGGCCAGGAGCGCGCGGAGCTGGTCCTGGCTCACCATCGAGAGGGTGCGCACCGAGTAGCCGCGGTGGTTGGTGTGGAGCAGTGCGTCGCGCAGCTCGGGCCGCCGTTCGGTCCAGCCCTCGAAGAAGTCGGTCAGGTCCGGGAGCTCGTGCGCCACCCAGTTGGGCACGATGCTCACCGCCGTGAGGGGCAGCAGCCCGACCATCGAACGGACCGGCATCCGGTGCGCGTCCCCGGCGGTGTCCACCAGCAGGTCCTGGAAGAAGCGCATCTGCGGGTCCCACAGCGAGGTGTGGTCGGCGCCGATGTCCTCCATCGACTCGGCGATCGCCAGGAAGTGGACCAGGAACTTCGTGGCCACCTCGTCCCACGCCTCGTCGTCCCGAGCCAGCTCCATCGCCATGCGCAGCATCCGCAGGCAGAACATGCCCATCCATGCCGTCGCGTCGGCCTGCTCCAGCCGCTGCCCGTTCGGGAGCTCCTCGGACCGGTCGAACAACCCGACGTTGTCCATCCCGAGGAAGCCCCCCTCGAAGATGTTGGACCCGTCGGCGTCCTTGCGGTTCACCCACCACGGGAAGTTGAGCAGCATCTTGAGCACGATCCGCTGCAGGAAGTCGCGGTCCCGGTTGCCGTCGATGCTGTATACCTGCCACGCCGCCCACGGGTGGACGGGCGGGTTGACGTCGGCGAGGTTCCACTCGTAGGCGGGCAGCTGTCCGTTCGGGTGCATCGCCCACTCGCGGCACATCAGCAGCAGCTGGAACTTGGCGAAGGCCGGGTCCACGTGCGCCAGGGGGACGCAGTGGAAGGCCAGGTCCCAGGTGGCGAACCACGGGTACTCCCACTCGTCCGGCATCGAGATGACCTCGGCCAGGTTCACGTGCTGCCAGTGGACGTTGCGTCCCGTATGCCGGTCCGCCCGTTCCGGTGGCGGCGGAGGCTGGGCCGGGTCCCCGGCCAGCCAGCGCGGCACGTCATACAGATAGAGCTGCTTGCCCCACTGCAGGCCGGCGAAGGCCCGCCGTGCGATGTGCCGGTCCTCGTCACTCGTGTCGTCCGGGATGACGTCCGAGTAGAAGTACTCGGTCTCCTGCCGGCGCCGCTCGACCACCTCCGCGAAGGGGACGACGGGGTCAGGCTGGCCGGCCAGCTCGGTCAGCCGCAGTCGCACGGCAACGGTTTCGCCCGGGGCGACCGCGTCGAACTGCCACCACAGTGCCGCCTTGGTGCCGTGGTGGGCCGGGTTGCCGGCGTCGAGCTGCCCGTGCACGATGACCCTCCCGACCGCATCGACGGGGTATGGCGTGTAGTCCTCCGGGAGGGCGTCCGCACCGTGGAGGGCCGCGATGTTGGTCTCGTTGTCGCAGAAGATGAGTCGCGGGCTCCCCTCCGCCGTCAACCGCACCCGGCCGAGCTCGTGGTGCTGGGCCTGCACGCTGACGACCCCGTCGGCTTCCTGCTCCAGGGAGATGGTGGGGCGCCGGTCGTCCAGACCCCAGGACCAGGTGTTGCGGAACCACAGCTGGGGCACCAGGTGCAGCGGTGCCGGCTCCGGACCGTGGTTCGTGGCGGTGACCTCCATCAGCACGTCCGTCGGCGAAGCCTTGGCGTGGGTCACCACGACGTCGAAGAACCGGTCCTGCGCCAGGACGCCGGTGTCGCTGAGCTCGTACTCGTCGTCGTGGAAACCGCGCGAGGCGTTGCCGTCGATGAGGTCCTGGTAGGGGAAGGCAGCCTGCGGGTACCGGTACAGCCACTGGGCGTAGCTGTGCGTCGGCGTGCCCTCAAGGGCCCACCAGTACTCCTTGGCGTCCTCGCCGTGGTTGCCCTGCGGGTTGGTGAGACCGAAGAGCCGCTCCTTGAGGCGGTCGTCGCGACCGTTCCACAGCGCCAGGCCGAGGTTGAGGAAGCCGTCGATGTCACAGAGGCCGGCCAGCCCGTCCTCGCCCCAGCGGTAGGCCCGTTGGTGCGCCTGGTCGAACGGGAGGAACGCCCAGGCGTTGCCGTCGGCGGAGTAGTCCTCGCGCACGGTGCCCCACTGACGGGCGGAGACATAAGGCCCCCACCGCCGCCACGGCGCGCGCGGATC
>DATGRS010000286.1:0-7644 GCA_035303365.1 Ornithinicoccus sp.
ACCGTCCGGTCCGAGCGCCTGCCGGCCTCGCTGGTGCAGGGCCTGCGTGACTTCTTCGGGGCGCACACCTACCAGCGGACCGACAAGCCGGGCACGTTCCACACGCTCTGGTCCGGCGACCGCAGCGAGCTGGAGCTCTGAGTGGTCGACGTGCACCAGGGGGTCTCGCCCGAGGTGGCCGGGCTGATCGCCCGAGTCGCGGAGCACCTCCCGGCCGAGGGTCGGCTGGGCGTGGCCTACTCCGGCGGCGTCGACTCCACCACCCTGCTCGCCGTCGCCGTCCGTGAGCTGGGCGCCGACCGGACGGTCGGCATACTCGGGGTCTCCCCCAGCCTGGCCGCGGCGGAGCGCGCGGCCGCCCACGACATCGCCAGCCGGATCGGCGTGGGCGTCGTGGAGGTGCCGACCGACGAGGGGTCCTCGGAGGCCTACCGCGCCAACGGGCCGGACCGCTGCTTCCACTGCAAGAACGAGCTCTTCACCCGCATCGGTGACGACGTCGTGGCAGCCCACGGACTGTCCGCCGTGAGCTATGGCGAGAACGCCGACGACGCGGTCCGGCCCGACCGGCCGGGAGCACGCGCGGCCACCGAGCACCTGGTGCTGCGGCCGCTGGCCGAGGGTGGGTTGACCAAGGCGGACGTGCGTGCGGTCGCCGCCGCGCTCGGCCTGCCCAACGCCGAGAAGCCGGCCGCCCCGTGCCTGGCCTCGCGGATCCCGCACTTCCACGAGGTCACCCCGGAGAAGCTCGCGCAGATCGACCGGGCCGAGGCCGCGGTGCGGGCCCTCGGCTTCTCCGACTGCCGGGTCCGCCACCACGACGACGTCGCACGGCTCGAGCTGACCGATGCCGAGCTGTCCCGGGCCGCCGACCCCGAGGTGCGCTCGGCACTCGTGGCCGGGGTCCGGGCCGCCGGCTTCCGGTTCGTGGCGCTCGACCTGGTCGGGATCCAGTCCGGCGCATTCACCATGCCCCTGGTCGCCCATGACTGAGTCCCGCCACCCCCATCCCGACCCCCGCCCCCATCCCGACCGAGCGCGTGGGGTGGCGCCCTCCGACCCCACCAAGCGCACGGTCGTGCGCGAAAACACCCCACCGAGCGCACCGCGTGACGCCTCCCGCACCCCACCGAGCGCGCCGCGCGACGACTCCCGCACCCCACTGAGCGCGCCGCGCGACCGCCTGGCAGGGATCGCAGAGTTCGACTTCGGCCGCGCCGCCCGCCGCGGCTACCCGGAGGCGGTGCTGTGCGAGGGCAAGACGATGGCGCACCTCGTCGCCATCGCGCGCGCGGTGGGTGAGCACGGCAGCTCCAACGGCCACGCTCCGCTGGGCACGACCCTGTTCACCCGGGCCGGCGAGGACCAGGCCGAGGCCGTATGCCGGGAGCTGCCCGGCGCTGTCCACGACCCGGTTGCGCGCATCGTGGCCTGGCCGGGAGACGCGCCGGAGCCGTCGGGTGGCGCGGTGCTGGTGCTGTGCGCCGGGACCGCCGACATCCCTGTCGCTCGGGAGGCCTGGCTCACGGCGCGCTACCTGGGGCGACCCGCCGAGCTCGTCGTCGACGTCGGCGTCGCCGGCCTGCACCGGGTCCTCGCGCGGGTGGACCAGATCTCGGCCGCCGCGGCGATCGTCGTGGTCGCCGGGATGGACGGCGCCCTAGCCAGCGTCGTAGCTGGGCTGGGCTCCGCGCCAGTGGTCGGAGTGCCGACCTCGGTGGGGTACGGCGCGGCGTTCGAGGGGCTCGCGCCACTGCTGTCGATGCTCAACGCGTGCGCACCGGGGGTTGCCGTGGTCAACATCGACAACGGCTACGGCGCCGGGCACCTCGCCGCGCAGATCGCGGCCCCCGGCTGAGCACCGACGGCGCTAGTCGCTCAGGAGGCCCAGGGCGTCGGGGAGCCAGATGGACAGGCCCGAGACGTAGGTCACGAGCAGCAGTCCGCCGAACAGCGCCAGCAGGAACCAGATGAGCTTGCCCACGACCGGCTCGATCCCCATGCCCGCGACCCGCGCACCGACGAACAGCACGTTGCCGACCGGCGGCGTGATGACACCGATCGACAGGGCATAGACGATGACGGTCCCGAAGTGGACCGGGCTCATGTCGAAGGACGTGACGATCGGCAGGAAGATCGGGGTGAAGATCAAGATGGCCGGGGTCGGGTCCATGAAGGTGCCGACGAGCAGCAGGATCACCAGCATCATGAAGAGGATCACGAACGAGCTGTCCGAGATGCCCAGCATGAGGTCGGAGACCGCGTCCGGGATGTGCGAGAACGACATCACGAAGGACAGCGCCGTCGAGACACCGACCAGCAGCATGATGATCGCCGTGGTGCGAGCGGCGTCGAGCAGGGCACCGGGCAGGTCCGACCACGTGATGGTCCGGTAGACGAACCCGAGGACCAGGCAGTAGACCACCGCGATCGCGGACGACTCCGTCGCGGTGAAGAACCCGGCGACAATGCCGCCGACCACGATGATGATCATCAGCAGGGACGGCACGGCCCGCCAGATCACCAGCAGCCCCTGGGCGAGCGTCACCTTCGGCGCCTGCTGAGGGGTGCTGAACTTCTTGTACGTGAGCAGCACCACGAGGATGCAGGCCCCGGCCCAGATCACGCCCGGGATCACGCCGGCCATGAACAGCGCGGACACCGAGGCGCCGCTGACGAGCGAGTAGACGATGAACGTGTTGCTCGGAGGGATCAGCATGCCGGCCGGCGCGGAGGCGACGTTGACGGCGGCGGACCACTTCGTGTCGTAGCCCTCCTCCTCCATGCGCGGTGTCATGACCGTGCCGATGGCTGCGGCCGCCGCGACGGCCGCGCCGCTGACGGCACCGAACATCGCGTTGGCCAAGACGTTGGTGTTGGCCAGGCTGGCGGGCGCCCTGCCGACCAGCACCTTCGCGGCGTCGATGAGTCTCCCGGCGATGCCGCCGGTGTTCATCAGCACACCGGCGAGCACGAAGAACGGGATCGCCAGCAGGGTGAAGCTGTTGATGCCGGTGAACAACCGCTGGCTGGAGACCAGCGCGGCCTTCTCGAAGTCGAGGAGCACGACCGCGGCGAAGAACGAGCCGAGACCGATGCTGACCGCGATCGGCACCGAGAAGACGATGCCGAGCACGATCGTCGCGACCAGGATGGTGGCGGCAAGGGCGATGGGATCCATGGGTCACACCACCTGGGGGTCGGTGTCGGTCTCGATGGCTTCCTCGGTCTCCCGAACGATGGCCACGAGGTGGTAGATGGCGTAGAAGGCGATCATCAGGCCGGTGATCGGCATCACCAGATACATCTGCCCGACTGTGAAGGGCAGGGCACTGAGCGACTGTCCCCAGGCGCCGTTCGCGGCCCGGAGACCGCCGTAGACCAGGACCACGAGGGCGAAGAAGATGATCGCGAGCTGCACGAACGCGGCGATAGTCTTCTGGGAGCCGTGGGAGAGCTTCCGCACCACGAAGTCCACCGCAATGTGGCCGCGCTCGGAGAAGACCAGGGCCGTGGCGAAGAGCCCCACCCACACGAACGTGTAGCGGGCCGCCTCCTCGGTCCAGGCGCTCGGGGAGTTGAGCACCTGGCGGGAGAAGACCTGCCACACGACGATCACCACCAAGAGTGCGAACAGGACGACCGAGGCCCACGTCAGCACCCGGTCCAGTCCCTTCCTGATCGTTTCCACGTCAGTCCTCCTGCCCCGGCGCCGCGGCACGGATCTTGTCGTAGAGCGCGCGTTGCTCCGATGTCGTCAGGAACTCGTCGGCCAGCGGCTCCAGAGCCTCCTGGACCTCGCCCTGGTCGATCTCGATGAACTCCGCACCCCCGGAGGTGGCGCCGTCGATCGCCTCCTGCGTCGCCGCCTCCCACAGCTCGGTGTGGTCCTGCCAGGTGTTGGTCCACTCGGCCTCGAGCAGCTCCCGGTCGGCCGGGTCCAGCCCCTCGAGCATCTCGGTGCTCGCCACCATGTAGTCCAGGCCCACCAGGTGGTTGGAGTTCGTGAAGTAGGGAGCCACCTCGAAGTGCTTCTGGGTGAAGAAGGAGACCTCGTTGTTCTCCGCGCCGTCGAGAACGCCGGACTGCAGCGCGGTGTAGACCTCACCGAAGGCCATCGGGGTGGGCGAGCCGCCCATTGCCCGGATCATCGCGAGGTTGAGCTCGCTCTCCTGGACGCGGATCTTGACCCCGCCCAGGTCGGACAGCGACTCGATCCGGTCCTTCACATAGATGTGGCGCGACCCCTGCGTGAACCCGCCCATCACGGTCAGGTCGTTGCTGTCCTCCAGCGAGGTGTAGAGGTCACCGACGATCTCCGGGTCGTGGACGACCGGCATCTGGTGCTCGACCGAGTCGAAGACGCCCGGCAGCCCGAGGACTCGGAAGTCGAGGCTGAGGTTCTCCATCTGGGACCCGGAGATGACGCCCAGGTCGATGATGTTGTCGCTGAGCAGTTGCAGCACCTCGGCCTGCGCGCCCAGCGTCTCGTTGGGGAAGATGTCCAGACGCATCCGCCCGTCCGTCTGCTCCTCGAGCCGGTCGCTGTAGTTCGCGAGCGCCACGTAGGAGGGGTGGGTCTCCGTCTGGTTGAGGGCGACCCGGAGGATGATCACCTCGCTGCCCGCGCCGGTGCCCCCGCAGCCCGCCAGACCGAGTCCCACCGCGATCGCTGTGCCCAGCGCCATGATCCGTCGTCTCATGGGTGTCCTTCCTTGGGGGCCGCGTCGCCCCGCGTGATGGCGTCACCCTAGGACAGCGCGGGCGAGTGGGCGACCGGCCACACCCAACGTTTTGGGACTGGCCGGAACAGTGCGCGCCGGGGAGGATGTGGGGCCTCCACCGGCGCGCAGCTGGACCGAACTGGCACAGGACAACTCAGCCGGTGACGGCGCCCTGCGACGCGGAGCCGACCAGCTTGACGTACTTCGCGAGCACGCCGCGGGCGGCGCGCAGCGGCGGGGACGGCGCCACCCACCTCGAGCGACGCTCGGCGAGTATGTCGGCAGGCACCTCAACGTCGAGCCGCCCGTGGGCGACGTCCAGGACGATGGGGTCACCGTCCTGGACCAGGGCGATCGGACCGCCCTCGGTGGCCTCGGGCGCGATGTGCCCGACGCACAGGCCGGTGGTGCCGCCGGAGAACCGTCCGTCGGTGATGAGCAGGACGTCCTTGCCGAGACCGGCGCCCTTGATAGCACCGGTGATGGCGAGCATCTCGCGCATCCCAGGGCCGCCCTTGGGCCCCTCGTAGCGGATGACCACGACGTCGCCGGCGACGATCGTGCCGTCCTCGAGCGCGTCCATGGCGGCGCGCTCTCCGTCGAAGACGCGGGCTACCCCGCGGAAGACGTCGGAGTCGAAGCCGGCGGACTTCACCACGGCACCGCCCGGTGCGAGGGAGCCCTCCAGGATCGTCAGACCGCCGGTGCGGTGGATCGGGTTGTCCATCGCCCGGAGGACCTCGCCGTCCAGGTCGGGCGGTGGCACGTCCGCCAGGTTCTCCGCGACGGTTCGTCCGGTCACCGTGAGGCAGTCGCCGTGCAGCAGGCCGGCGTCGAGCAGCGCCCTCATCACGACCGGGATGCCGCCGACACGGTCCACGTCGACCATGACGTGCTGCCCGAACGGCTTGACGTCCGCCAGGTGCGGCACCTTGGCGCCGACCCTGCGGAAGTCGGCGAGCGAGAGCTCGACCCCTGCCTCGTTGGCGATGGCCAGCAGGTGCAGCACCGCGTTGGTCGACCCACCGAAGGCCATCACCACGGCGATCGCGTTCTCGAACGCCTCCTTGGTCATGATCTGCCGGGCGGTGATGCCGCGGTGCAGCATGCCGACGACGGCGCGGCCGGAGGCCCGGGCGATGCCGTCCCGCCGACGGTCCGTGGCGGGCGGTGCCGCCGAGCCGGGCAGGGCCATCCCGATCGCCTCGGCGACCGCAGCCATGGTGTTGGCGGTGTAGAAGCCGCCGCACGCACCCTCGCCCGGGCAGATGGCCCGCTCGATCGCGTCGACGTCCTCGCGCGACATCAGCCCACGGGCACACGCGCCGACCGCCTCGAAGGCGTCGATGATGGTGACCTCGCGGGTGGACCCGTCGGACAGCTTGGCCTGCCCGGGAAGGATCGTGCCGGCATACACAAAGATGGCCGCCAGGTCGAGGCGCGCCGCGGCCATCAGCATGGCCGGCAGCGACTTGTCGCAGCCGGCGAGGAGCACCGAGCCGTCCAGCCGCTCGGCCGACATGACGGTCTCCACCGAGTCGGCGATCACCTCGCGGGAGACCAGGGAGTAGTGCATGCCCTCGTGTCCCATGGAGATGCCGTCGGAGACCGAGATGGTGCCGAACTCCAGCGGGTATCCCCCGGCCTCGTGCACTCCGTCCTTGGCGGCCTTGGCCAGCCGCTCCAGCGACAGGTTGCAGGGGGTGATCTCGTTCCACGACGAGGCCACCCCGATCTGTGGCTTGGCGAAGTCGTCGTCGCCGAGGCCGACGGCCCGGAGCATGCCGCGGGCGGCGGCGCGCTCCAGACCGTCGGTGACGTCCCGCGACCGGGGCTTGGGGTCGACCGCCCTGTCAGTACCGGCACTGGTCACCGGGCTGCGGTCCCCTCGACATAGTCGGTGTCGTGCGACTTGACCCAGGACATCATCTGGCGGAGCTCGCGACCGACCTCCTCGATCGGGTGGGTCTCGCCCTCGGCGCGCAGCTTCTTGAACTCTGGGGCACCGGCGTCCTGGTCGGCGATGAAGCGCGCAGCGAACGCACCGCTGCGCACGTCGTCGAGCACTGCCTGCATGTTCTGCTTCACGTGGTCGTCGATGACCCGCGGCCCGGAGACGTAGTCGCCGTACTCCGCGGTGTCGGAGACGGACCAGCGCTGCTTGGCGATGCCGCCCTCATACATCAGGTCGACGATCAGCTTGAGCTCGTGGAGGCACTCGAAGTAGGCGACCTCAGGCTGGTAGCCGGCCTCGGTGAGGGTCTCGAAGCCCTTCATGATCAGCTGGCTGACGCCGCCGCAGAGGACCGCCTGCTCACCGAACAGGTCGGTCTCGGTCTCCTCGGTGAAGGTGGTCTTGATGCCGCCGGCGCGCAGGCCGCCGATGGCCGCGGCGTAGGACAGTGCCAGGTCCCAGGCGTGTCCGCTGGCGTCCTGCTCCACCGCGACGAGGACCGGCACACCGCGCCCGTCGACATACTCGCGGCGGACCAGGTGGCCCGGGCCCTTGGGCGCCACCATGCACACGTCCACGCCGGCGGGGGGCTTGATGTAGTCGAAGCGGATGTTGAAACCGTGGCTGAAGAAGACCGCGTCACCATCCTCCAGGTGCGGCTCGATCGCCTCGGTGTAGAGGCGGCGCTGGGTGTGGTCCGGCGTGAGGATCATGATCAGGTCGGCCTCCTGCGCGGCCTGCGAGGGGCTGACGACCCGCAGCCCCTCGGCCTCCGCCTTGGCGCGGGAGCGCGAGGTCTCCGGGAGGCCGACGCGGACGTCGACTCCCGAGTCGCGCAGCGACAGCGCGTGCGCGTGGCCCTGGCTGCCGTAGCCGATCACCGCCACGGCGCGGTCCTGGATCAGGGACAGGTCGGCGTCCTGGTCGTAGTACATCTTGGCCATCTGAAGTCGTTCTCCTTGAGTG
>DATGRS010000287.1:0-2616 GCA_035303365.1 Ornithinicoccus sp.
TCACCGCCTACTGGAAGGGCTACGGCGAGTACGCCGACGGCGGCCAGGCTACGCACCGCCCGGCCATGTGGGGGTTCCAGGCGGCCGGTGCCGCGCCGATCGTGCTGGGACACCCGGTCGACCACCCGGAGACCATCGCCACGGCGATCCGCATCGGGAACCCGGCCTCGTGGCGGCAGGCCGAGGCGGCGCGCGACGAGTCCGGGGGCATCATCGACAAGGTGAGCGACGAGGAGATCCTGGCTGCGCACCGACTGCTGTCCGCCCGGGAGGGCGTCTTCGTCGAGCCCGCGTCGGCGGCGTCGGTGGCCGGCCTGCTGAAGATGGCCGACGCCGGCCTGGTCCCGGCCAGGGCGACGATCGTCTGCACGGTGACCGGGCACGGGCTGAAGGACCCGCAGTGGGCGCTGCGCGGACTGGACGGCGGCGAGGTCGAGCCGACCCGGGTGCCGGTCGACGCGGTCAGCGCCGCCCGCGCGCTGGGCCTCGACGACTGATGCTCCAGGCGGAGGACCGGGTCGCGGTCAGCGTCCCGGCGAGCTCGGCGAACCTCGGTCCGGGCTTCGACGCGGTGGGGTTGGGCCTGGGGCTGCGCGATGAGTATGCCGTGCACGTCACCTCCACGCCCGGGCTGGTCGTCGCCCTCGCCGGGGAGGGCGCGGACGAGCTGGCGACCGACGAGACGCACCTCGTGGCGCAGGCGCTGCGGACGGCTCTTGACGTGTGCGCTGTGGGATGGACCGAAGAGCTGGCCGAGCGCGGTCTGGGGCTGCACCTCGAGTGTCGCAACGCGATCCCGATGTCCGCAGGGTTGGGGTCGTCGGCAGCGGCCCTGGTCGGCGGTCTGGCGCTCGGCTTCGCGCTCGTGCGCGGTGGTCAGCTGACCGACGACGACCTGACCCTGGTCAACACCCACGCCGGGGTGGCCGAGGGGCACCCGGACAACTCGTCGGCGAGTGTGTATGGCGGGATGACCGTGTCGTGGATGCCCTCACCGAAGACGGTGCGCACCGCCCGGCTGAGCGTGCACGCGGGCATCGAACCGCTGGTCCTGCTGCCCGCCTCGACGCGGCTGTCCACCAGCACCGCGCGAGGGGTGCTGTCGGCCGTCGTGCCGCGTGCCGACGCCGTCCATCAGGCCGCCCGGGCGGCCCTGCTGACTCATGCGATGACCGGGGACCCGACCTTTTTGCTGGACGCGACCCAGGACCGGCTGCACCAGGAGCAGCGGCGGGTGGTCTATCCCGAGTCGATGGGTGTCGTCGACGAGCTGAGGTCCCTGGGCCACGCGGCGGTGATCTCCGGGGCAGGTCCGGCTGTGCTGGTGCTGGCCCGGGCCGAGGTTGCGGACTCGGTGGTCGCCGAGGTGCGCTCCTGGGGCAGGACGTGGCGGGTGCTTCGGCCAGGCGTGGCGAGTGAGGGCGTGCGCGTCGACCCCGCATTTTGATAGGGGTTTCGTACGCCCCACCCGCATTTTGGTAGGTGTTTCGTACGCCTCGCCCGGGTTTTTGTAGGGGTTTCGTACAGGCCAACGACCGTCCTCGGCCCTCGAGATCCCCGCGCGTGGCGTCCGCGCCAGAGCCGTCGTGGCCTCCGGTGGCATGACCAGCTCCGCCAACTCCGCGCGTGCTCATCTGCCCCGTTGTACGACTGCACAACGACACCCGGCCCCGCCAGACGGTCCGAGCAGCGGCCGGGGGCGCGCGGCGCGGGTTGAGGCACGTACTATCGGGGCGCGCGCTCGTGGTGGAACTGGCAGACACGCAGGATTTAGGTTCCTGTGCCTCCGGGCGTGCGGGTTCGAGTCCCGCCGAGCGCACCCACCGCCGTGGCTGTATGCCGTGCTGCCGGCGGTCGCGCGGGGTCACCTGCCGCCACGTCAGGACCGGGGTCACCGACCGCGCAGCAACGACACCCGCATCGGACGCAGTTGCCCCGTCACGACTCCCGCAGAATCGCCGGGTGTACGAGACCGCTATCAAGATCCGGGTTGGGCGTACCAGACCGCTATCAAAATGCGGGTGGGGCGTACGAAACCCCTATCCTTTTAGGGGAGGGGGACTCCGAGTGCCTTGGCGAGCATCGCCACGTGACCGGTCGCCTTCACGTTGTACTTGGCCAGCTCGACCTTCCCCTCCTCGTCCACCACGATGGTCGAGCGGATCACGCCCGTCACCGTCTTGCCATAGAGCTTCTTCTCACCGAACGCGCCGTATGCCGTGAGCACGGTCTTGTCCTCATCGGCCAGGACGGGGAAGGTCAGTGACTCCTTGTCGGTGAACTTGGCCAGCTTCGCCGGGGCGTCCGGGGAGATGCCGACCACGGCATACCCATGCCCCTGGAGGACCGCGAGGTTGTCGCGGAAGTCGCAGGCCTGCGTGGTGCAGCCGGGCGTCATCGCGGCCGGGTAGAAGTAGATGATGAGCTTCTGCCCCGCATAGTCACCGAGCGACACCTGGTCGCCGTTCGCGTCGGGCAGGGTCCAGTCGGGCGCCTGCTGGCCGGCTTCGAGGCGGGGCATGTGGTCTCCTGAGGTCGTGAGGGTGGTTCTGCGTTATCGTCTCAGGCGAGGTCGACCACAGCGAAAGGCGTGCACAGATGGCTGACAAGAAGGCA
>DATGRS010000288.1:0-6343 GCA_035303365.1 Ornithinicoccus sp.
ACGTGGTGGATCCGCCAGGCGATCACCCGCGCGATGGCCGACCAGGCCCGCACCATCCGCATCCCGGTGCACATGGTCGAGGTCATCAACAAGCTGGCCCGCGTGCAGCGCCAGATGCTCCAGGACCTGGGCCGCGAGCCCTCCCCGGAGGAGCTGGCCGCCGAGCTGGACATGACGCCCGAGAAGGTCGTCGAGGTCCAGAAGTACGGTCGCGAGCCGATCTCGCTGCACACCCCGCTGGGCGAGGACGGCGACTCCGAGTTCGGTGACCTGATCGAGGACTCCGAGGCGGTCGTCCCGGCCGACGCGGTCTCGTTCACGCTGCTGCAGGAGCAGCTGCACTCGGTGCTCGACACCCTGTCCGAGCGCGAGGCCGGCGTGGTCTCGATGCGGTTCGGGCTGTCCGACGGGCAGCCGAAGACCTTAGACGAGATCGGCAAGGTCTACGGCGTCACGCGTGAGCGCATCCGCCAGATCGAGAGCAAGACGATGAGCAAGCTGCGTCACCCGTCGCGCTCTCAGGTGCTGCGCGACTACCTGGACTGAGCCGAGGCCCCCGACGCGGTGTGAGTGCGGCTCACGACTGACGACCCAGCCGCGCCCCACCAGACACGCGGGATCACGACCTCGGGGAGAGGTCTCCGTAGACCGAGCGGGCCTTGGTCAGCGCTGCGACATAGCCGGCCCGTTCGGCGCGGTCCTCGTCGACGTCCATGCCGACGGCGAGCGTTCCGCGCACCGCGGCCAGCGAGTCGAAACCCTTGCGATCCATCCACGCCTCGAGTCCCCGGACGAGGGTCCCGGCATACTCCGGTCCGTTCCGCAGCAGCGCTGAGGCCGTCATCACCACGTCCGCGCCGGCCAGCAGGTAGGCGGCGACGTCACTGGCGTCCTCGACGCCGGTGGTGGCAGCCAGTGAGCAGTCACCCACCCGTCCGCGCAGCAGGGCGATCCAGGTCCGGGCGAGTCTCCCCTCCTGCCGGCTCGACAGCGTCGGCGAGGGCACGACGGAGAGCGTCTCGGTGTCCACATCGGGCTGGACGAAGCGGTTGAACAGGACCAGGCCGGCGGCGCCCTCCGCGGCGATGGCCACTGCCATGGCAGCCGTCGACGAGAAGAACGGACTGAGCTTGACCGCGACCGGCACCGAGACCGCCGCCACCACGTCGCGGACGATGTCGAGATGTCGCTCCTCGACCTGAGCTCCGGTCAGCGACGCTCGGCCCGGCACCGCATACACATTGAGCTCGATGGCCGTCGCGCCCGCGGTCTCCATGGAGCGGGCGATCCCGGTCCAACCACCCGGCGTCGCACCGTTGAGACTGGCGATGACCGGCACGTCCAAGGACTGGGCTGCCCGCTCGAGCTGACGCAGGTAGGGGGCGGTGCCGCCGAAGTCGACGTCCGGCCCGCCCGGCAGGTAGGTGGTGGCCTCCCCGAAGGCGTGCTCGTGCCGCTCGGTGATCAGGAGGTCTCTCAGCTCCTCCTCCCGCACCTGCTCCTCGAAGAGCGAGGGGAGGACGACTGCGCCGACCCCGCCATCGACGGCGGCGCGCAGGGTGTCCAGGCGCGCTGTCACCGGGGACGCGGAGGCGACGACGGGGCTGCGCAGCGTGAGACCGAGGTAGGTGGTCGTCAGGTCCATGAGCGGCTCTTTCGGGCGTCGGGGGTGAACTGGCCGGCACTACGGGTCGCCATCTCCTCGTACACCGCCCACCGCCGGTCGACCGCCTCCTGGCCGAGCTCGAGGAGCCGTTCAGCCTCCGCCGGACTGGCATTCTTCAGCATCCGGTAGCGGAGCTCGCGGTAGATGTAGTCGGACAACGGGATCGAGGGGCGGGGGGAGTCCAGCTGGAACGGGTTGCCGCCGGCGTCCCGCAACACCGGGTCGTAGCGGACCAGCGGCCAGTGACCGGACCGGACCGCCCGCTGCTGCTGGTTCAGACCCTCCCTCATCTCGATGCCGTGGGCGATGCAGTGGCTGTAGGCGATGATCAACGACGGACCGTCATAGGCCTCGGCCTCGCGGAAGGCCCGCAGCGTCTGCTGCGGGTCAGCGCCCATCGCCACCCGCGCGACATACACGCTGCCGTAGGCGATCGCCTGCAGCGCCAGGTCCTTCTTCGGCACCGCCTTGCCCGCCGCGGCGAACTTGGCCACGGCACCGAGTGGGGTGGCCTTGGACGACTGACCGCCGGTGTTCGAGTACACCTCGGTGTCGAGGACGAGGACGTTCACGTTGCGTCCGCTGGCCAGGACATGGTCCAGGCCACCGGACCCGATGTCATACGCCCAGCCGTCACCACCGACGATCCAGACGCTGCGACGGATGAGGTGGTCGATGACACTGCGCAGATCCGACACGCGGGGATCGTCGACGCCCTCGATGCGCCGCTGCACCTCCTCCACGCGGGCCCGCTGGGCGGCCAGCTCGGACTCGCGCACCTGCGGCGCCTGCAGCACCGCCTCGACGAGGTCGGCACCGATCAGGTCGCGCAGCTCGCTCAGCCGGGTGCGGGCCAGACGGGTGTGCAGGTCGGCCGCGAGCTGGAGCCCCAGGCCGAACTCAGCGTTGTCCTCGAAGAGCGAGTTCGACCACGCCGGCCCACGGCCCTGACTGTTCGTCGTCCAGGGGGTGGTGGGCAGGTTGCCGCCGTAGATCGAGGAGCAGCCGGTCGCGTTGGCGACCGTGGACCGGTCACCGAAGAGCTGGGTGAGCAGCTTGAGGTATGGCGTCTCGCCGCACCCGGCGCAGGCGCCGGAGAACTCGAAGAGCGGCTCGAGGAACTGGGTGCCGCGCACGGTCCCGAAGTCGACCTTGGAGCGGTCGTTGACCGGGATCGTCTCGAAGAAGGCCACCTCGGCCGGTGCCTCGGTATGCCGTGGTGCGGCCTCGACCAGGTTGATCGCCTTGAGCAGGGAGCCCGGCACAGGGCTGACCGGGCACGCCTCGACGCACAACCCACATCCTGTGCAGTCCTCGGCATAGACCTGCAGGGTGTACCGCGTGCTCGGCAACCCCACCGCGTTGAGCGGCGCGCTCGCGAAGGACCCTGGGGCACCGTCCAGGGCCTCCTCGTCATAGAACTTGGCCCGGATCACGCTGTGCGGACAGACGAAACCACAGTTGCCGCACTGGATGCAGCTCTGCGGGTCCCACTCGGCGACGAGGTCCGAGATCCGCCGCTTCTCGTAGGCGGTGGTCCCACTGGGATAGGTGCCGTCGGCCGGGAGCGCGCTGACCGGCAGGTCGTCGCCACGGCCGCCCATCATCGCGGCGGTCACCTCCCGGACGAACTGGGGAGCGTGGTCGGGGATGAGTGGCGCGCCGTCCCGAGCGGACTGCGCCCCGGCCGTGACGTCGATCTCGGACAGGTGGGCCACCGCAGCGTCCACGGCGGCCTCGTTGCGGGCGATGATGTCCGGACCGCGACGGGCATAGGTGCTGCGGATCGCGGCCTTGATGCGCTCGATCGCCTCATCCCTGGGCAGCACGCCGGAGATGGCGAAGAAGCAGGTCTGAAGCACCGTGTTGGTCCGGCCAGGCAGTCCGGCGTCGGCGGCGACCTTGTCGGCGTTGATGGCGAACAGCCGCAGTCCCTTGTCCACGATCGCCGCCTGGACCGACCGGCTCAAGCTGGCCCAGACCTGCTCGCTCGGGGTGGTGGTGTTGAGCAGGACCACTGCCCCCGGCTCAGCGACGGCCATGACGTCGAGGGTGTCCAGCAGCCCCTCGTGGTGCACACCGACGAACTGGGCTGCCGTGACGAGATAGGGGGCAGCGATCGGGTGCGGCCCGAATCGCAGGTGGGAGATCGTGGTGCCGCCCGACTTCTTGGAGTCGTAGACGAAGTAGGCCTGGGCGTAGCGGTCCTGGCCGAGGATCTTGATGGTGTTCTTGTTGGCGCCGACCGTGCCGTCTGAGCCGATGCCGTAGAACACCGCCCGCACGGTGTCGGTGTCCTCAATGTCCAACCCGGCGTCGTAGGTGATGGAGGTACCGGAGACGTCGTCGGTGATGCCGACGGTGAACCGGCGCGGCGGGTTCCCCTGGGCCAGCGCACTGAAGACCCCGGCGACCATGCCCGGGGTGAACTCCTTGGAGGAGAGCCCGTAACGCCCGCCGACGACCCGCGGCATCGTGGGACGAGCTCCATCGGCGACCGCCTCGGCGAGCGCGGACACGACGTCGAGGTACAGCGGCTCGCCCTCCGAGCCGGGCTCCTTGGTGCGGTCGAGCACCGCGACGGAGCGGACCGACCCGGGAATCGCGGCGACGAGCTCGGCGGCGGGGAAGGGACGGTACAGCCGCACCCGCAGCACGCCGACCTTCTCCCCGGTCGACTGAAGGTGCCGCACCGTCTCGGCCGCGGTCTGCCCACCGGAGCCCATCACCACGATGACGCGGTCGGCATCTGGTGCCCCGTCATACTCGACGATGTCGTAGTGGCGGCCAGTCTGGGCGCCGAAGTCGCGCATGACCTCGGCGACGATGCCGGCAGTCGCCGTGTAGAACGGGTTGACCGTCTCGCGAGCCTGGAAGTAGACATCGGGGTTCTGCGCGGTGCCGCGGATGAAGGGACGCTCGGGGCTGAGCGAGCGCAGACGGTGCTCGCGGACCAGGCCCTCGGGGACGAGCGTGGCCAGCACCGTGTCGTCGAGAAGCTCGACCGTGTTCAGCTCGTGCGAGGTGCGGAAGCCGTCGAAGAAGTGCACGAACGGGACGCGGCTGCGCAGGGTCGCCGCGTGCGCGACGAGAGCGAGGTCGTGTGCCTCCTGGACGGATCCGGACGACAGCAGGGCGAAGCCGGTCTGCCGGACCGCCATCACGTCCTGGTGGTCACCGAAGATGGACAGCCCCTGCGCCGCAATGGACCGCGCGGCGACATGGAACACCGTCGAGGTGAGCTCACCGGCGATCTTGTACATGTTGGGGATCATCAGGAGCAGGCCCTGCGACGCGGTGAACGTGGTGGAGAGGGCACCGCCCTGCAGCGCCCCGTGCAGCGCGCCGGCAGCACCTCCCTCGCTCTGCATCTCGACCACGACGGGCACCGAGCCCCAGATGTTCGGCACGTCGTGACTGGACCACTCGTCGGCAAGCTCGGCCATCGTCGAGGACGGCGTGATGGGGTAGATGCTGCACAGCTCGCTGAGACGGTATGCGACGCGCACCGCCGCCTCGTTGCCGTCGATGGTGACCGTGGTCGGTGCCATCACCTCCGGGGGCGCCGTCGGGGGCGTGTCTTCACTGGTGGAGGTCATGGCCCAGCAGCTCCTGGCGTTGGAAGGAAGACGTTGTGCGGCAGTGGATCGGTCTCACCGATCATCTCGATGGCGTGGACCGGGCACTGCCGGTAGCAGGCGGCGCAACCGGTGCACTTGTCGTAGTCGAAGGCATAGCGGTGCCCGACACCGAGCTTGATGATCGCGTCCTCCGGGCAGGAGCCGAGGCACCCGTCGCACTCGAAGCAGTTGCCACAGGACAGGCACCGGGCGGACTCGAACTCAGCCTCCCCTGCGGAGAGCCCGGACGTGATCTCGTCGAAGGCCTTCACCCTCGAGGCCGGGTCCAGGGTCTCCTGCTCCCGCCGCGCGTGGTCGCCGAAGTACCAGAGGTTCAGCTTGCCCAGCCCGGCCTCAGGGTTCTTGGGGCCCGGCTCATAGGCGACACCACGCAGCCAGGCGTCGATGTTGCGAGCGGCCTTCTTGCCGTGTCCGACGCCGACCGTGACGGTCCGCTCGCTCGGGACCGCGTCGCCGCCGGCGAAGACCCCGGCTGCCCCGGTCATCAGCGTCGCCGGGTCGACCTGGACGACGTCCCTGTCGAACTCGATGCCCGGCATGCTCGCAAGGAACCTGGTGTCACTCTCCTGACCGAGCGCGAGTATGACGGTGTCGGCCTCGAGCGTCTCGAACTGTCCGGTCGGCTGAGGCCGGCCGTCCTCATCGAGCTCCTGGATCTCGACGGTCAGGTCACCCTCTCCCATCTCGGTGATCGTGCGCAGCCAGTTGATCCGGATGCCCTCGTCCTCGGCCTCGGTCGCCTCCTCATCATGAGCAGGCATCTGCTCGCGGGTGCGTCGGTAGACGATGACGGTGTCGTCAGCGCCGAGGCGGCGCGCGACCCGGGCGGCGTCCATCGCGGTGTTGCCACCGCCGTAGACAGCGACCCGGCCGAGCGAGTCGGCGGCCTCGCCGGACTCGACACCGCGCAGGAAGCTCACGGCGTCCAGCACCCGGCCCGCGTCCTGGTTGGGGATGTCGACCCGTTTGGACAGGTGCGCCCCGACGGCGACGAAGGCGGCGTCGAAGCCGCCCTGGTCCATCTCCGAGTGGAGGT
>DATGRS010000289.1:0-3929 GCA_035303365.1 Ornithinicoccus sp.
ATGCGAAGCGTGCCGACAGCCGACCTGGGGCGTAGCAGTGCCCGTCGTCGACGTCACGGATCGCCTCGAAGTCCTCAAGGGTCAGTGGCCGGCTCATCGGCACCGTCGGCATGAGTCCCATAGTGCCCCTTCGCGTCATGCGGTCCAGGCTGGCATGGCTCGCCGGATGATTTCAGGAGTTGTCCAGGAGGCCACCAGCCCGCTGTGGCGTGTTACGGGTGTGGTGTTGTCGCCCCAGAGCTCCCGGGAGGGGTGGGCGTACGAAACCGCTACGCAAAGGCGCGAGTGGCGTACGAGACCCCTACCAAAAGGGGTGGGTCAGCCCAGGGCGTTCTCCCCGAGTGCTGCCGCCACGGCGGCACGGCCCGGAATGCCGCTGACGGCGCCGCCGCGACGGGCACCGGACCCGCACAGGAAGATGTTGGCGTGTCGGGTCTCGGTGCCCCACGTGCCGACCTCGGCGTCGGACTCGGCGAACGGCCACTGCAGGTCGCCGTGGAAGATGTGCCCACCCGGCATGCCGACCGACGCCTCGATGTCCAGCGGGCTGCGCACGTCGATGGTGTCCGGAGTGAGCAGGCAGTCCTCGATGGGCTCGGCCAGCACTGAGTTGACCGACGCCAGCGTTAGCTCGAGCGCGCGCTCGCGGGCACCCTCGGGGTCCTCCCGGAACAGCCGGGCCGGCATGTGCAGCCCGAACAGTGTCAGGGTCTGCGCGCCGGCCGCGACGAGGTCTGGTCCCAGGATCGTAGTGTCGGACAGGCTGTGGCAGTAGACCTCGCACGGCGGAACGGCGGGGATCTGGCCTGCCGCGGCCTGGGCGTAGGCGGTCGCGATCTGGTCGTAGCCCTCGTTGATGTGGAAGGTCCCGGCGAAGGCCTGCTCCGGGGCGACGGAGTCGTCCCGGAGTGCGGGGAGCCGCGAGAGCAGCATGTTGATCTTGAGCTGCGCGCCCTCGGGCTCCGGCCGCGACGGTGCGTCACCGAGCAGACGGTCCAGGATGTTCGGCGCACAGTTGGCGAAGACCTGCGCCGCGCGGACCTCGAGGCCGTCCTCGGTGGTGACTACGGCCTCCGTTCCGTCCGTGGAGACCGAGGTGACGGTGGAGGAGGTGCGTAGCTCCGCGCCATACCGCTCCGCCGTGCGGAGTAGTCCGTCGGTGACCGCTCCCATGCCGCCGACCGGGACATCCCAGTCGCCGGTGCCGCGACCGATGACGTGGTAGAGGAAGCACCGGTTGACCAGACGCTCAGCGTCCCCGGCCTGGCCGAAGGTGCCGATCAGGCCGTCGGTGAGCACGATCCCGCGCACCACGTCGGAGGAGAACCGGCGCTCGATCGCCTCGCCCAGCGGCCGCTCGAAGACGTCGCGCCAGGCCTTCTCACCGACCAGCGCACGCACGTCCTGGCTGGAGCGCAGCGGCTCGGTCACCGTAGGGAACAGTTTCTGGGCGAGCTCCCCGGTCATCCCGTAGAAGTCGTCCCAGGCCTGCGCGTCAGCGCCGAGATCTGCTGAGGTGCGGGCCGGGTCGCCGTTGTCGACCAGGATCCCGCCGTCCCCGACCGGGGTGTAGGAGCTGATCCGGCGCCGGATCAGCTGCAGGTCCAGACCCAGCTCCTCGATGATCTGGTCGGGCAGCAGGCTGACCAGATAGGAGTATGCCGACAGCCGGGCGTCGTGGGCCGGGAAGACCCGGTCCGAGCGTGCAGCTCCGCCGATGTGGTCGGAGCGCTCCAGGATCAGGACCGAGCGCCCGGCCCTGGCCAGGTAGGCGGCGGCGGTCAGACCGTTGTGGCCCGCCCCGATGACGACGGCGTCAACTCTCATGAGGTCACGATAGGGGGACGCCGCGACGGCGTGTCCGGACGCGGGTAGCCTGCCCAGCATGAACCCGGTGTGGCAGGCATGAGCCGATGACTGACCCGGTGCTGCGGATCCGTGGTCGGATCCTGGTGAGCCCGCAGGAGACCCTGGATGAGGTCTGGGTGGTGGCCGGGCGGATCAGCCTGACCGCCCCGAGGGGGGTCTCCGGTGACGTCGAGACCATTAACGGGTGGGCGCTGCCGGGCCTGGTGGACGCGCACTGCCATGTCGGGCTGGAGGCGACCGGGGCGGTGCCGCCGGAGCGCGCCGAGGAGCATGCCCTCGCTGATCGGGACGCGGGGGCGCTGTTGCTGCGTGATGCCGGCAGCCCGCTGGACACCTCGTGGATGCACGATCGTGAGGACCTGCCACGACTGATCCGGGCGGGCCGGCACATCGCCCGTCCCAGGAGGTACCTGCGCAACTTCGCGCACGAGATCGAGCCCGACGACCTCGTGACGTATGTGCGGCAGGAGGCGCGGCGCGGGGACGGCTGGGTCAAGCTGGTGGGGGACTGGATCGACCGCGAGACCGGAGACCTCGGGACACAGTGGCCGGTCGACGTGCTCACGGAAGCGATCACCGCGGCGCACCAGGAGGGTGCCCGCGTGACGGCGCACTGCTTCGGGGAGCAGTCGTTGCGCGACTTCGCGGCGGCAGGGACCGACTGTATCGAGCACGCTACGGGGTTGTTGGACGACACGATCGACACCTTCGCTGAGCAGCAGATCGCGATCGTGCCGACGCTGGTCAACATCGACAACTTCCCGCAGTTCGCCGAGGCGGGCCGAGGCAAGTTTCCGGCCTACGCCGACCACATGATGGACCTCTACGAGCGGCGCCATGAGACCGTCGCCAAGGCACGTGAGGCCGGCGTGCCGGTGTATGTCGGCACCGACGCCGGTGGTCAGCTGCCGCACGGGCTGGTCGCACGGGAGATCGAGGCGCTGACCAAGACGGGGATGAGCAACCTCGAGGCGATCGGTGCCGCGACCTGGGCCGCGCGGGAGTGGCTGGGCCGTCCCGGCATCGTCGAGGGTGAGTCGGCCGACCTGGTGGTCTACCGCGGCGATCCCCGCGAGGACCTCCGGACGATGGCGGACCCGCACCGCGTCGTCCTGCGTGGCCACGCCCACGAGTCCCAGGGCCGCCACCACCACTGAGGGGCCTGTGTCAGGCCGTGGTTCGTCGGCAGTCGTCGGATCTGGCACAATGGGCCGGTACCCGTCTGTGCGTCGGCCCCTCTCTCCGGCCCCAGCGTGTTCCCGAGCGACCGCCCCGCGCGTGTTTCCCCACGTGGGCCAGCGGCTGCTCACCCTGACCAAGAATGAGGAGACACCCGAACTCGTGGCTGTCAAGATCCGTCTGAAGCGCATGGGCAAGATCCGTGCACCGTTCTACCGTGTCGTCGTCGCCGACGGCCGGACCAAGCGCGATGGTCGTGCGATCGAGGAGATCGGTCGTTACGTCCCCACCCAGGAGCCCTCGCTCATCGAGATCGACTCCGAGCGTGCGCAGTACTGGCTCTCCGTCGGCGCGCAGCCGACCGAGCAGGTCGCTGCCCTGCTGAAGGTGACCGGCGACTGGCAGAAGTTCAAGGGCGAGGAGGGCGCCGAGGGCACCCTCAAGGTTGCCGAGCCGCGCCCCGACAAGAAGTCGCTCTACGAGGCTGCTCTGGCCGCCGCGGACGGCAAGGAGGCCAGCACGGCCGACACCCCGCGCAGGGCCAAGAAGGACGAGACCGCCACGGCGGACGAGTCCAAGACCGATGCGAAGGCCGACAAGAAGGACGTCGCCAAGACCGAGGCCAAGGCTGACAAGAAGTCTGATGCCGCCAAGTCGGACGAGTCCAAGGCCCAGGAGAAGGCTGACGAGGCTGCTGCTGCTGAGGTCGCCGCCGAGTCCCCGGCCGAGGCGACTGCTGACGCGGAGGCGCCGGCTGCCGGCAACGCCGCCGAGGCCGAGGGCGCCGAGCCGGCGACCGAGGTTGCTGAGGCTGTTGACGCCGCTGCGGTCGACGGTGGCTTCGGCCCCGACTCCGCTCCGGTGACCGAGGACGGCTCGGC
>DATGRS010000290.1:0-4480 GCA_035303365.1 Ornithinicoccus sp.
CCACTTCGGCCAGGAACTCACCGGTGCGACCTGGAACGAGGAGACCAAGCGCTGGCACGTGACCACCGGCCGCGGTGACGAGTTCGTCGGCAAGCACCTGGTCGCCGGTGTCGGAGCGCTGCACATCCCGCAGATTCCCGAACTGCCGGGCGCCGAGCGGTTCGAAGGCCCCGCGTTCCACTCCGCCCAGTGGGACCACGACGTCGACCTGCGCGGCAAGAAGGTGGCGGTCGTCGGCACCGGCGCCAGTGCCGTGCAGTTCGTGCCGCAGATCGCCAAGGACGTCGAGCAGCTGACGCTGTTCCAGCGCACGCCGCCGTGGATCATGCCGAAGCCCGACCGGGAGATGCCGGGATGGGTGCGCACGCTGTTCTCGCGCGTGCCCGGGGTGCAGCGGCTCTACCGCAACGCCATCTACTGGATGCTCGAGGCGCGTGCGATCGGCTTCAACGGCGACCCGCGCATCATGAAGCTGGCCCAGAAGGTGGCCGAGCGGCACATCAACAAGCAGGTCCGCGACCCCGAGCTGCGTGCCAAGGTGACGCCCGACTACGTCATGGGCTGCAAGCGCGTGCTCATCTCCAACGACTACTACCCGGCGCTGAGCAGGGACAACGTGGACGTCGTCACCGACGGCATCGCCGAGGTGAAGCCGCACAGCGTCGTCGACAAGGCCGGCGTCGAACACGACGTCGATGTGATCATCTACGGCACCGGTTTCCACGTGACCGACGCCTTCGACCACCTGAACATCGTGGGCACCGGCGGCCAGGACCTCGGCAAGCTGTGGGCGACCGAGGGCATGCAGACCCACAAGGGCATCACGGTGGCGGGCTTTCCGAACCTGTTCCTGCTGCTCGGGCCCAACACCGGGCTGGGGCACAACTCGGTCGTGTTCATGATCGAGCAGCAGATCCGCTACATCAGCGAGGCCATCTCCTACGCCGAGGACAAGCAGGCCGAGGCCATCGAGGTCCGGCCCGAGGTCCAGGACAAGTTCAACGCCGACATCCAGCGCAAACTCGAAGGCGGGATCTGGACCCGCGGTGGCTGCACGAGCTGGTACCTGGACGCGCAGGGCGTCAACCGGACGATCTGGCCGGGCTTCACGTGGAAGTACTGGCTGCAGACCCGCAAGCTCGAACCCAGCGACTACGCGCTGACGAGGTAAGGCGTGCCGGCGATCCGGTGCCCGCGCGGGGAGGGTGGGGGACCGGATCGCCGGGGTGGTCGGCTCATCCAGCTCGGCTCACGCCAGCTCGGCGAGCCGGCTCAGCAACTGCTGGATGGGCATGCCGCACAGTTCGGCCATGCGTTCCAGCGCGGAGCGGTCGAGCTGGATCTCCGGTGAACTCGACTGCCGCAGCCGGTCCTCGGCCCACCGCCGCAGGGGTGAGAGCTCGGGGCTGTCGTCCTCGGCCACCCTCGCCAGGTTGACGCGCACCTGTCCGGGGTCGTCGCCGAACACCCGGTGGTGTACCCGCGCCAGCAGGTCCTGTGGCGGCTCCTCCATCGCCACGCAGAGCTCCACGAGCCGCACCACGGAGCAGTGCCGCGTCCCCAACTCGTAGGTGGCGAGGGTCTGGAGCGAGATCTCGCTCTGCAGCCTCTGGTTCAGTTCCTTCCGTGTCCAGCCGCGCCGTTTCCGGAGTTTGCGCAGCTCTTCCCCCAGGACGCGTTGATAGGCGTCCGCGTCGATCAGCACTCCTCGTCCCCTGCCCGCATCATCTGCCGGTGCCCCCGGCGCTGCGTCCTTCACCCGAGTGAAAGTGACGAGGTGCGATGTGCTGACGCGGCTCAGCGAAAAAGTTTCACTCGATCTCGCAAACTACTCCATCCGGAGGGCGTTCATCACTCGAATGGGCTCACCCGGCGGTGCGGGGTATTGCACTGCCGACCTGCACGGGGTACAGGCCGGCAGTGGTCGGGTGGGGGTCAGTTGACGCAGGTGACGCCGTCGGCCTTGATCGGCTCGTCGCCGGTCGGCTGCTCGGCCTGCTGAGGCGCGGGCTGGGCCTGCTGCAGGCCCGAGGTCGCCCCGGCCGCGCCGCCCGGAGCCGCGCCGCCGCCGGACTCACTCGGCGCCTCGTAGTCGGGACCGAGCAGCACCTGCACCTGGCCTGCGGGCACGGACGCGTCGGTCTCCACCGACACGTTCCCGAGGGTCTCGGCCACCTTCTCGCCGGTCGCCTTCTCGCCCTCGGCGGCACGCACGACCGTCGTGGTGCGCGGTTCGGTGTTGCCGACCTCGCCGGGGGCGTAGCCGGCAGCCGCGAGCGTGTCGGACACGCTGCCGGCCAGCCCGGTGATGGACGAACCGTTCAGCACGTCGACCGTGATCTCCGACGGGTCCGGAGCCGGCTTCGACTCCTCTTTCTTGTTCGGGTCCTTCTCGCCGGCGAGCTCGCTGACGAACGCCTGGACCTCGGCCGGATCGACCTCGACGGCCTGGCCGTCCTCGGGAGTGTCGTACTCCGGGTTGGCCACGGGGATGGTCGTGAACTCGATGTCGCCCGCCGACAGGCCCTGCAACTGCTGGGCGAACCCGAGCAGGTCCCAGCCCTTGTTCACCACGACGGACCGCTGGACGGAGTCGATCAGGCTGTTGAGCTTCGCGGGGTCGGCCAGCGTGCCCGCCGACACGACCTTCTTCGCCAGGCCCGCCATGAACACCTGCTGGCGCACGACCCGGTCCAGGTCGCCGCGCAGCAGTCCGTGACGCTGGCGCACGAAGGCGAGAGCCTGGTGACCCTCGATCGTCTGCTTGCCCGCGTCGAACTTCGCGCCGGAGTAGGGGTCGTCGACCGGCTCGTTGAGGCAGACCTCGACGCCGCCGATGGACTTGGTGATGTCGTGGAAGCCGAGCAGGTTGATCGAGGCGTAGTTGTCGATCGAGGCGCCGGTGAGGTTCTCGACGGTCTTGATGAGCGTCTTGGCGCCTGCCTGGTTGCTCTGGACCTCGATCTCCTTCTTGTCCTCGACGCCCTCGCTCTGCAGTCGCTGTCGTTCGACGGCCTTGGCCCTCGCGTACGCCGAGTTGATCTTGTGCTTGCCGTATCCGGGGATGTCGACGTACGAGTCGCGGGGCAGCGACATGGCCGTGGCCTTGCTGCCGTCGTTGGGGATGCGCACGAAGATCAGGGTGTCGGTGTTGAGCTCGCCGTCGGCCTCGCCTGCGTTGAGCTTCGCGAGCATGTCCTCGGGCAGGGGATTGCCCTGAGCGTCGGTGCGCGAGTCCATGCCGACGAGGAGGATGTCGCGCGCACCGTCGGCGGGGACGGCGCCGTCGGAGTCGATGACGTCGGCCATCGTCAGGCCGTTGACCAGGCCCTGCATGGCCGCCCACGCGTACCCGGTCAACGACATCACCAGCACGGACACCGCGGCGAGGGCGATCTTCGGAGCCAGCGAACGCCGGCGGCGCCGCTCGGGGGGCGGCGGCGTTGGCCTGCTCGACCGTGGGCGGTCGGGGCCGCGGTCGGGGGCTGCTGACCGGGCGGGAGCCTGGCGCGCGGGTGGCGTGCGGCGGGTGGTGGCATCGCCGGCGGGCGGGACGTCCTGGGGACGTGCGGGCCTGCGCGGGTCGCCCTGGGGAGGCGGACCGGACCGGGGTGGCTGCGGCGAGCGCGGAGGCTGCGGGCTCGAGGGCTGTCCGCCCGGGCCGCCCTGCTGCCAGGGTCGGGAAGGGCCACGCCCCTGCGAGGGGTTCCGCGGTGGCTCGCTCACGCCAACGGCTCCCTTCCTCGGTGCGGTCGGTGAGCGGTTCCGCTCACGCCTCGTCGGTCGTCGGTCTGCGGCCGGTCTTCCGCTCCGGCCCTTGTCAGGACGCGGAGGTGGGGGCGGAGGTTGTTCGTAGCGTGGCACATCGGTGGCCGGATGTGGCTCACGACACGAAAACCCGCTCCCGGTTCGGTGACACACGCCCCCATCGCCGTCCGCCATCCGGAGGAACCGGCCGGTTCCTCACGAACCGGCTGCGCCGACGGTCCTTCCGGGCCTCGGTGCCCAGCGCGCGGCCCACACCGTAGCCAAGATCGCCAGCACGGCCAGCACCCCCGTCCCCGCGAAGACGACCACCCCCGCGGTGAAGGTGCCCGGGCCTGCCGTCGCCGACAGCAGGCCGGGCACGCATGCCAGGGCCGTGAGCAGCCAGGTGCGCGGCGAGTGACTGTCGCCCGTGCGCACCGTGTGCAGGAGCGACATGCCGAGCAGCAGGAGCACGAGGCTCTGGACGGGGTCCAGCGGCAGTTCCGGCAGGAGCAGTGCGTCACCGATGAAGCTGGTGAGCGCGAAACCGAACACTCCGATGGTGGAGTACCCGATTCCGGCGGCCGTAGCCAGATGAGCGAGGACCCGGCCGAGGAGCGTCGCCGGAGCGGGTGCCACCGGGACGGCCGGTCGGGGGAGGTGCAGGTGGGGGCGATGGCCGGGTGCGCCGGGGGTGCCGGGGACGCCGGGGACGCCGGGGACGCCGGGGACG
>DATGRS010000291.1:0-19433 GCA_035303365.1 Ornithinicoccus sp.
GGTTCCGCTGGCGATCGCGGCGTTCCTCGCGCTGTCGGCGCTGTTCCACGTGATCGTGGCCTCACCGCCGTTCTTCGAGCGCTACCGAGCGGGCCTGGCGCAGGGGCACAACTACTTCCGGTGGGTGGAGTACTCGCTGTCGAGCTCGCTGATGATCGTGATCATCGCGCAGCTCGTCGGCATCTCCGACGTGGTGGCGCTGCTGGCGCTGTTCGGTGTCAACGCCTCGATGATTCTGTTCGGCTGGCTGCAGGAGCGCTACCACCAGCCGGGTGACGGCGGGTGGCTGCCGTTCATCTTCGGTTGCCTCGCCGGCGCTGTGCCGTGGATCGGCATCGTGATCTACACGATCGCCCCCGGGTCGACCACCGGCGCTGAGCCGCCCGGCTTCGTCTACGGGATCATCGTCTCGCTGTTCCTGTTCTTCAACATCTTTGCGCTCGTGCAGTGGCTCCAGTACCGCCAGGTCGGCCGGTTCCGCGACTACCTGGTGGGGGAGCGCCTCTACATCACGCTGAGTCTCACTGCGAAGTCAGCGCTGGCCTGGCAGATCTTCGCCGGGACGCTCGCTGCCTGACGGTCCGTCTCGGCTGACCGGAGCAACGCACCACCGGCAGAACGACTGCGGGTTGTTGGGGCCTGGCGATCCACGACGCTGCATGGCTCTGGCGCACCCCTCACCGACGGGGCTACGCTGAAGGATGGCCTTCACGGTGGCCGATTTCTATGACCGGTTCATGGGTCGCTACTCCCAGCCCCTGGCGCCGCCCTTTGCGGAGCGGGCCGGTGTCAGGCACGGGCAGCGTGCGCTCGACGTCGGCTGTGGACCGGGTGCGCTGACGGCTGTACTCATCGAGCAGCTCGGGGTGGACCACGTCGCGGCCGTCGACCCGTCACAACCGTTCGTCGACGCCGTCACCGGGCGCTTCCCGGGACTCGTGGTCCGGACGGGGGCGGCGGAGCAGCTGCCGTATGACGACGACACCGTTGACGTTGCCCTCGCCCAGCTGGTGGTGCACTTCATGACGGACCCCGTCGCAGGCATCGCCGAGATGGCCCGGGTGACCCGACCTGGTGGCACCGTCGCGGCGGCCGTCTGGGACCTCACGCCGGGTGCCCGCGGACCGATCGCCCTCTTCCACACCGCGGTCGCCGAGACCGACCCCGACTGGGTCGCCGGACAGCGCAGGCCAGGTGGTGCTGAGGGTGAGCTGGGGGACCTGTTCCGCTCCGCGGGGCTGCCGGAGGTTACGGAGAGTGTTCTGACGGCAGAGGTGCCGCTGGCTTCGTTCGAGGACTGGTGGGAGCCGTTCCTGCTCGGCGCCGGCCCGGCAGGGGACTACGTCGCCGGGCTCAGCGACGAGGGGCGCGTCGACCTGGAGCAGCGTGCCCGACGGCTGCTCCCGGAGGGTGCCTTCACGATGCGGGTCGACGCCTGGTGCGTCGTCGCCACGGTGGGATGAGGCCCCGGCTGGCCCGCCCCGCACCGAAGTCACCGGCCCGCAGGGCGCGCGGTTAGCAGGCGCGGACGTCCGGCACGACGCGGGAGGGGTCGAGGGCCGCCATCAGGCGTTCCCAGACGCTCATGCTGGACGGCTCGGGGACCGGACCCTCCCTCCGGGTCAGCCGGCGGTCGCCAGCGACGGCCAGGACGGTGTGCATCCGCTCGTCGGCGATGGACTGTGCGGCGAAGATGTCGAGCTGCGACATGTCTGCTCCTAGGAGTCGTGGCCCCCGGTGGAGGCGATAACTCAACAGTGCTCTCTAAGGCAGGGCGTCCGGATCGGGCAGAATCCGCATCTTCGTGAGGTGCGTGGGCTTAGGTCAGCGGCCGCGACGGCCCTCACGGCCCCCTGAGGCGACCTAAGGGGCCCTGGGCGAGTCCGGAGGTACCTAAGGTAGGCCTGCCCCAGGCGAGAGTGCGACGAGACGCGCGGCGATCACCTGTGCCTGAGCGGGGGTGTACTGCGGGTAACGGCGACGGGCGCAGTGCACGGGAGTGATGTGCACGGCTGCGTGACACCCGGGCGGTTAGTCAGGGCCGGTGCAGCCAGCGACCAACCACCGACCGGATGTAGTGCACGCCGCTGCGCGGGAACAGCTTGGCGCTGACCCGCATGTTCCATGGCAGCTCCGCGGAGACCCGGTCCAGCACCTGCACGACGTCGCGGTGCATCGTCTCGTCGTCGGTGTCCTCGGTGTGCTCGGGTGAGGCGTAGCGCGATCGCTCCAGCGTCGCCGTCGCGCGCCCCAGTGCCTCGCCGCTGGGCCGGTCGAGGCGAGCCTTCTCGCGGTAGTGCGTGCCCATCTCGCGTGGGCTGCGATCCGGTGGCGGGTTGATGCCGTAGTCGTCCAGCGACCGCTTGAGCAGCTCCCACTGCCCCTCGATCCGCTCCTGCGCGGTCGCCGCGTGCCGGAGTCCCGCCTCACGGTGTCGCCGGCCGGCGACCGCGATGACTGCGGTCAGCAGGCCGAGCACGACGACCACCAGGAGGGCCCTCAGCAGCAGCGGCGCCGCGGAGCGCAGGGCGTCCAGCGCGTCCTCCCACCAGCTGGAGTCCTCACCTGACGAGGTGGGCGCCTCGGTCGGCACCTGGTTGGCCGTGGGCTCCTGGGTCACCGTCGGGACCTCCTCACCGGAGGGCCCCTGCGGCTGGGTGTATGCCGGGGCAGGCCCGGTGCGCACGCCCGGGGTGGGCTCGAACCGGGTCCAGCCAAGTCCGTCGATCCAGAGCTCCGGCCAGGAGTGGGCGCGGTTGGCCAGGACGGTGTAGGTCGGCGCCCCGTTGGGGTCGCGCTCACCCGGCAGGAAGCCGACGGCCATCCGCGCCGGGATCCCCTCGTGGCGCGCCATCATCACCATCGCCGTGGCGAACTGGACGCAGTAGCCCTGGCGGGTCTCCAGGAAGTTGGTGATCGGGTCGGCACCCGACCCGGGGAGAAGCTGGAGGTCGTAGGTGTAGAGCGCGCTGCGGAAGTGAGCCTGGATCAGGACCGCAGCCTCGAGGTCGTTCGTCACGTCGCCGACGATCTCGTCGGCCAGCGGACCGTAGGTGTCCAGCGCCGCCTCGTCGAGCTCGAGGTACTCCCGGAACGCCGCCGGGTCAGCAGCCTGCTCGCCCAGTCCCTCGGGCACCTCGCCACGGGTCGCCACCTCCAGGTAACGGACGGAGTAGCTGTCCATCCGGTCGCCGACGCGGACGGCGCCGGTGTCCACGTCCCAGCGCATGTCCGCATCTCCGCGGACGTCGACGACCGGCGTGGGCACGGCCAGGTGCGGTGCCCGCAGCGCGTTGTCGAGGAACTCCAGCTCGCCGATCTCGAACGGCACGTCGTCAGCCAGCGCCGACCGTCCGCTGCCGGGTGGCGTCAACAGGGGGGTCTGGACCCCGCTCGGGTCGTACTCCGGTTTCACCCACCTGCCCTCGTCATACTCATGCGCCGCAGTCACCCGCAGCGGCGGGATCCTGAGGGTCTCGGAGCGGTAGCGCAGCACCGGCTCGTCGGACTGGCTCCGCAGGTCGGCGGTCACGTCCATCGTCTCGGTGAAGCCGACCTGGCCCGAGCCGCCGACCGAGCGTCCCTCCGAGCTGCGCGCGAGCCCGTCGGTGAAGAAGGTCGGCGGCAGGTGCGGCAGGAGAGAGGCGACCAGCAGCGCACCGAGCACGGTGCCGGCCGCCAGCAGGCGGGCGACCCGCCGGTGTCCGGTCGGGCCGTAGGAGACGTCGTGCGAGCCGATGGTCTCGCGCCGGTCCGCCGAGCTCCAGCCGGAGACGAGCCGGTTGCCCTGCTGCGCCACCATCAGCAGCCAGACGAGGCCAGCCGCAGCGAAGTACCACCACGACATCGGCTTGCCCGTGTTGGACACCGACACCAGGAAGGCCGCGGCCAGCGGGATGCCGGCGATCGCCGGCGCCCGCCCCGTCACCGCGATCGAGTCGACGGAGATCGCGGTCAGCACCAGGACCGACACGATGAGGAACTCGACGCCCTCGTTGGTCGGGGCGGGCGCGGCATACTGCTGCAGTGTGGCGCCGGCCTCCTGGAGGAGGTCGCGGGCGCGATCGGCGGTCTCCGGCACGGGCACGAACACCCACCGGAGGGTGTCGCCCAGGTAGCGCCACACGATCCCACCAAGGGCCGCCACCACCTGCCCGAGCACCACGAACGTCGGGTCCAGGTCCAGGCCGCGCAGCACCGAACCGACGACCGCCACGAGGACCACGAGGAGGATCGCCGGTCCCATCCAGTCGTTCTCCCGCAGCAGGGTGGTGATCGGCCACGCCACGACGAGCGTGGCCAGGGCGGCGAGCAGCGACTCCGGCCACATCCCCCGGTCGAGGTTGAACCTCACGTGAGCACCTCCGACCTGCGTGTGGCGCGCAACCGCTGCCAGGCGCCGGGCACGGAGTCGTCCGGCCCCACGATCACCGTCTGCCAGCCGGACTGGGTCAACACCTCGGTATGCCGGCGCGCATCCTCGCTGGGCCCGTCACCGGTTCGTTCGGACCGGTAGGCATCGCGGTCGATGACCAGGGCCATGGCCGCCGAGCCGGGCTCCCGCACCGAGGCGAGGTTGGTCAGCTCGGCTCGGTCGTGGGCCACGACGACGGAGATCAGGAGGACTCCACCAGAGGTGAACCCGTGGGCTGCCGCAGCGAGCGGCTCCAGGCTCGTGTCCTGGTCGGCCTTGGCGCGGGCCAGCACAGCGAGCGCGGGGTCGAGAGCCATCTGCACATCGGCGGATCCGTCCTCGACGGTCCGGTGGGTCAGCAGGTGTATGACGAACCCGTCCTTGATCAGGTAGCGCGCCAGCGACGCGATGGCGCTGACTGCCCACTCGAACGACGGCTGGTAGCCGCTGCCGGGGTAGGCGCCCGCCCGCGAGTCGAGCAGCAGGACGGCACGGCGTCTGGCCGGCCGGTCCTCCTGGCGCACCATGATCTCGCCGCGGTGGGCGGTGGCCGGCCAGTGCACGCGCCTCAGCTCGTCGCCGTCGCGGTACTGCCGGATCGACACGTCGTCCTCGCCGTGGAGCGAGACCATCTGGGGCAGCTCGCCCTCGGTGCCGCGGCCCTGTCCCGCCATCCGGCGGTCGCCGAGGTCGAAGACGTGGGGCAGCACGAGCACCTCCACCGTCGCCGGCAGCTGGAGCGCCACGTGCGTCAGACCGAAGGGGTCGCGACGGCGGAGCGTGATGGGGCCGATCCGGAAGGCCCCGCGGTGCCTGCTGCGGATGGTGTAGCGAAGGCGCCGCTGCTCTCCCTGGGCCAGCCGGGGGAGGAGGAAGCGAGGCCGGTCGCCGAGGGCGTAGTCGAACTGCTCCTCGGCCAGGTAGAGCGGTGTCGGGCGCTGGCCCACGTTGCCGAAGTGGACGTCGACGTGGCCCTGTTGGTCAGGGTGGAGGCGCGCCGGAGAAACCGTGCGCTGCACACGGATCGACGGGGGAGTGGGGCGGACGATCAGCATCGCCACGAGCGGCAGGATGATCAGCATCACGCCGATGCGCGTCACATCGCGGTAGCCGAGCACGATGCCGGCCAGGGCGGTGACCGCCCCCAGGACCAGGAACATCTGGCCCCGGTTCGTCAGTACCGCGGGGGCACGCATGTGCGGCCTCAGCGCCGACCCGACGGCACGGGGGTCCGCTGCAGGATCTCCGTGACGATGCTGCCGGTGGTGCGGTTGGTCAGCTGCGACTCTCCGGTGAGCATCAGCCGGTGGGGCAGCACGTTGGGAGCCAGGCGCTGGACGTCCTCGGGGAGCACGTGGTCGCGCCCCGAGAGTGCCGCGTTGGCCCGGGCTGCTCCGAGCAGCTGCAGACCCGCCCGCGGGGAGGCGCCCAACCGGAGTGCGGGGTGGTTGCGGGTCGCGGTGACCAGTGCCACGACATACTCCCGCAGTGCCGGTGCGGTGTGCAGCCGGCGGACGGCGCCGATCATGCGCTGCACCGTCTCACCGTCGGTGACGGGCTGCAGGTCGCCCAGGGGGTCGTGCTCGCCGTGCGACTCCAGCATCGCCAGCTCGGCGTTGCCGGCCGGGTAGCCCATCGACACGCGGGCCATGAAGCGGTCGCGCTGGGCCTCGGGTAGGGGGTAGGTGCCCTCCATCTCGATCGGGTTCTGCGTCGCCATGACCAGGAACGGCCCGGGCAGCGGGTATGTCGTGCCGTCGACCGTGACCTGGCGCTCAGCCATGCACTCCAGCAGCGCGGACTGGGTCTTGGGGGAGGCGCGGTTGATCTCGTCGCCGACCACGATGTTGGCGAAGATCGCGCCGCGCCGGAACTCGAACTCGTGGTTGGTCTGGTTGAAGACGTTGACCCCGGTGATGTCGCTGGGCAGGAGGTCGGGGGTGAACTGGACGCGGCTGACGTTGCAGTCGATCGACTTGGCCAGCGCCTTGGCGAGCATCGTCTTGCCGACGCCGGGGACGTCCTCGACGAGCAGGTGGCCCTCGGCGAGCAGCACGGTCACCGCCGTGCGGACCGCCTCCTCCTTGCCCTCGATCACGGTGCTGACCGCTGCGTGGATGGCCTGGGCGACAGACTGCACGGAGTCCAGGTCGGTGGCGGTCTGCGCGGGCACGGTCATAGACGAATCCTGCCTCATCATCGGGCGTTGGGGAACGGGCTTCCGTCAAGACACTACGTGCTGGGCGGCCCAACGGGTTGCGTGCGCACCGGAGGGGCAGGCAAGGCACTGCGGAGAAGCCGAGTATGCGCACGCCGCACCTCTCACGAGGTGGCCCCCGACGCGCCCTGCTCACGTAGCGCCTGAAGCTCCTCGTCCAGGAACCGACCCAGGACTGCGACCTGCTGGTCCGCATAGCCCAACCGCTCGTAGAACTTGATGGTCGCGACGTTGTCCGCACGCACCATCAGCTGGAGCTTGGGGATGCCGCGCTCGTGCAGCCATGACTCAGCAGCGTTCATCAGCTCACGTCCGAGTCCGTTCCCGCGGTGGTCCCGTTGGACGGCGAGGTAGTACACCCAGCCCCGGTGGCCGTCGTGCCCCACCATCACCGTGCCGAGGAGCTGCCCGTCCGCCACCGCCGCAAGAACGGAAGACGACGGCCCACCACGCGCACGTGCCAGGTCGGCAGTTGGCTCGTTCCACGGTCGGGTCAGTCCGCAGTCACGCCACAGTTCCACTGCGTCGGGATCCAGTTCGACCGGGAGGTCAGCGATCGGCATACGGCTGATTCTCTCGCGGCACAGCACCGCCGTCGACCATCTGTCTGGCCTCCGACCAGTCTCGCGGCGCACGCGACTGGTCCACGGTGCGGAACCGAGAGTCGGCGATGTGCCGGCGATAGCGCTGCATCACCTGCCGGTGGGTGGCAGAACGGGTGTATGCCGCCATCGACGCCTGGTCGCTCCAGACCGACCAGGTCCAGAACGTCCGGCGTCCGGGCTGGACCGCCAGGTCGAGGGACACGGCTCCGGGCGAGCCGCGCAGCGCCCGCCGGAGCCGCAGCGCGGCCACGGTGAAGTCCAGCAGGTGAGCGGCGGAACGTAGTTGCAGGCGTGAGACGAGGACGATGTCGGAGGGAGCGCTGGGGGCCGGTCCGGTGGCTCTCGGCAGGGCGAGAAACGCCCGCTCAACCTCGGACCATCGCACCGCCGCGTGACGGAACGCCACCGCCACGACGACCGCTGACACCAGGTAGAGGACCTGCATGCCGGTGCGTGGCAGCAGCGGCGTGACCGGCTCTCCGCCGAGCGTCAGGCCCTGAGCGGCCGAGTAGACGTTGGCGGGGAACATCGCCACGAGGAGCAGTCCGAGCCCGCCAGCCGCCCATGCGGCCAGCGGCCGCAGAAGCAGCCCGACCGCCCCGGCCAGCTCCAGGATCCCGGTGACGGTGACGAGCAGCGCGGGGGCGGGCAGGGCGGGCGGAACCATCGCAATGAGGTCTTCGCGGAGCACGACGAAGTGGGTGATGCCCGTCATCGTGAACATCGTGGCGAGACCTCCGCGCAGGGCCAACGGGACGGCCTCGCGCGCCGGTCGGCGGCGGGTCAGCGTGATGGCCAGGGTGACGGCGGTGGCGCCGAGGAACAGCATGAGGACAAACATGGTCACTCCTTTCGGTGGACGGGTGTCGGCTGGAGCTCTCTGCCGACCACCAGGAGCTCTGCGCCGTGGGCCGGCGACCGCTCTAGGTCGCCCGACCTGGGCGTGAACCCGGGGACGGTGTCGAGGCCGACCGTGTAGTCGCTGGCGAAGACCACCGGCAGTGTGGGTCCGGCGAGCTCGAGCATCACCCGGATCCCCTCCGGCGGCGGGTCGTAGAAGCGCAGCTCGTAGGGCCAGGGCTGCGAGGCGCCCTCAGCGGGAAGGTCGGGCAGGGCAGCGACCACCCGATGCTTCTCTGCCCGGACGGACACGTCGGACACCGGGCGGTTGACGTGGAGCACGAGGACGTCCGCGTCGCGCCTGGACCGGACGTGGAGGTCGATGGATGCAGTCGTCCCGGGGCGTGCCTCAAGCACCGTTACCTCCGGTGCCGGCAACCCCAGTGCTCTGGTCCGGCCGACCCAGTGCGCCGTGGTGCCATACGGAAGGGGAGGCAGCGTCGCGTCCCGGGCTGCGACCGGCGTATGCCGCGCGGTCCAGGGATGGAGCGCGCGGTCGTCGCTGAACCAGGTGCCTGTCGGCTCCCCGGCCTGCTCGACGTAGCTGAGGTGTGCCGACTGCGGGTGGGCGGAGTCGAACCGGTTGGCGCCGAGGCCCGCGACGACGAGGGCGCCGGCAAGCGCGGTGAGGCCCAGCGGGACGAGGCGTGCACGACGGCGTCGCGGCCGGTCGAGCAGCTCCCACACGGCATCCCAGAGGGGCAGCAGGAGCCACGCCGCCGCAAGCAGGAACACGGTGCCGGCCGCCGCCCCGCTGAGCCCGAGGACGCCGAGGAGCGCCAACCCACCGGAGACCAGTACGACACAGCCCGGCGTCACGCCGATCACCCAGATGGCCAGGCGTGCCCAGCCCGTCGACATACGAGGAGCGAGGAGGCCCGCGCCCGCCGCAAGCGACGCGGGCACTGCCCCGTAGAACGACACGGCCGGCTCCAGGAGGGCCCCTGCGACGGCAAGCACCGCTAGCCAGAACAGCCCGCCGAGGTGCAGTGCGACGAGGCCCACCCGTCGTCGCAGGAGCAGGTGGGCCGCCGAGGCGGTCGCGAGCACCGTGGCGACCAGGGCCCAGCGGAACAGGCTCGGCTGGAAGGGATCGCCCATGAAGAGGGTGCCGAAGCCCGGCCGGAGCCGCACGAGGACCTGCCACCCGCCGAGGGTCAGTGCCATGACCACGAGGAAGGAAGCGAGGGCGGCGACTGCGCCGGCGACCAACTGGGCGGTACTGGCCCTGCCTCGGCGACGGGCGGCGACGGCCAGGGCAAGGACCAGCACGGCAGCGACGCCGGCGAGCGGCCCTGCCATCGCCTGCGGATAGCTGACGACGGTGCCGAGCACGGTGAAGAACGTCCGGTCACTCCGGCGGTCCAGGGTCGAGAGGTCCTCGTTGCCGAAGCCCCGGGCCAGCGCCAGCATGGTGTTGCCGTGGTGCTGCACCGAGGCAGCGTCGAGGTTGGACACCGTGTCGCGGGAGTGGTGGTAGTAGGCGGTGCCGTCGATGAGCGCGAAGTTGAGCCCTCGGTAGCCCGCCTCCTTCAGGATCGTGAAGTCGGTGTTCTGCCCCCCGGCCTCATAGAGCGCCGCCATCGCGGAGTCGCCGACGGGGCGTTGCGCCCAGCGCCCATACCCGCTGACCAGACCCGCATTGCCGCTCGACGTCTCGAACAGGGCCGACGGTCCGGTGTTGCCCGTCCCCTCGAAGTTGAGGACCACGTCGTGCGGACCTGCGGGATGGTTCGCGACGAACGCGTCAGCGCCGAGCATCCCGGGCTCTTCGCCGTCGGTCAGCAGGAAGACGAGGTCGTTGCGCAGGGGCGAGCCACTCTCCACCACAGCACGCGCCGTCTCGAGCACGGCTGCGACCGCCGCCTTGTCGTCCCCCGCGCCGGGGCTGCCGAACGTCGTGTCGTAGTGGGCCGAGAGGATCACCCGGCCGGTGGAGGCTGTGCCGGGCAGCGTGGCCACGACGTTCTGAACCCGGCCCGCGACGGTTCCGCCGCTGTTGGTGAAGAGTCCTACGCCTGCCTCAACGCGGGCGTCCAGTCCGAGCGCAGCGAGGTTCTCGACGAGGTAGTCACGCGTCTCGTCGCTGACCCGGCTCCCGATCGGCCCGGGCCCGTCGGTGGCGATGACCTCCAGGTGCTCCAGCGCCCGGCCCGCGCTGAAGGCGTCCACCGGCGCGCCGACCGGCGCAGCCGTCGGCGGACGGCCCAGGGCAACGGACAACAGGACCAGCCCGACCACGAGGAGGAGGGCGGCCGCGGGGCCCACCGCGGAACGTCCCCGCTGTCGTGTGGTCGGTGGGGCCGCACGGTGGGGGCGGGACTGCAGAAGGGTGCTCACTCTCCGCACGCGGTCAGAACCCGTGACCGATGTTCAGCCGCGGCTCACGCCACCGGTATGGCGGGCGGACGAAGCACCCGCCGCGACAACCCTGGGACGACGCCATCCGGGCCGTCCCGACCTGAGCGCCGGTGGAACGAACCACCGGCAAGGAGGAAGAAATGCGCATCATGAACCGCATCGAGGTCAGCGCCCCGGCAGAGGTCTTGTGGGAGGTCCTTGCCGACCCCACGCAATGGCCCCGGTGGACCTCCTCGATCACGTCCCTGGAGTTGCTCGATGGCGTGACGGAGCTGGATCTGGGTCACCGGGTGCGCATCGTGCAGCCGGGACTGCGGAGCTCGGTCTGGACCGTCGTCGAGCATCACCCGGGGAGCGCCTTCACCTGGGAGTCCGAGGAAGGGGGAGTCCGCACCACCGCGACGCACGCCATCGTCCGTCACCATGTGCCGTCACACAGCCACCTCGTGCTCGAGCTGCAGCAGCACGGGCTGCTCGCGCCGGTCGTCGGTCTGGTGGCCGGTGCCCGGATCCGCCGGTATGTCGAGATGGAGGGAGTTGGGCTGGGAGCAGAGGCGGAGCGCCGGCTGCACAAGAGTCCGGCTGCCTGAGGGACTGTGGGATGTATGCCGTCATTCGGCTGAACAGCCTCGACCCGAGGCAAGTGCTTGAGGCCGCGGACGATCTGCGCTGGCTGGACGAGCTGCACACCCAGCAGCCGGGCTTCCTGGGCAGTGTGGTTGTCGACCTTGCCGATGGACGCCAGGCCGTCGTCCACCTCTGGGAGAGCGCGCAGCACTGCCGGGTCGCCGGGTCCGCGATCGGGCCATGGGTCTCCTGCTTGCTCACTCCGCTCTCGACCGCACCCTCACAGCTGGTCGGGGCGGGTGCAGCGAGGATCTCCGGCCTGCGGGTCTCTGCGCGTTAGGAACATGTCGTGCCAACGACCGTCGACGTCGACGTCGACGTCGTCGTGCGCTCAGACGGGCACATCGGTTACCTCGGCGGCTCTCTGGAGGGAGCGCACGGCTACCTGTCCCGGTGGCTGCGCACTCCCTGGCCGGAACTAGCAGAAAACCTAGAGGTGGTCCCATGACTGGAGTGCTCATTGTCGGCGTCGGCCCAGGAATCGCGGCGTCCGTGGCACGCAGGTTCGCCTTAGGCGGCTACGCGGTCGGCTTGATCTCGCGTTCGCGAGCAAGCACCGAACCGGTTGCGTCGGCCGTGGTGGGCCTCGGCCAGCGGGTCGCGACGGAGACCGCTGACGCGACCGAGGAGTCTGCCCTCATCGCTGCCATCGATCGCGTTGTCGAACAGCTGGGAGTGCCCGACGTCGTGGTCTACAACGCGGGTCTCATCCAGGCGGACAGGCCGGGGCAGCTGACGCACTCCGAGCACCAAGCTGCCTACGCCGTGAACGTGCTAGGTGCGCTGACGACCGCGGCTCACCTCGGGCCGAGGATGGCCGACAACGGCGGTGGGACGATCATCATCACCGGCGGCATGCCGCAACCAGTCCCGGCCCTGGTGAGCCTGTCCCTCGGCAAGGCTGCCGTGCGCGCGCTGACGGAACTGCTCGATCAGGAGTACGGACCCCACGGTGTCCACGTGGCCACCGTGACCGTGTGCGGCGCAGTGGCGCCCGGCACACTGTTCGATCCGGACCGGATCGCCGGGGACTACTGGCGGCTGCACACCCAACCTCCAGAGCGATGGGAGCGGGAGATCGTCTTCACGGGCAGTCCGGCGTGACCGTCTGGAACGACTGAGAGGTTTCCGACCCGGCTGCTGCGGGGAGCCCCGCCTCGGCCGACTCCACGGTGCGGCCAATCGTCGCACGCTCCAGCAGACGGGCCCAGGTCTCGCGGAGCCGGAGCCGGAGCGTCCGGCCCGACGGCGGTCGCTGCCACGCCCTCGTGAGCTGGTCTCGACGATGGTCGGTCTCAACGCGCAGTGAGTTCATATCGATGATCTGCATCGCCGGTCCTTCCTGTCCGCAGCGCGTTGGTCCGCGCCGGGGAATCGGTGGTTGCTCATCGGCGTTCATCGGGAGTGCACGACGTTCAGCCGAGGGCGTTCGTCGGCCGGCGCCACGAACTGGACGAGCTGGCCGCAGCCCTGGCTGCCGCGAAGCGGCATCACGGGACGCTGTGGGTGGTGACCGGCGAGGCAGGGGTCGGCAAGTCAAGCCTGGTCGCCGAGTTCGCGGCCACTGCCAGTTCCGCCGGTGCGCGGGTGCTCTGGGGCAGGTGCCGAGAGTTTCAGGGGGCGCCGCCGTACTGGCCCTGGGCTCAGGTGCTGCGCCCACTCCTGCCGGAGCACGTGCCGCCCGGTTCCGACCAAGCAGCGTTCGCCGATCTGCTGCGGCCCCAGGGACGAGCGACCACACCGGCATCGGGGCAGCAGCCGGAGCCGGATCGTTTCCAGTTCTTCGACTTTGTGAGCAGGTTGGTAGGGGCTGCGGCTGAGGAGCAGCCGCTGGTCCTCATCTTCGAGGACATGCACGCAGCTGACGCAGCCTCGGTGCTGCTACTCCACTTCGTGGCCGCTGAGGTGGCCGTCTCCCCGGTCCTGCTGGTGGCGACCACACGTCCATACTCAAGAGCGCTCGCCGCCGAGGGCGGCGGGGATACCGACCTGCAGGCATCGCTGCACGGCACCGCGTCCCACGCGCTCCATCTGGGCGGGTTGTCGCTCGACGAGCTCGCCGTGCTCCTTGCTCGCTGGGAACTTCCGGATGATGTCGTGGCTGAGGTGTGGGAACGCACCGGCGGCAATCCGTTCTTTGCCATGGAGATAGCCCGGTCCCTGACTGGTGGGGACAACGCGACCGGATCCGGGTCCGCCCTGGAGGCCCTGCCGCGAGGCGTCCGACTCACTCTGGCCGAGCGTCTACGTGAGCTCGACGAGGACGCCCAGGGTGTCCTGGCGCTGGCTGCCGTGTGCGGCCGCCAGTTCCCGGTCGATGTGATCGCCCTGTGCTGCGAGCTGCCCGGCGACCGGGTTCGGGCGGCGCTCGACCAAGCGGTCCGTGTCGGGGTCCTAGATAGACCAGTCAGCGACCCAGGCTCCTACCGTTTCGTCCACGACCTGCTGCGGGAGGCGGTGTATGCGGAGCTGGCGCCGGAGCGACGGATGCGGTTGCACGGAGAGGTCGGGAGTGCGCTGGTGAGGCTGTACGGCCCCAGTGCTCACGAGCACTCCGACGAGCTGGCGCGGCACTTCCTCGAGGCGGCACCCGTCGGCTACCAGCGGGAGGCGCTCGACTATGCAATCCGCGCGGGTCGCAGAGCGGCAGCGGACCTCGCCTACGAGCAGGCGGGCGAGCTGCTGGAGAAGGCGCTCGACCTGGTGCGCCTAGTGGCTCCACGAGACGTGCGGATGGAGGTCGAGCTCGAGCTGGACGCCGGGCACGCCCGTCTGCACGCCGGGGACCCTGATGACGCCAAGAAGCGCTTTCTCGCGGCGGCTCGGCGGGCTCAGCGCGCCGACCTGCCCGACCTGCTCGCCAGGGCAGCGCTGGGATACGGCGGGCAGTGGAGCTTCACCGGTGAGAGCTCGGATCCGCGCCTGGTCGCGCTGCTCGAGACCGCCCTGCGACATCTGCACGAACATGACTATCCGGGGTTGCGTACGCGGCTGTTGGCACGCCTTGCCGTGGAGCTCTACCACTCGACGGACCACAGCCTGGCGGAGGAGTCCTCGGCGCGTGCCCTGACACTGGCCAGGGGCCTGGACGACCCGGCGGCACTAGCGAGCGCCCTGCTCGCTCGCCTCTTCGTGCTGTGGCGGCCCGCCGGTCCCGAGCGTCTGCAGGAGCGGCTGGCACTGGATGCCGAGGTGCGACAACTCGCGGCGGAGACGGGCGACCCCGAACTTGAGCTGAACGGCCGCGCCTGGCGCATCAGCGACGCGCTGGAGAACGGGGATGTCGTGGAGGCACAGGAGCACATGGCTGCCTTCGCACGCGTCGCCCATACCCTCCGCCAACCCTTCTACCTGTGGTTCGTCGAGGTCTTCGCCTCGCTCCATGCGCTGATGCAGGGACGCTACGCAGAGGCAGAGCAGCATGCCGAGGATGCCCTCACCATCGGACGGCGGGGGCAGGGCGAGCGTGAGCTGCTGGAGAACGCCATGGGTGCGTACACCATCCATACCCTGTTGATTCGCCGCGAGCACGGTGGGCAGGAACCGGACGGCCCAGTCCCACAGGTCGACGGTGCACCCACGGAAGGCGACTCGGTGCCCAACGTCGATGGACAGGGTGCATCCGCGGTTGACGCGGTGCTCGACCGGTTCCCGCGCCAGCCCGCCTGGCGCGCCGCCATGGGCCTGCGCCTGCTCAGGCTCGGTCAGGAGGCCCGGGCACGGGCCCACTACGAGATCCTCGCAGCACATGAGTTCCGGGCTCTCCTGACAGCTGACGCGTCACTCATCGCCATCTCCCTCACGTCGGAGCTCGCAGCGACCTTCGGGGACGCCGCACAGATCGGCCAACTGCGGGATCTTCTGCAACCATTCGCGGGGCGGCACGTAGTCATCGGACACCCGGCGATGGCCTACCAGGGCTGCGTCGATCTCTACCTCGGGCTGCTGGCACTCGGCGCCGAAGAGCTGGAGGACGCACACTCGCACCTGGAAGAGGCGTCCCGTCGGCACGCGGCGATGGGTGCGACACCCTGGGTCGCCCGAGCTGACTACCACCGCGCACGCGTCCACCTGCGCCGGTCGTCCGATGGTGACAGGGAGACCGCACTTCGGCTGCTCGACGGGGCAGAACAGATCGCCAACGAGCTCGCCATGACTCCTCTGTTGGAGCAGATCGCTCAGTTGCGGGCCGACGCTGCTGACGGCGTTGACGTTGTCCCGGAGGTGTCGTCGGTGGCGCCTCTGCAAGGCCCGGCGGTGTTCACTCGTGATGGTGATGTGTGGACCGTCGTCCTGGGCCGCGAGGCGACGCGGATCAGCGATCTGAAGGGGATGCACTACCTCCAGCGGTTGCTGGCAGCGGCGGGGCGGGAGTTTCACGCTCTCGACCTGTCTACCGCGAACCTCCGCCAGGCACACGTAGGCACCGCCCCCCAGGTGGACGGGCTGTGGCTGGACTCTGGGGACGCCGGCCCGCTCCTGGATGCGCAGGCAAAGCACGCTTACCGTCTCCGTCTGGAAGAGCTACGCGCCGAGGAGGCAGAGGCTGAGGAGCTGGGCCATAGCGAACGTGCCGGTAGGGCCCGCGAGGAGATCGACGCGCTGGCCCAGGAGCTCGCCCGAGCCGTGGGCCTGGGCGGGCGTGACCGCCGTGCGGCCTCGCAGTCCGAGCGGGCACGAGTCAATGTGTCCCGCGCCATCCGGGCCGCCATCGAGCGCATCGGTCAGCACGCACCGTCGTTGGGCCATCACCTGGATACCACGGTGCGTACGGGCATCTACTGTGCCTACGTCCCGGACCCCCAGGCCACACCCCAGTGGCGGACGACCGCCGACTGACCGACGGTCAGTCACCGTGAACGCCTCGCGTCCATCAGAGTCAGCGCGACGCAGCGCCGGCATGCAGACGCACACAGGTACCGAGGTCAGCATGGTCGCAACGTTCACCACATTCGCTGAGGCGTCGCCGTTCACCAGCGTGAGAGGGGCACGGCCATGATGCGGCACGCCCGGACGACGGACCAGTTCCCGGACAGCGCCATCGCGCGACAGGCCGAGGCGCTGCTGCGCTCCACCTCCCGGCCAGCGCTGGTCAACCACTGCCTTCGCAGCTATCGGTGGGGCGTCGAGCTGGCGCGGATCGAGAAGGTCGCCTTCGACCCTGAGGTGCTCTTCGTCGCGGCGGCACTCCACGACGTCGGACTCGAGCATCGGTTCGACACAGGAGCGGCCTTCGAGGATGACGGAGGGCGCGTGGTGCAGGAGCTGGCCTGGGACCATGGCTGGACTGCAGACCGCGTCCACGCCCTTCGTGAAGCGGTCGAGCGACATATCGCACCGATGATCACCTTGGACCTGGGCCCGGAGGCCTACTTGCTGTGGAACGCGACCGGCCTCGACGTCTCCGGTCATCGCCTTGATGAGGTGGCCGGCCCGGTCGCGGCACGGGTGCTGGCCGAGCATCCGTGGCTCGACTTCACCGACCACTTCCGTGATCTGTTCCTGCTGCAAGCGCAGGTCAAGCCCTGGAGCAGGGCCCGCGAGCTGGTCGACGCCGGCCTGCTGGACCGGCTAGCCGCCAGCCCGCTCGGCCACTCCCACGCCGCTGACTCTGCGACCGGAGCCAACCAGACATGACGCACCCCGCCTGCCACGCACGCTCTTCACGGGGCAGGTGCTGGTCCGTGGGGCGCTGGCGGCCCACGGTGTCGTGCCGTTGCAGGCGATCCATGACAGCTCTGACACAGATGCGTCGTCCCGGATGGCGACCCAGCTCGTCGACGGCTGGCCCAGGTGCCACGCTGGTCAGGACGGAGGGGCTAGGCCACCGGCGCGTGCTCCGTGACCCCGCGGTGGTGGCCCGGGTCGCGAAGTTCGCGGCGGAACAGGCTGCACCAGCGTTGGTGACAAAGTCACTCCGCTCTGCCAGCATGGAGCCACCGGGACAAGGAGGCTCCCATGTTGAAGAGATCGGTCCTGATGGGTGTGGCCTTGGCCGTCCTCTTGATCGTCTGGGCGGCCGTGAGCCGTGACACCTTCCCGTTGGTGATGCTCGCCGCGTTAGCGCTGGTACTAGCGCTGGTGACCTTCGGGCCAAGTGACTCTCGGCCCGATCCGCGAGACTCTCAGGACGCTGCGGAGGACATCGCTCAGCGCTCGCGGCACAGCGAGGGCCTCTTCTAGCCTCGAAGACACCCGGCTGCGCCAATCGCAACGGTGCCTACAAGCGCTCGAGCTCGAAGAAGAGGAAACACAAGAACGAGCGACCTCGCATGGGTGGAAGGAGCTCCGGGGGAGTGTCCGGCGCCGGGGACGGCTCGCTGATGCCGGTGATGTGGAAGCCTGCGGCGGTAAACGCATCAGCCATGGCGTGTAGCGGTCGGTGCCAGAAGGTCAGGACCGCACTCTGGCCGTCGAAGGTGTAGTCCTCGGAGTACTGGGTGACTGCGAAGTAGTCGGCCTTGGGATACACGATCGGGTAGGCGCTGGGGTGGTTGACCGAGACCATCAGGCGGCCACCTGGCTTCAGAACTCGCCGGACTTCGGCGAGCGGGCCGGACCAGCCCTCGAGGTAATGGAGGACGAGCGACGCCACAACGGCGTCGAAGGCCGCGTCGTCGAAGGGCAGTGGGGAGCCAAGATCAGCGATGCGGAGGTCGGCGTCCTCACCCAGCCTCCTTCGGGCCAGGTTCACCATGGCTGCACTTGCGTCGAAGCCGCTGACGAGCGCGCCTCGATCGCGAAGCGCAGCCGAGAGCGGCCCGGAACCACACCCCGCGTCGAGGACCCGGAGACCTGAGACGTCACCGGCCAGGCGGAGCATCTCAGGCCGCTCGTAATAGGCGTTGAAGAGGCTGGACTCGTTCTCCCTGGCGTACACGTCTGCAAAGCTGTCGTAGTGGGCTGTCACCGTGGGCTCCTCATCGCATGGGACATGGCTGCATTTCTAGCAGGTCCAGAGACCGCGCCGCGATCTGACCGGGCGCTGGGGTTCATGCCTCCTCGCCGGGCGGTTTCTGCCACGACCAGCGACCAGTGATCTCAAGCTCCAGGGAAAAACTCAGAAACGTCCGCTTGCGCCAGAGTGCGTCACCGGCAATCACGGTTGCCACGGCCGCCCCGATGACGATCGCGCCTACCCCGCTGCGTCCACGGCTTTGCCGACTGTCTCCATCGTCTCTTGAAAGTCCACGGCGCCGCTCCTGACGTTGTCAACAGGCTTGGACGCTACGCCGGTCCTGTCATGCCCGCGAGACGGCCAGTACGACGACATCTGTCAGGATCCGTTGGTGAGCAGCGCACGGGACGAGTCCACGGGGGCGATCGACCCGCGGCTGCTGCGACGAACAGTGCTCGTCGTGGCACTCCTGAACTTTGCCTACTTCTTCGTGGAGTTCTCCGTCGCCCTCATCGCCGGGTCTGTCGCGCTCCTCGCCGATAGCGTCGACTTCCTGGAAGACACCGCCATCAACCTGCTGATCTTCGTGGCTCTGGGCTGGTCCCTTGCGCACCGCGCGACCGTCGGCAAGTTGATGACGCTGGTCCTTCTTGTTCCCGCGGCCATCGCCGGGTGGAAAGCGGTAGAAGGGTTCAGCGACCCGGATCCACCCTTGGTCGCGCCCCTCATCTTCGCGTCGCTCGGCGCGATTGCCGTCAACGGCGTGAGCGCACTGCTCCTCGCCCGGGTGCGGCACCACGGCGGCTCGCTCAGCACCGCAGCCTTCCTGGCGTCGCGCAACGACGTCCTGATCAACGTCTCCATCATCGCGATGGGAATTCTGACCGCGGTGACCCACTCGGGATGGCCAGACATTGTGCTGGGCATTGGAATCATCCTCCTCGGACTTCACGCAGCACGGGAGGTCTGGGAGGCCAGCGAGGACGAGCGCCTCGCCGCCCGGGCTCTTGCCGGCGAGGAGATCGACTAGCGGTCTTCGCAGTCACTCGCGCCGGGAGACCGGGTCACGCGCGGCCCCGGCCCACGGCTGGCGCGTGTTACGCGGCCGACGAACAGGAGCTTAGGTCGGTTGATGTGCTCTCACCTCGCGCTATAGCGCGAGGTGAGTGCTAGTCGGGCGAGGTGAGTGCCAACAGGCCGAGGTGAGCCCGGGGCCGGGGACCGCGGCGTTCGAGCGCGTCTGTGTTCCCTGTTGGTCCAACGTGATTCCTCCACTTTCCCCCCACCGTCGCTGACCAGCGCAAACGCTACTGAGCGACCCGCGAAATGGGGTCGGATGGCGTTGACAGTGGTGGAAAGTGGAGTACTGTGGGGCTAATTGGATGACCAGGGAGTAACTCTCGACACGGG
>DATGRS010000292.1:0-5532 GCA_035303365.1 Ornithinicoccus sp.
GCCTGGCCGCGGATGTTGATCTCGACGTCGTCGGCACGCACGTCGGCGTCGGGGTTCAGCCCGACCGTGACGACGCGGGCCCTGGTCTGGTCGGCCATCGCCAGGACGATCGGGTCGTCGGCGTTGAGCACCGCGACGCCGTCCTCGGGCAGCGCCCGGACCAGCTCGGCCTTGGTGTGGGCGATGGCCTCGCGGCTGCCGAACTCGCCCAGGTGGGCAGTGCCGACGTTGAGGACGACGCCGATGCTCGGCGGGGCGATCTCGGTGAGGTAGGCGATGTGGCCGACGCCGGAGGCACCCATCTCGGCGACGAGGTACTCGGTGTCCTCGGTCAGCCGGCACACGGTCAGCGGCACGCCGACCTCGGAGTTGTAGGACGCGATCGGCGCGACCGTCGGCCCGAGGTGGGCGACCACCTGGGCGGCGAGGTCCTTCGTCGAGGTCTTGCCCGAGGAGCCGGTGATGCCCACGATCTGCAGACCCCCCGCGGCGGTGCAGCGGTCGACGACCTCGCGCCCCAGGGCGGCGAAGCCGTCGGTGGTGTCGGGGACGACGACGCAGGGCAGCTCGGGCACCTCGCGGTCGGTCAGCGCGGCGACCGCGCCGCGCTCCGCCGCCTGCCCGACGTAGTCGTGACCGTCGGCGTGCTCACCCCGCCGTGCGACATACAGGCTGCCGGGGTCGACCTCGCGAGAGTCGGTGACGACCGACGCCGTGACCCGGGTGGTGGACGCCTCAGGAGGGTGCACCTGACCCCCCGTTGCCTCGGCGATCTCGCCGAGGGACAGCTCGATCACTCGTGGCTACCTCTCGTCCTTGATGGCGATGTCGCCCAGTGTGACACCGGGGCCTTCGCCCCGTGCGGGAGCCTGAGGATCGTACTCCAGCTTGACCTTCGGTGCGTCAGTCGTGCTGGGCGGGACCCCGCGGGAGGTGAGGGCGTAGCGCATGATCTCGGAGAAGACGGGGGCGGCCAGCTCGCCACCCCACTTGCCGCGGGTCGGCCGCTGGATCGTCACCGCGATGACCAGCTCGGGGTCGTCGGCCGGGGCGAAGCCGATGAAGCCGGCGGTGACCCCGGAGTAGCGGCCCTTGGTGGGGTCGTAGCGGTCGGCGGTCGAGGTCTTCCCGGCGACGCGGTAGCCCTTGACGGCCGCCTGACGGGCGGTGCCCTCCTCGCTCGGGACGTGCTCCATGATCGCGGTGAGCTGGTCGGCGGTCTCCTGGGAGATGACCTGGGCGCCCTTGCGCTCGGGCTCGGCCTGGTAGCGGCCGTCCTCGTCGTGGACGCCCTCGATCATCCGGGGCTCGACATACACCCCGCCGTTGGCCACGGTCTGGAAGACGCCGATCTGCTGGAGCATCGTGCTCGACAGGCCCTGGCCGAAGGTGAGGGTGTACTTCGACGTGGCGCTCCACGACTCCGGGGCGGGGACGACGCCGGCGGACTGCCCCGGGAAGCCGAGCGTCGCCGGACGGCCCATGCCGAAGTCCTTGATGTAGCGGTAGAGCACGTCGTCCGGCAGCTCCTCGCCATACAGGATCGTGCCCATGTTGGACGAGGTGGCCAGCACGCCGGCGAAGGTGACATAGGGGTTGTCGGGGTCGTGCGCGTCCTTGAAGCTGCTGCCGCCGCGGTGGACCCGGTCGGGCAGCACGAACGGGGTGTCCAGCTCGACGATGCCCTCCTCCAGCGCGGCCGCGGCCGTGATCACCTTGGAGGTCGAGCCCGGTTCGTAGACGTCCTCGAAGAGCGGGTTGCGCAGCCCCTTGGAGGTCTGCGCGGGCTCGGAGGGGTCGTATGACGGATAGCTGGCGGCGGCGAGGATGTCGCCGGTGCGGGGGTCCATCACCGTGGCGTAGCCCGAGAGCGCGCCCGACTGCTTCACCATGGCGGCGACCTCGTCGTAGGCGAACCACTGCAGGTCGCTGTCGATGGTGAGGCGCACGTCCTCGCCGGGCTGGGCGGGGACCTCCTCGCTGGTGCCGGTGGTGATGATCTCGCCGCGGCCGCCCAGCTCGAAGGTGGCCGTGCCGGGCTTGCCGGTGAGCTGGCCGTCGAACATGAGCTCGATGCCGTTGGCGGGCAGCCCGCCGGAGCCGACCCAGCCGACCAGGGGCGCCATCGACTCGCCGAGCGGGTAGGTGCGCTTCATGTAGGGCTCGGAGTAGATGCCGGGGATGCCGAGCTTCTTGACCTCCTGCCAGACCTGCGGTGAGACGTCCTTCTGCAGGTAGGTGAACCGGGTGCCGTCGCGATCCTGCAGAGCGCGCTCGAGGCTCGCGGCGCTGCCGCCGCTGACCGCCGCGATGTCGGCCGCCGCGCCGGCGTAGCCGACCAGGACCTTCTCGCCGTCGATCCGCTTGGTGTAGGTCGCGACCGCCGTGGGGTCTGCGGTGATGTGCTTGCGCTCGACCGACTCGGCCAGGGCCACGCCGTTGGCGTCATAGATCGTGCCGCGCGAGGCCGGGATGGTGACCTGGTGCAGCCGGCGGTCGACCGCTGCGGCGGACACGCTGGCCGCGTCGAAGCCCTGGAGCTTGATCAGCTGGGCGGTGAAGAGGCTGAAGACGATGAGGATGCCAAAGAGCATGAAGCGCATCCGGCGCTGCGGATGGACGACCCCGGCAGTGCCGGGCCTACGGCGCTTAGCCACTGCTCAACCTCCCTGGGGGACCCCTGCGACGGCCTGCTCGGCGCTGGCCCTGTCCTTCTCGGTGGCGGACACGAATGGCGTGACCACGGTACGGCTGTCGGTGGGGTCGATCTGGGCCGCCACGCCGAGCACCGCGCTGTCGGACAGCCGCAGGACCGCGGTGGACGGCGAGGGCACCAGCCCGAGCCGCCTCGCCTCGACCGCGAGGGACTCCGGCGAGCGCATCTCGGACAGCTCGGCCTGCAGCGTGACGCGGGTGTCGTGCAGCTCGGTCTGGGTGGCCTGCAGCTCGGCGAGCACGAACGAGCTCTCCGCGCGCTGGGTGTTGAGCAGCAGTGCGCTCAGCAGCCCGGCGACGACCAGGGCGATGCACAGGGCGACGAAGCCGGAGTGGCTGCGCGTCGCGGGCCGCGCGTCGACCACACGCAGTCGAGCCCGCTGGGGGCGGGGCGCGGCGCGCAGCGCGGGCCGCGCCACAGCAGTCTGGCTCATCTTCCCTCCAATTTTGATAGCGGTCTCGTACGGGTTTCCCGCTTTTTGGTAGCGGTCTCGTACGCCTCACGGGTGTCACGGGTCCGTTCGGCAGCGCGCAACCTCACCGAGGCGGCCCGCGGGTTGGCGGCGATCTCTTCCTCACTCGCCACCTCGGCGCCGCGGGTCAGCAGGCGCAGCCACGGCCGCTGCTCCGGCAGCTCGACCGGCATCTCCGGCGGCGCCGAGCTGTGCGCCCCCTCGGCCAGCCCGCGCTTGGTGATCCGGTCCTCCAGCGAGTGGTAGGACAGCACCGCGATCCGCCCGCCCACCGGCAACAGGGACAGCGCCGCGGGAAGTGCGTCACGCCATACGGACAGCTCGGCGTTGACCTCGATCCGCAGCGCCTGGAAGGTCCGCTTGGCCGGGTGGCCACCCGAGCGCTGCGAGGCGGCCGGCACGACCCGGTGCAGCAGCTGCACAAGCCGCGCCGACGTCGTGAACGGCTCCTTGTCGCGCTCGGCCACGAGGGCCCGGGCGATCTTGCGGGCGAACCGCTCCTCGCCGTAGTCGCGCAGGATCGACTCGAGCGCCGCGGCGTCGTAGGTGTTGAGGACGTCGGCGGCGGTCATCCCGCTCTGCTGGTCCATCCGCATGTCCAGCGGCGCGTCCATGCGATAGGCGAAGCCGCGCTCCGGCTCGTCCAGCTGCAGCGAGGAGACGCCGAGGTCGAAGAGGATCGCGTGCGCCTCCCGGATCCCGCGCTCGGCGAGGGCCTCCGGGATCTGGTCATAGACCGCGTGCACCGGCACGAACCGCTCGCCGAAAGAAGCGAGGCGCTCCCCCGCCAGGGTCAGCGCCTCGGTGTCGCGGTCGATCCCGACCGCGGTCGCCGTGGGGCAGGCCTGCAGGATCGCCTCCGTGTGGCCGCCCATGCCGAGTGTCCCGTCCACATAGACGGCGCCCTCGTCCTGCAGCGCCGGCGCGAGGAGCTCGACGATGCGGTGGCGCAGGACCGGCACGTGCCGGTCGGCGGTCGGCCGCTGGATCATCGTCTGCTCCTTCCTGTGTGTATGGCGTGTGGCTGGCTGTCGGTGGTCGGTGGTGCGTATGGCGTGGGGCTGGCTGTCGGTGGTCGGTGGTGCGATGTGGAGTGGGCTCAGTGGGAGGTCTCGCGGCCTTCCAGCTGTGCTGCGGTGTTATCGGTGGCGGTCCCAGGTCCCGTGAAGCCCTGGGACCTGGTCCCCCTCCGCGCCGTCCGACGGTCCGGCCCGGCTCCGGGGAAGTGGAGTCGGGAGCGGCCTGGTCGTGGTGCGCCCGGCTCCGGGGAAGTGGAGTCGGGTGCGGACGATGCGGCTGGAGACCAGATGTCAGGGCGCGGGCCCGGCTGGTCGGTGTTGGTCGGTGGTCTCGGTCAGGGTCTGGTGGTGGAGTGGGGTGGAGCGGCGCGGTGGGGCGAAGTGGGGAGCACCTTTGCCCTCGGTTCACAGTCCGGGGACCACCTCCTCGCTCTGGTTGGCGTAGCTCTCCTCGTGCTCGGAGACGTAGGCCTCCCAGGCGGCGGCGTCCCAGATCTCGATGCGGTTGCCGGTGCCGATGACGGTGCACTCGTGGCTCAGCCCGGCGTACTCCCGCAGGATGCCGGGGACGGTCACGCGACCCTGCTTGTCCGGGATCTCATCGGACGCCCCGGAGAGGAGAAGTCGCTGGTAGGCCCGCACGTTGGCGTTGGTCGTCGGTCCGTTCTGCCACTGCTCGGCGACCTTCTCGAACTCGGCCAGCGGGTAGACGTAGAGGCAGCGCTCCTGCCCCCGCGTCATCACTAGTCCCCCCGCGAGCTTGTCGCGGAACTTGGCCGGGAGGAACATGCGCCCCTTCTCGTCCAGGCGGGGCGAGTAGGTGCCGAGAAGTAGCACCGTGACCACCCCTTCCCGTGTCGAGACATACTCCCTGGTCATCCAATTGGCCCCACAGTACTCCACTTTCCACCACTGTCAACGCCATCCGACGCCCTTTTCCGGGTCGCTTAGTGGCGTTTGCGCTGGTCAGCGCCGGTGGGGGGAAAGTGGAGGGAATCGCGTTGGATCGACTAGGCGTGCAGACGCGCCGTCGGCACACGAACGCCGCGGTCCCCCGCCCCCGGGCTGACCTCGGCCTGTTCGCACTCACCTCGCCCGACTAGCACTCACATCGCGCTATAGCGCGAGGTGAGAACACTTCGACCGACCTGAGTCGGACGTGGCGTTCCGCTAGTCGATCTCCTCGCCGGCAAGAGCCCGGGCGGCGAGGCGCTCGTCCTCGCTGGCCTCCCAGACCTCCCGTGCTGCGTGAAGTCCCAGGAGGATGATCCCAATGCCCAACACGATGTCCGGCCATCCGGACCGGGTGGCTGCGGTAAGAAGCG
>DATGRS010000293.1:0-10814 GCA_035303365.1 Ornithinicoccus sp.
GTCTTCGAGGAGGGTGACCCCGGTGACTCCCTCTATGTGATCGTCACCGGCAAGATGAAGCTCGCCCGCACCAGCGGCGACGGGCGGGAGAGCCTGCTGTCGGTGCTCGGCCCGGGCGAGATGTTCGGCGAGCTGAGCCTGTTCGACCCCGGCCCCCGGCTGACCAGCGGTCGAGCCGTTGGCGAGGCTGAGCTGCTTGCGCTCGGCAACGCTGATCTCCGGGCCTTCCTCGCCGAACACCCGCAGGTCGCCATGATGATGCTGGCCGGCCTGGCCCGGCGGCTCAGGCGCACCAACGAGGACATGTCTGACCTGGTCTTCACCGATGTGCCCGGAAGGGTCGCCAAGGCGCTGCTGGACCTGTCGGTCCGCTTCGGCAAGCGCACGGACCAGGGCGTGAAGGTCGCCCACGACCTCACGCAGGAGGAGCTGGCCCAGCTGGTCGGCGCCTCCCGCGAGACCGTCAACAAGGCGCTGGCCGACTTCGCCGCCCGCGGCTGGCTGGTGCTGGGCGCCAAGTCGGTCACCCTGATCGACCTGGAGCGGTTGCGCCGCCGCTCGCGCTGAGCGGCTCGACCAGCCCGGCGTCGGGTGACAGCCGCCGCGAGCAGCACACCGACTCGGTGACCGGTCGGTCAGCGACCAAGTCTGAGGAAGTCGAGCTGGGCCAGCACGCTCTGCCGCGCGGCCGGCCACACGTCCCGGGGCACATCCGCATACACGCTGGCCACGACCGCATCGGCGAGCTCGGGCCGAGGCAGCTCCGCCCTGCCGCGGCACGCTGACCGCACCTGCTCCAACCGCTCCCGGCGGTGGGCCACGTAGTCCGCAACCTTGCGGGCGGCGTCCCTGACGACCGGGCCGTGCCCGGGCGCGAGGGTGGTGACCTCACCGCGCCCGGCCAGCTCTCCGAGGGTCGCCAACGACGCGAGGTATGGCGCCAGCTGGCCGTCGGGGTGCGCCACCACTGTCGTCCCCCGGCCGAGGATCGTGTCACCGGTGAACAGAATGCCGTCCTCCTCGAGCAGGAAGCACAGCGAGTCCATGGTGTGGCCGGGCGTGGGCACGTTGCTGATGCGCACCCCACCCACCTCGAAGACCTCGTCCGCACCGATCGGCTGAGCGCCGGAGCAGTTGCCGTGCACCGGAGCGCCGGTCAGCTCGCTGAACCGGTCGAGCGACTCCGCGTGGTCCAGGTGGCCGTGGGTGGCGAGGACCAGCCCCACTCGCGCGCCGCGCTCGGCGACGTCGGCGAGCACCCGCTGCAGGTGGTCCTCGTGGAGTGGGCCGGGGTCGATCACCACCGCCTCGTCGGCGCCCGGGGCGGAGATGATCCACGTGTTGGTGCCGTCCAGGGTCATCGGGCCCGGGTTAGCGCACAGCCGGCACGTCACCCGCTCGTTGAGCGGCCCACCGCTCCAGTTGGTCATGAGCTTCTCCCGTCACCCGTGGTCGGGGTCTCGTCCCGCCGATCCTCGACGGTCGTAGTGTCATCTTGCGGACCCTCGCCGGTCGGAGTGTCATCCTCCGAGCCCTCGCCGGTCGGCGGTATGTCGAGTGCGCTGGCCGGCGGCAGACCATGGCCGAGCTCGTCGATCGGGGCGCGCATCCAGATCTCGCCGGAGTGCTCGGCGGGCCAGGGCATCACGGGCCACACCTCACCTGCCGGAGCGAGTGCCTCCTGCAGGTCGTGGGCGCGCGCGAGCTGCTCGATCATGACGCGAGTGGGCGGCAGCATGATGTGCTCGCCGCGGTCGTGCTCGGCCAGCAGCGTCCGGGGTGCGGCCCAGTGGACGCGCGAGGCCTCCGAGGACCGGTCGTCGGCCACCTGTCCCTCCGGCAGCCGCGCCACGAAGAACTGGGTGTCGAAGCGCTTCGGCTCGGCCTCCGGGGTGATCCAGTGGGCTCGCAGCCCCAGCAGGTCGGTGCGCAGCACCAGCTTTCGGCGGATCAGCAGCTCGGCGAACGACTGCTCGCGGGCAAGCAGGGCGTCGCGCTCGTCGTCCCAGACAGCAGCGGTGAGGTCGCGCACCACCGACCGCGCGTCCGGGCCGGCCAGCAGCACACCACACTCCTCGAAGACCTCTCGTGCGGCGGCGATGACGAGCTCACGGGCGCGGTCGACCGACGTGCGCATGCGCTCGGCCCACTCGTGAGGACCAGGCCCGGTCCACGGCACGTCCGGATCCGCGTCCCGCACGTCGACTCCTCCGCCCGGGAAGGCCAGCATGTCCGCGGCGAACGCCATGGTGGTGGCGCGGCGCAGCACGAACACCTCGGGCCCCTGGGCCCCCGGGCGCAGCAGCATGACGGTGGCCGAGAGCTTCGCCGGCACCGGCTCCGGGCGCTGCGAGACGTCCCGCTGGCCGCTGGCGCCTTTGAGCAGGGGGTCGCTGTCGAGCCAGGCCCGGGCGGACTCCAGGAGCCGCTCCGGCATGGGGAAGTCCCGGTGCACGGTGGCCTCAGGCTGAGACGGCGACGGTGATCTCCACCTCGACCGGGGTGTCCATCGGCAGCACGGCCACGCCGACTGCAGAGCGCGCGTGCACGCCCGCGTCACCGAAGGCGCTGCCGAGGAGCTCGCTGGCGCCGTTGACCACGGCCGGCTGGCCGGTGAAGCCAGGGTCGCTCGCAACGAAGCCCACGACCTTGACCACCCGCGTGACCTGGTCGAGGTCGCCCACGACCGACTTGACCGCAGCGATCGCGTTGAGGGCGCACAGCCCGGCGAGGCGCTTCGCCTCGTCGGGGTGGACCAGCCCCTCACCGTCACCGACCTTGCCCGTGGCGGGCAGCGTGCCGTCGACGAGCGGCAGCTGTCCCGAGCTGAAGACGAGGTTGCCCTCCTGGACGGCGGGCACGTAGGCGGCCACTGGTGCGGCGACCTCCGGGACCGTGAGGCCGAGTGCGGCGAGCCGGTCCTCGACCGCGCTCATGCCTTCTCCCGCTTCAGGTAGGCGACCAGGTTGGTGCCGTCCGGGCCCGGGATGACCTGGACCAGCTCCCAGCCGTCCTCTCCCCACTGATCCAGGATCTGCTTGGTGGCGTGGACGATGAGCGGAACTGTTGCGTATTCCCAAGATGCCATGGACAGGACTCTACCGACAGCGGCCTACGGACCACGGCCAGCACGGGGCCCACCGAGCGCGGACGGTGGCGGGCGCGGTGCTGGCGCAGGGTCAGCGAGTGGGGCGCAGCAGCTTGAGGTCGTCGGGCACCCGGCCGGTGGTCATCTCCTCGGCGAGGAGCCGTGCGGTGGCGGGGCCCTGGCACATGCCCCACATCCCGTGGCCGCCGTGCACCCACACTCCTGGCGCGTTGGTCGGACCGACCAGCGGGAGCCCGTCGACCGTGACGGGGCGGGCTCCGACCCACTCGTCGCGCCGGTCATCGAGGTCCAGCCCGTCGACCAGGGGGGTGGCGTTCGCGACGATGGAGTCGATGCGCTTGACGTCGAGCGGAGCGTCCGTGGCCTCGAACTCCATGGTGCCGCCCATCCGGATCCGACCGGTGTCACCCAGCGGCGTGCAGATGATGCGCTCGTACGGGAAGTAGATCGGGTTGCGCACGACCCTGCCGTCGGTCGGCTGTGCGACGGAGAAGGAGTAGCCGCGGCCGGCGCGCAACTGTGTGCGCACGCCGTACTGCTTGGCCAGCTCGGGCAGCCAGGCTCCGGTCGACAGCACGACCGCGTCGGCCGGCACCGGCGGTGCCCCCACCAGGTCGACCGAGATCCCCCCCGGTCCGTGCCGCAGGCCCCGCACGTCCGCACCCTCGCGGACCTCCCCACCGCGGGCCCGGACCGCCTCGGCGAGGGACGCGACATACGCCCCGGGGTCCATGAACCGCTGGCCGTCGATCCGGATGGCCCGGTGCACGTGGGGGGCCACCACCGGGGCGAGCTGCCGGATCTCCGGGCCGGTCACGTCGCTGTAGTCGAGCTCCAGCCCTGCGGCGGTGATGTGCCCGAACTCGTGGAGCAGACCGTCGGCGTGCTCGTCCTCACGGAAGGCCGCCAGGATGGGTCCGGACGACAGTCGCGCGGTCAGGCCTGCGTCGGTCTCCAGCTCGTCGTAGGCGTCCAGGGCGCTCACGTTCAGGGGCGCCAGTGCGGCCATCGTCCTGCGCCACGTCCGCCCGGTGCACCGCGCCGCGAAGCCGACCAGGAACCGCCACAGCGCCGGGTCGACGCTCAGCGGGACGTACAGCGGCGCCGACGGGTCGAGGATCGCCTTGATCCCGTAGCGGAGGACGGCCGGCTCGGCGAGCGGGATCGCCATGGCCGGGGTGATCCAACCGGCATTGCCCCACGACGAGCCGGCGGCCACCGCGGAGCGCTCCAGGACGGTGACGCGCACGCCCCGTTGCTGGAGGAACCACGCGGTGGACAGCCCCACCATGCCGGCTCCGACGATGATGACGTGCTCCGGTGCACGCCCGGACTGCGGCCACGTTGCCATGTGCGCGACCGTACCAACACCGGCGGGCCCGTGGAGACGCGCGATCGCGGTGGTACAGACTGGACCCGTGTCCCGCGACGTCCTGAGCCGGTCAGCGCGCGAGCCGGACCGGAGCGTGCGCTTCGGGCCGGCGACCACCCAGGTGTATGACGTGTGGTCGGCTCCCGGCGCGGACGTCACGGTGGTCCTCCTGCACGGCGGGTTCTGGCGGGCTGAGTGGGACCGGTCCCACCTCCGTCCGATGGCCGCAGCCCTGGCGGACGCGGGATTTGCCGTGGCGCTCCCGGAGTACCGGCGCACCGGAGGCCCTGACGGCGTCACGTGGCCCGAGCCCGGGGACGATGTGGCCATGGCGCTGGAGGCGATCCGGGCCGATACCCGGCTGCCGGCGCGGACCGTGCTGGTGGGGCACTCAGCCGGTGGGCACCTCGCCGTGTGGCTGCTCCACCGTCCTGAGGCGGTCGGTGTGCTGGGTGCCGTCAGCCTGGCCGGCTGCCTGGACCTGCGGCTGGTGGGGCGGCTCGAGCTGGACGACGGCGCCGCGGACGACCTCATGGGAGGGAGCGACTGGGTCGACGCACCGGACCTCGGCGCCGACCCGTCCGACCTCGGCGAAACTCCCGCGCCGGTGCGCATCGTCCACGGGGAGGCGGACGCCCAGGTCCCGGTGGACGTCTCCCGGTCGTGGTTCTCACGGTGCGGCACCACCGGCCGCGACGCCCTGGCCGTGCTGCCGGAGGTGGACCACTTCGATCTGGTCGACCCTCGGTCGGCCGCGTGGCAGACGGTGCTGGACCAGGTCACGACCCTGGTCGGAGACGATGTCGCAGGTCCCGAGGAGGAGGCGCCATGAGCTGGCACGGCACGAAAGGCAACCCCCGGCTGCACATCGTCACCGGCAAGGGCGGCACGGGCAAGACGACCGTCGCCGCCGCGCTGGCGGCCGTCCTCGCGGACGAGGGCTCCCGGGTGCTGCTCGTGGAGACCGAGGAGCGGCAGGGCATCAGCCAGATCCTCGACGTCGCACCGCTGGGCACCGAGGAGACCGAGGTGGGGACCGGTCTGGAGGGCGGCGAGATCTACGGGCTGTCCATCGAGGCCGGGACGGCTCTGGTCGAGTACTTCCAGCTGTTCTACCGCCTCGGCAGGGCCGGTGACCTGTTGCAGCGGATCGGCGCCATCGAGTTCGCCACCACCATCGCCCCCGGTGTGCGCGACGTGCTCATCGGCGGCCGCATCTACGAGGCGGTCGGCCGCACCGCCAGCCAGACACCGGGATCCCGGCGCCGACGGCGCCCGGGCGACCCCCCGGCATACGACGCGGTGGTGGTCGATGCGCCGCCGACCGGGCGCATCGGCCGGTTCCTCGACGTGACCGGGCAGCTGGCCAACCTGGCCAAGGTCGGCCCGATCCGCAGCCAGGCCGACTCGGTAGCAGCGCTCCTGCACTCACCGACCACGGTGGTGCACGTGGTCACCCTCCTGGAGCAGCTGCCGGTGCAGGAGACGCTCGACGCGGTCCGTGACCTCAGCGCCGACGGGCTGCGCATCGGCGCGCTCGTCGTCAACCAGGCCAGGGATGCCGACACACGCCGGGCGGTCGACCTGGTCGCCGCCAGCACGCCGGACCACGACCATCTCGCCGCGCAGCTCGAGTCCGTCGGGATCCGCACGTCGGCGTCGATGATCGAGGGGTTGCTGCAGACAGGTGCCGAGGCGGTCGAGCGGCGCGACCTCGAGGTCTCGCTCGAGACCGCCGTGCAGGATGCGGGGCATCCCGTGCTGACCCTCCCCCACCTGCCCGAGGGAGTCGGACCGGATGCGGTCCGGCACCTGGCGGCCGAGCTGGCCGCCCAGGGAGTCACCCGAGGAGGCACGCCGTGATCGACCTCGACATGAGCGCACTGCTGGACGACCCCACGACCGGGGTGATCGTCTGCACGGGCGCCGGTGGCGTCGGCAAGACGACGACCGCCGCCGCGCTGGCGCTGCACGCCGCGGAGCGCGGGCGACAGGTGGTCGTGCTGACCATCGACCCGGCGCGCCGCCTCGCGCAGGCCCTCGGTCTCACCGAGCTGGACAACACCCCACGTCCGGTCATCGGAGTGGACACCACAGCCGGTGGGTCCCTCGACGCGATGATGCTCGATATGAAGCGCACGTTCGACGAGGTCGTGCTGAGCCACGCCGACCCGGAGACGGCGCAGCAGATCCTCGACAACCCCGTGTACCAGGCGTTGTCCTCGTCGTTTGCAGGCACCCAGGAGTACATGGCGATGGAGCGCCTGGGGCAGCTGCGCACCCAGGCCGTCGCCGAGGACTCCTGGGACCTCATCGTCGTGGACACGCCACCCTCCCGCTCGGCCCTGGACTTCCTGGACGCGCCGCAGCGTCTCGGCTCCTTCCTGGACGGGCGGTTCATCAGGCTGCTGGCCGCGCCGGCACGGGCGGGTGGCCGCCTCGGGGTACGGGCCCTCGGCGTCGGCATGTCGATCGCGGGTGCGACCGTGGGCAAGCTGCTCGGCAAGCAGTTCCTGCTCGACCTGAGCACCTTCGTCGCCGCGATGGACACGGTGTTCGGTGGGTTCCGGGCGCGCGCCGACGAGACCTACCAGCTGCTGAAGGACCCGGGCACCCGGTTTGTCGTGGTGGCCGCACCCGAGCGCGACGCGCTGCGCGAGGCCGGATACTTCGTGCACCGGCTGGAGCACGAGGGGATGCCGCTGGCCGGCCTCGTCCTCAACCGGGTGGCTGTCAGCAGAGCGCGCATCTCCGCCGACCGCGCCCGTGACGCGGCGGAGTCTCTCGAGGAGTCCGGCGATCGGCATACCGCCGCGCTGTTGCGGGTCCACGCGGATCACGCGGAGACCGCCGCCAGGCACCGCCGCCTGATCCGCGACGTGGTCGCCGCCAACCCGCGATTGGCCACCGTCCAGGTGCCCCTGGCCGGCGCCGACATCGCTGACCTGCCCGCACTCCGCAACGTCGCCGAAGCGCTGACGACACCCTGATTCCCAGCGTCGGCCGTTACGCTGGTGACCATGCGTGCTACCACCCTCGCCCGCGTCACCTCGCTCCTGGGGGCGTTCCTGGCGATCTCGGTGCTGATGGGTCTCATCGGCGCCGGCCTCCTGCTGCCCGTCGTCGGTGCCACCGGGACCGCCGCCCGCGAGGGTGTCGGCCTGTTCGAGGAGCTGCCCGGTGACCTCGAGTCCAACCCGCTGGCCCAGCAGTCACGGATCGAGACCGCCGACGGGAGCCTGATCGCCACGCCGGCGCAGGAGAACCGCATCCTGGTCACCCTCGACGAGATCTCTCCGTATCTGAAGAACGCCCAGATTGCCATCGAGGACGAGCGGTTCTACGACCACGGCGGGCTGGACATGCGCGCACTCTCCCGCGCGCTGGTCAGCAACGCCACCTCCGAGAGCACCCAGGGTGGTTCGACGCTGACCCAGCAGTACGTGAAGATGATGCTGAGCGAGGAGGCGCTGCGCAAGGGGGACACCGAGTCGCTGCAGGCCCTCCGGGCGCGCAGCGGCGTCGAGGGCTACGTGCGCAAGCTGCGCGAGCTGAAGTATGCCGTCACGCTCGAGCAACGTCTCACCAAGGACGAGATCCTCGAGGGCTACCTCAACCTCGCCTACTACGGCGACCGGACCTACGGCGTGGAGGCCGCGGCCCGCCACTACTTCGGGGTCAAGTCCAAGGACCTGAACCTGGCGGAGGCCGCCACGCTCGCCGGGATCGTCCGCGCCCCGAGCGTCACCGACCCGGTGAACAACCCCGAGGCGTCCCGCGAACGGCGCAACGTCGTCCTGGACAAGATGTATGAGCAGGGCATGATCTCCGAGAAGGAGTGGGACAAGGCCCGCAAGTCCAAGATCGAGCTCGAGGTGCGTGACAGCCAGCGCTCGTGCATGAACTCGGCGCATCCCTACTTCTGTGACTACGTCACCGAGTGGCTGCTGCAGCACGACGCCCTCGGCGCGACCCGTGAGGAGCGGGAGACCAAGCTGACGACCGGCGGCCTGACGATCACGACCACGCTGGACCCAGAGATGTCCAAGCTGATCGCCAAGAAGACTGAGGAGTACGCCCCGCCCGGCAACGAGTACAAGCTGGCGTCCGCCGCCGCGATGGTCGAGCCCGGCACCGGGCACGTGCTCGCGTTCGGCCAGAGCTCGGACTACAACATCCAGGAGTCGAAGGACCGGTTCAGCGAGACCGCCGTCAACTGGAGCGTCGACAACCGCTACGGCGGCAGCGAGGGCTTCCAGATCGGCTCGGTGGCCAAGGCGTTCACGATCGTGACCGCGCTGGAGAAGGGCGTCCCGGTCGAAGCCTCGCTGAGCATCCGCAACGCCGTCGAGGTTGACGAGAACAACAACTGGGCCAACCCCGAGGTCCCCGGCTCGCGCCCCGAGGGCGACACGCAGCCGGCCGTGATCTTCGAGCGCAGCGACTTCCAGGATGGCTGCAGCATCGGCACCGACGAGTGGGCCGTCCGCAACGCGGAGGGAGCCAACCACGAGGCGGTGATGACGCTGCGCAAGGCGACGATGTCCTCGGTGAACACGGCCTTCGCGACCCTCGCGTCCCAGGTCGGCACGTGCAACATCCGCGACACCATGACCAGGATGGGCCTGCATGCCGCGAGCGGCGAGCCCTACGGCTCCGGCCCGAACAGTGTGGCGCCGACGTTCGTGCTGGGTGCCGACAACGCCAGCCCGCTGACCGTGGCCACCTCCTTCGCCACCATCGCGGCCGGCGGCCTCTACTGCCCGCCGGTCCCGGTCACCAAGATCGTCGACGCCGAGGGCAAGGAGATCCCGCTGGACCTGCCCGGCTGTGAGCAGGTCGTCGAGCCGGAGATCGCCGCGGGCACCGCCGAGCTGATGCAGGAGGTCGTGAGCCTGCGCGGCTCCGGCTTCCGCGCCGTCCTCGCGGGCGACCGCCCGGCCGGTGGCAAGACCGGTACGGCCGACGAGAGCAAGCACACCTGGTTCGCCGGCTACACCCCGCAGCTGTCCACCGCGGTCTGGATCGGCAGCCCCGGCGCGAAGTACGAGGGGAACCTCAAGGACTTCAAGCTCGGCGACAACTACGTCGAGGGCTGGTTCTACGGCTCCAAGCTGGCGGCGATCCTGTGGAAGGACCTCATGGACACCGCCCTCGAGGACGAGCCGATCGAGCAGTTCGACGAGCCGAACAACAAGGTCCTATACGGCGAGGACCGCCCGGTCCCCGACGTCAAGGGCCTGGACATCGAGGACGCCATCCGCGCTCTCGGCGAGGCGGGCTTCATCGGTGAGGAGGTGGTGACCTCCTCCAGCGCACCAGAGGGCACCGTGCTCTACACCTCACCGTCGCCGGGGACGATGATGCGGGCCGGCAAGACGGTCTACGTCTACACCTCAAGCGCCTACGTCGCGCCACCACCCCCGCCGCCGTCCAACGACCCACCGCCGTCCAACGACCCACCGCCGTCGGACGACCCGCCGGACGAGGATCCTCCGGAGGACCCGCCAGAGGACGAGGACCCGCCGGACGATGACCCCGGCGGTGGTCCAGGTGGCGGTCCAGGCAACCCTGACCCGCCCGGGCAGCGTGACTAGGAGCTGAGCGCCCGCTTGACGGCGGCCGCGACCCGGCCGCCCTCGGCCTGGCCGGCCACCCGTGGCTGCAGGACCTTCATGACCTGGCCCATCTGCGCCATCCCCGTGGCGCCGACCTCCTCGACGGCGGCGGCTGCCATCTCGTCGAGAGCGGCATCGTCGAGCTGGGCCGGCAGGTAGGTCTCCAGCACCGCCAGCTCTGCGTGCTCCTGGTCGGCCAGCTCCGGACGGCCTGCGCCCGTGTAGGCCTCGGCTGCCTCCCGCCGCTTCTTGGCTTCCTTGGTCAGCACCCTGAGCACATCGCCGTCGCTGAGCACTCGGGACTCCGTGCCGGCGACCTCCTCGTTGGCGATCGCGGTGAGCGCCATCCGGAGGGTCGCCGAGCGCACCTTGTCCTTAGCCCGCATCGAGTCGTGCAGGTCGCGCTGGAGGGTGGCCTTGAGTCCGGTCTGCTCGGTCATGAGGCCCAGTCTCTCACCGGAGGAGGTCCCGGCCGGTCGGGTTTGCGATGATCGGCGGATGGACTCGGTATGGCGTGTCGCCGCTGGCGTGGTCGGGCTCGGTGCCGGCGTGCTGGCGTGGAGCACACTCGTGGAGCCCCGGGCGTTCGCGCTGCGGGAGTTCGAGGTGCCGGCGCTCCCGAGCGGCGCCCGCCCCCTGCGGGTGCTGCACCCGAGTGACCTTCACCTGGTGCCCGGGCAGCACGCCAAGCGGGCGTGGGTGCGGTCCCTGGCCG
>DATGRS010000294.1:0-3687 GCA_035303365.1 Ornithinicoccus sp.
CGTCGAACGCCTGCTGCTCGAGCGTGCGCTCGACCACGGCGCCCGCCTCGTCGAGGGCGTCACCGTGACCGATCTCACGCAGGACGACGACGGCGTCCGGCTGAGCGGCGTCGACCAGGACGGCGGCACCACGGTCACCGATCGCGCGTGCGGGACGCGCTCGGCCTCGACTTCCCGGGCGAGTCGGTGATCCGGTCGCTCGTGCTCGCCGACGTCCGGCTCGGGTCCCCGCGCCCGACGTGCTGACCGCACGCGGCAACCAGGAGGGCTTCGTGTTCGTCGCCCCCTTCGGCGACGGCAGATTCAGCTGCTGCTGCGCAATCCGCTCAGCGGCGACTTCCTGGTCGGTGCTCTCATCGTGGCCGGGTGGGTCGCCTGGGCCACCTTCACCCTCGCTGTGATCGTCGAGGCCACCTCGATGCTGCGCGGGGTCCGCGCCCCCACGTTGCCGGCGCTGGGTGCCCAGCAACGACTGGCCGCTGTTCTGCTGGCCGCCATCGCGCTAGGCATGGCTGGTGGCACCAGTGCCGCGATCGCCTCCCCCGCGCCCTCTGAACCTGCCTCGCAGACGGCGACCCTCTCCCACTCCCCCGCTCCCCCGAGTGAGGACCAGGTCGCCGAGCCGGATGACACGCTCGCCAGCACCGATCCCCAGCAGGAGCAGGCGGGCGTCGTGATTGAAGTCCAGCCGGGCGACACGCTCTGGGACCTGGCTGCCACGCACCTGGGCGATGGGCACCGCTGGGGAGAGATCGCTGCCCTGAACTACGGCGCACCGCAGCCTGATGGGGGCGCGCTGTCCGACTCGCACTGGATCGAGCCCGGGTGGATGCTTCAGCTCCCGCAGACCGAGCAGCTGACGGCCGACGACCCCGCTGCGCAGGACCAGCAGGTGACCGTCGAGCGGGGCGACACCCTCTATGACCTCGCCGAGACGCACCTCGGTGACGGTGACCGCTACCCCGAGATCGTCGAGGCCACCGCCGACCTCGTACAGCCCGACGGTGAGCGGCTCACTGACCCCGACCTGATCAGGCCGGGCTGGCAGGTCATCATTCCCGGAGCCGCCGCTGCCGCGCCCGCAGAGCAGCCCCAGGCCGCCGACGGCGTCACTCCTGAGCCTGAGGTGCAGACCGAGGCCGAGCCGCCAGCGGAGCCGACAGAGGCCCCGCTCGTCGAGGATCCCGAGGTCCCGCACGCCTCCGCCGAACCCACTCAGGCGGTCGGGGCCGAGACCGGCCCCGCGGGCGCGGCCGACACCGATCAGGCGGCGGACGCAGACGAGAACTCCCGATGGGTGCCGTCCAAGTTGCAGACCGCAGGAGGGCTCGGGGCGCTGCTGGCTGCCTCGGTGGTCGGGGCCGTGCTGGCCAGGCGGCGACACGTCAGTCGCACCAGCCCGCCGGGTAGTCGCCTGCCAAGACTCGAGCCCGCCACCGAGGTATTCGAGCAGGAGCTGCGCGCGATCGCCGACCCCATCGGCCGCGAGAGCATCAACATCGCCCTGCGGGACCTGGCAGCCCACGCGCACACCGCAGGTGAACCGGCTCCGCCGATCCTGTTCGTGCGTTACGCCGGGGACGGCACGGAGATGCAGGTGTACCTCGAGCACCCTGCCGCACTCCCCCACCCCTGGCTGGGATCGGATGACCAGCGCATCTGGTCCATCACCAACGGCGACCTCGCCGAGCATGTCTACAGCCGGACCGGCGCCGGCGACATTCCTGCCGCCTACCCCGCCCTGGTCGGACTGGGCCTCGGCGACCAGGCAACCCACCTGCTGCTGGACCTTGAGCGGATGCGGCACCTGGATCTGCGCGGCGACCACCTGCGGGCCAGAGGCGTGCTGGCGGCACTGCTGCTCGAGCTCACCACCAGTGAGTGGGCCGACGACCTCCAGGTGACCGTGGTGGGTGAGCACGCCGATCTTGCCGCAGCACTGGCTTCACCCCGGCTCCTGCACCTGGATACCGCCGAGCAGGCACTGGCCCGCATCGCCGGGCACGAGCAAACGCCGGGTCAGGACCCCGCGGCTGTGCGCTGGCCGCCGGAGGTCGTGTTCCTGCCCACCACGCTGGACGAGGCGCAGACCGAGCAGTTGCAGCGGCTCGTCGACGCCGAGACGGCGGGCGTGGCGTTCGTGACCATCGACGCCGGGTGCGGGCAGGCGGCGATCGACCTGCAGGCGGACACCCTGGAGGCCACGCTGCAGCCCTCAGGGATGCCGATCCAGGTCCAGCACCTCGACCAAGCCGAGTACAACGAGATCCTGACTGTTCTCAACGTCGGTCACGTTCCCGGGCCGGCCTGGACCGCCACGTTGGCCCAGGCGCGCGAGCCTGACGTCGACACGCTCCCCTCGCCGGACCCCACCGAACCGCTGCCGGAGCTGGCGGACCCGCCGCCGCTGTTCGAGGTCGAGCACACCAGCCCGCACGTGCGGATACTGGGCCCGGTCGAGCTGGTCGGTGCAGACACCTCGGTGCTGTCCGGCACCATCGGGCACCTGCACGCTGCCGTGGAGATGACTGCCTACCTGAGCCTGCACGACGGCGCCACCGCCGAGCAGCTCACCGCGGCCCTGTGGCCCAACCAGGCCGTCAAGCCCGCCACCAGGCACTCAGCGATCTCACGGACCCGCCGACTGCTCGGAACGACCCCGGAGGGCACTGCCCGGTTGGAGGGGCACAGCAGCGGCTCCGGCACCACCACCTACCACCTGACCGACGTCAGCAGCGACTGGGAGGAGTTCACGCGCCTGCACGGACCTGACCCCAGCCACACCCCGCTAGCTGACCTGCGTCGCGCGCTGCTGCTGGTGCGCGGCGCACCGTTCAGCCAGGTGCGCGACGGGGTCGGACGGGTGCGAGCCAACCGCTACCTGTGGTCCGACACGCTCGGCGCCCACATGGTCGCCAGCATCGTCGACGTGGCGTGCGAGACCGCCCGCCGGGCACTGCTGGAAGGCAAGCCACGCCTGGCCGCCGAGGCGGCTGACGCCGGCCTGCGGGCCAGCACCGACCACGAGCGCCTGTGGCGGTACGCGATCACCGCGCAACTGCAGACCGGTGAGCACGCGGCCGCGGCCGAGCTTGTGGACGCGCTCACCAACCGGTTGACCGAGCTTGACGTCGACCCCGAGCCTGAGACCAACAAACTGCTCGACCACGTCGTTGCAGCTCGACAAGAGGCGAGCTAAGGAGCCGAACTGATGAGAACCCCACACCGTCCCGCCGTCAGCGCACTGCTCGCCTGCGCAGGGATGATGCTCGCGCTCACCGCGTGCGACTCCGACCCCGGGCCCGGACCCGAGACCGACACGGCGACCGCCACGACGGACCCCGCCACCACCGACCCGAGCCCCACCGAGACCGAGACCACGGTCGACTACAAGCAGCAGCAGATCGACGCCGCCTCCCAGTTCGTCCACGACCGCTACGCCACCAGCAGCGAGGTGGCCAACAACCGCTACGAGGGTTGGCGCGAGCAGGTCTTGCCCTACTACCAGGGCTCCGACGAGCTCACTGCCCGCTGGATAGCCGCGTTCGAGGCGCTCGAGGAAGCCGGTTACTACTCGGAGGGTGAGACGGTGGTGAAGACACTCACCGTCACCGACTGGGTTGAAGACCCCAACGGCAACGGGTTCGACAGGGTCTCCTTCGACATCTGCGTCGACCCCAGCGGGGT
>DATGRS010000295.1:0-21002 GCA_035303365.1 Ornithinicoccus sp.
CCAGAACGACTTCCGGCTCGAAGATGTGAGTCGTCCTCCGGGCGCCGTCGTGTGCGAGGCTGACATCCCCGAGCTGGTGGGCCTGGTCCTGCTGCGTGATGGCCCAGCCAGCGGGGTCGCTGATCCTGCAGCTCGTCGTGCGTCTGGCCGGCCACGTCGTAGGCGTCCAGGCGTTGGAGGGCGAGACAGGCTTCCAGCACCATCGGACCCGCCACTACCGTGGGCCCATGCTTCGACGACTCGTGGCTCGCGCCTTCTGGTCCCTCAGCCCCTGGAGACTGTCCACGGTGCCCGCACCGGACCGGCCCACGGTGCTCATCGGTGCACCCCACACCTCCAACTGGGACTTTGTCCTCATGCTGGGGATCACCTGGCGTCTGGGCATGGACATCCGGTGGTTGGGCAAGCACAGCCTCTTCAGGGGCTGGCGTGGCCCGCTGATGCGTGCCCTCGGGGGCATTGCCGTCGACCGGTCGAACGCGGGCGGTGTCGTCGAGGAGGTGGTCGAGCGCGTCCGGTCGGGCGAGGTCTTCGGCCTCGTGGTCACTCCCGATGGAACCCGTGGGGGACACACCCACTGGAAGTCCGGTTTCTACCGCATTGCCCGGGAGAGCGGTATGCCGGTGACGCTCGGCTATGTCGACCGCACCACGATGACGACGGGTCTGGGTCCGACTCTTGAGCTGACTGGAGATGTCACCGCCGACATGGACCGCATCAGAGCGTTCTATGCCGACAAGGCGGGCTTCCGTCCGGACCTGCGCGTCGAGCCGCGCCTGAGCGAGGAGACCCGACGGGTCTGACGGACTCGGCTGGCTAGCCCTCGGCCAGCGAAGAAGGCCCGCCTACAGCTTTTCGAGCTTGTGGAACGGGCTCACAATGCGCCGGGTGTGGGAGCCGAAGTTCACCGTCACCGCTGCGCTCTCGGTGCCTACCACGCGTCCGAGCCCGTACGACTCGTGCGAGACGCTGTCGTCGAGGAGGAAGCTCTCGATCTCCGGCTCGATCGTTGGCTTGAAGGGGCTCCTGGGGAGGTGCCGCCGCTGAGGTCTGGACCAGGTTGTCATCACCCCCAGTATGCGCTCTCCCGCTGGGGGCGCCAGACGGTGGGGCTAAACAGACAAGGCGCCGACCCCCGAGGGGACCGGCGCCTTGCTGGCCTGCCGGGGCTGGTCAGGCGACCAGCCCCTCGTCAAACATCAACCGGCGCAGGCGGTCTCCAGCTCGGCCTGGGCGTCCTCGGAAGCCTGGGTGTCGATCTCCGGCAGGGTGATCTCACCGCTCTCGGGGTCGACGACGTCCTCGCCGCCCTCGTTGACCGTGTCGACGACCTCTGCGAACGGGGCGTTGACCTCGAGCAGCAGCGCCGAGATGTCGTCAGGGGCGGTCTCGGCGGTGGCGTCGATGCGGCTCTTCAGCAGGGTGACCTCGCTGACGGCGATCGTGTCGACGACCTCACCGTTATCGATCGCGGCGCGAGCCTCCACGGCGCGGTCGGCCAGCGGACCGCCCTCGGTGAAGAACTCCTGGCACGCCGGCTCGCTGTAGGTGGCGGCCGCGGTTTCACCGGCGGTGTCACCAGTGCCAGCAGCCATGTCTCCGGTCGTGGTGCTGGCGGCGTCGTCGCCCGCATCCTCGGTGGTCTGCTCGGCCGGCGTGGGCTCCTCCTCCGGCTCCTCGGTGCTGCACGCGCCCAGGGCCAGGGTCGCGGTCATCGCCACGGCGATCACACTGAACTTCTTCACTTCATGCTCCTCACTTGTCCTCGGACCCGGGGCGGGGTGATCGAGCGCGTGGGCATGACAAAGGTCGAATCCATCGCACTCGGCGGCTTCATTGACCCGGGTGTGCACTCCTCCGACGTCCCTTGTCGGGGTGCCACACAGACATCTTGCGGCAGACTAGTTAGCCAAAGCAACTTGATCGGTGGGGTCTACCCCAGTCGGCGGCGAGAAACCCGCAGGCGCTGGACCGCCTGGGCGGAGACGTTCAGGGCGTGAAGGTGATCGCGTCGAGCACGCGTGCCGCCAGCTCCTCGTCGCCCACCACGCTGTATGTCGTGTCCTGGGTCGAGCGTCGACCTGCGGCTCGGCGGGTGAGGGCCTCGGTCGACAGGCTGATCGTCGTGGTGGGGTCGTCCTGCGAGTGCACCAGGGTGCCCATGCCGCTCGCGCTCTCACCGGTGAACAAGGCGTGGTAGGTGACCTCACCGTCCTCGTCGTGGCTCACGCGCACCCCGGTCCGCGCCGTCACCGGACCGGTGCTGTCCAGGATGACGGTCTGCCCGTCCTGCATCGGGACGTCACGCACCAGCTTGGGAAAGTAGCGGACGAGGACGTTGACGAACGTGCTGGCGGCCGGTGAGTCCAGGTTGCCGATGCGGTCGAGCGCCTCCCGGATGTCCTGCTCGTGGGTCCAGATGTCCTGGTGGCGCAGGCGCAGCAGCGACCCCAACGACATCGTGGAGCCCATCGGGCCGCTGACCTCCGTCTCCAGCGTGAGCGAGGGGTCGGCCAGGGTCGCCAGCCGGTTGTGCAGCAGCGTCTCCAGCTCGGCCACCACCTCGGGGCCACTGCGGTCGCGCCGCACCTGCACACCCTGCTCCATCCACTCACCGAACTCGTGGCGGATGTGCCCGCGCTCGGTCAGCTCGACCTGTGGGTGCTCCGCGCCGTCCAGGAACGCCTCGACGGCCGCCACGTGCGAGATCTGGTCCTGGACGGTCCAGCCCGGGCACGGCGTCGACCGCGCGAAGTCCTCGTCGCTGCACTCGCGACCCAGATCGATGACAGCCTGGACGGTCTGCCGAAAGCCTTCGACCAGAGCGTCCAGGTCCTCTGGGGGAGTGGGGTGGATGGGCACCCAGTCACCCTACCTAGCATGGGACCGTGACGACACAGACCGAGACCCCCGCGCCGGCGGGCTCGCGGCCGGACCTCCGCCGCGTCCTCGTGGCGCCGGTCGCCCTGGTCGCCGTCGTCGCACTGGTCGTCGGCGTGGTGACGGCGGCCGCATCGGGAGCCCTCACGCCACTGTTGCTCGGGGACACCGGTCCGGTGGTCCGATACGGCCTGGTCGTGCTCCGGGTCCTGCACGACCTGTCCGCCGCCCTGACCATCGGACTCCTCCTGGTCGCGGCCTTCCTGACCCCGGAAGGACGGAACACTGCGCGCCGACCCACGGCAGCCGTCGCAGCGGCATACGCCGCTCTCGCGTGGGCGCTCACCGCCGGGCTCGGGACGCTCCTCACGTTCTCCCAGTCCTCGGCGCTGCCCATCAGCGACCCGCAGTTCTGGGGCGAGCTGCGGGCGAGCGCCTGGCCGCTGGAGATCACCCGACTGATGATCATCGAGCTGGTCATGGTGGTGCTGGTCGGTCTCGCTGCCGCCGTGGCGCGCACCCGGGGACAGCTGGCCTGGACGTTTACGCTCGCGCTCGCGGTCCTGTGGCCGATCAGCTTCGCCGGGCACGGCAGCAGCCTGGTCGGGCACGAGCAGGGCATGACCGGTCTGCTCATCCACCTGATCGGCGTGACCCTCTGGGTCGGCGGGCTGCTGGCGATAGTCGTCCTGCGACCCGTGCTGGGCGGCGCCGTCCAGGTGACGCTGGAACGCTTCTCCACGATCGCGCTGGCGTGCTACGTCGCGGTCGGCGCCTCGGGCGTGCTCTTCGCGGTGCTGCAGGCCGATGACCTGGCTGACCTCACCTCGCCCTACTGGCTGGTGCTCTGGCTGAAGGTGCTGGCCCTCGTGGTCCTCGGGATGTTCGGCTACAACCAGCGGCGCGCCCTGCTCCAGCGCGACACGACTCAGCCGCGTGTCTTTGCGCGGCTCGCCATCACCGAGCTGGCCGTCATGGCGACGGCCATCGGACTCGGCGTGGCGCTGTCGCGCACTCCGCCGCCGGTGGTGCAGGACATCACCGGAGAGGACGCGGCCCTTCCGTTGACCGGCTTCCCGACCCCCGACCCGTTCGGCTGGAGCAAGCTGCTCACGGCGTGGGAGCCGATGTGGTTCTTCCTCATCCCCGCCGTGCTGGCCATCGGCCTCTACCTCGCAGGGGTCGCCCGCCTGCGCCGCCGCGGCGACGCCTGGCCGGTCGGTCGGACCATCGCCTGGGTCATCGGCTGGCTGATCTTCATCTACGCCACCTCCGGAGCGCCGGGCATGTACGGCAAGGTGCAGTTCAGCCTGCACATGGTCATGCACATGCTGCTGATGATGGCGGTGCCGATCTTCCTCGTGCCGGCCTCGCCGGTCACGCTCGCGCTGCGCGCCCTGAAGGCCCGGAAGGACAGGACGCTCGGCCCGCGCGAGGTCATCCTGGCGGTCGTCCACTCCCGCTGGGCCGGGTTCTTCGTGCACCCGCTGGTCGCCGCGGTCATGTTCTTCGGCTCCCTGATCGCCTTCTACTACACCGGCTGGTTCGAGTGGTCGCTGACGACGCACTCCGGGCACGTGGTGATGGTCGTCCACTTCCTGCTCACCGGCTACGCCTTCGTCTGGGCGCTGATCGGCACCGACCCGGGACCGCGCAAGTGGCCGGCCCCCATGCGGCTGATGGTGCTGATCGGCACTCTGGCCGCGCACGCGTTCTTCGGTCTGGCGCTGATGAGCGGCAACTGGCTGCTCGCCCCAGGCTTCTTCAAGGCGGTCGACCTGCCGTGGGTGCCGGATCTGCTGGCCGACCAGCAGCTCGCCGGCGGCATCGCCTGGGGCATCGGCGAGCTGCCCACCGTCGTCCTCGCCATGCTGGTGACCCGCGACTGGCTGCGCTCCGACGACCGGGACGCCAAGCGGCACGACCGCCGTGCTGACCGGGACAACGACGCCGAGCTCACGGCATACAACGAGCGGTTGGCACAGCTGTCCCGTCAGGGCAGCGACCCCCGGCCGCACTAAGGAGGCACCGATGCACATCGCCCTGGTCCAGCTGGCGTATGCCGACGGGGAGTCGATCGAGCAGCGCACCGACCGCGTGGTGGAGCTCGTCAGGGCCCAGCGCGGCCACGACCTGGTGGTCCTGCCGGAGCTGTGGAGCGCCGGGGCCTTCGACTACCGGGCCTGGGTCGACCGCACCCAGACGGTCGACGGGTATGTCGTGTCGCGCGTTGCCGAGGTGGCCCGGGAGATCGGTGCGGTCGTCCACGCCGGCTCGATCGCCGAGGCCCCGGCCGACGAACCGGGACCGGAGGGGCGGGGGCTGTGGAACACCTCGGTGCTGCTGGACGCGACCGGCCAGCGGATCGCGCGCTACCGCAAGGTGCACCGGTTCGGCTTCGGCAACGGTGAGCCGCGGTTGATGGAGGCCGGCGAGGACGTCGTGGTCCTCGACCTGCCCGCTCCCGCAGAGGGGCTGCGCGCGGGGCTCTCCACCTGCTATGACCTGCGCTTCCCCGAGCTGTACCGCGCCCAGGTCGACCAGGGGGCCGAGCTGTTCGTCGTGCCCGCCGCCTGGCCCGCTGCCCGGGTGGACGCCTGGCGGCTACTGCTGCGCGCCAGGGCGGTCGAGGACCAGTGCTTCGTGCTCGGCTGCAACACCGCGGGCACCCACGCGCGCACCGAGATGGGCGGGCACAGCGCGGTCATTGACCCGCAGGGCAGGGTGCTGGCGGAGGCGGGCACCGGCGAGGAGGTGCTGTCGGTCACCATCGACCCGGCGGAGGTGGCCGAGGTCCGTGAGGCGTTCCCGGTGCTCGCCGACCGCAGGCTCGGGCGCTGACCGAGCCAGGGGGTCGCGGCCGGTCTGTGACCTGGGATAGCGTCGGCGACGGACGTTGAGCACGTGCGTCACCGTCCACGCAGCTGGCCCACTCACCGAGGCGAGACCTCAGGAGGCGACTCATGGTGTCGACCGGGGATGTCCGTCCGGGGGCGGACTGGCAGGACGTCACCCGCCGCTACCGCCGCGGTCCGGGCGGCTGGTGGTGGCTCGCGCTGCTCCTGGTGCCGCTCCTGCTCGCGGTGCTCGACGGACTCATCCTCGGCCCTGTCGACGGAGACCCCGAAGGGCCGGCGGCACCCCCGAGCTCCGGGTCGACCGACGATGGCGCTGGCACGTCGGAGCCGCCCGGTGACGGCTCTGTCGCGACCACCGACGACAGCGCCCAGACCGCCTTTCCAGAGGCCGTCATCCAGCCCGGGCCGTTCTCGATCAGCCGGGACGGCGACACGGTCACGGTGATGGCGGAGGTGCCCGACGAGGCGACCCGGACGGCCCTGGTCGACGCCCTGTGGGAGCGGCTCGGCGAGGGCGTGGACATCGTCGACCAGGTCACGGTCGTCCCGGATGCGCAGCTGCCCTTCCCGGAGGCACTGCCCGACATGTTCGCCGCCGGGGCCGGGGTGCCGGACTTCGGCCTCGACTGGGACGGCGCCGGCGGAATCACGCTCACCGGCACGGCCACGACGGAGGAGGCGAGACAGGCGGTCGAGTCCGGCGTCGGAGCCTTCTCGGGTGTGTCGACCATCGACAACCAGATCACCGTCGACCCGAGCGCCGGAGCGGCAGCGGAGGGCTGTGACGAGCTGGAGTCCGAGGCCGCAGCCCTGCTGGAGGCGTCTCCTGTCAGGTTCGCCTCGGGTGCCTCGGAGCTGAGCGACGAGTCCCGCGCCGTGGTCAACCAGCTCGCCGCCCTGATCGCAAGCTGTCCGGAGGTCACGGTCGAGGTCGGCGGCCACAGCGACGACACCGGCAGCGTGGCGTTGAACGAGCAGCTCAGCCAGGCTCGGGCCGAGGCGGTCGTCGACGCGCTGGTCGAGCAGGGGATCGCCCAGGAGCGGCTGACGGCTGAGGGATACGGCACGGAGGACCCGGTCGCGTCCAACGACACCGAGGCGGGGCGTGAGGCCAACCGCCGCGTGGAGATCACCATCACGGAGGGTGCGGGCTGATGGACTTCATCGTCGAGTGGTTGTGGTACCTGCTGGCGTTCCTCGCGGGAGCGGTGCTGGCGTGGTTGGTCGTCAGCCAGCGGATCAAGGCACGGAGTGAGGACGAGGCGTTCTCCGACCTGCCCCACAGTCTCGAGAGCGGAGACCGGTCATGATCTGGTGGCTGATGCTGCTGTCCTTCGTCCTCGGCTTCGTCCTGACGTGGCTGTGGAGCGTGCGCACAGTCACCCGGCGGGTGCCGCGCGCAGCCGGAAGGGTCGTGTACCAACCAGATCAGGTGCGGTCGGCCGCCGCGATCGGTGCGACGGCCGCCCGGGCGAGCTCGGTCGGCACCGAAGGCGAGACAACCGCCGTCGACGGACCGCTGGTCGAGGACTTCGCGGCGGAGTCGGTCGCTCCCGAGCCGCCGGTCGACGGCGACGTCATGCATCCGGTGGAGCTGGAGGCCGAGTCGGAGGACCTACCCGCCGTGCCGCTGCCGCCCACGGAGCCGGAGGGCATGACGGACGGTGACCCCACGGCCTACGACGCCGAGGACGCCAGCTATGTGGAGTCCCGCGCGGACACCTACGACGAGCCGGACATCGAGGCCATCGCCGAGGCAGCCGCTCTGGACAGCGATGCCGCGCTGGCGGAAGCGGGCGCCTCGGCCGGGATCAGCGCGACCGGCGAGGTCGTCGACGAGGGAGTGGTCACCGAGCCCTATGGACCCGGCTCGGCCGCCGCCGCTGCGGACGGCAGCGGGCCGGAAGGCTGGACGATCAAGGGCAACGCCGAGTCCATGCTCTTCCACACCGAGCAGAGCCCGGGCTATGCCCGGACCAGGGCGCAGGTGTGGTTCCAGGACGAGGCGTCGGCCGCCGCGGCGGGCTTCCATCACTGGGACCGCAGGCGACGGGGCGGGCTGACCTCGGCCGTGTCCCTCCCGGCGGCCCGCTCGGAGCTGACGTCCGTGCCGGACGACGAGCCCCAGGTGGCGGCGCACGGGGTGCCGGTTGCGGCGGACGAGCCGTACGGCCCGGGCTCGGCAACTCCAGCACCCGACGGCAGCGGCCCGGCGGGGTGGCTGATCAAGGGCAACGCCAACTCGATGCTGTTCCACACCCCGGAGAGCCCGTCCTACGGGAAGACCCGGGCCGAGGTGTGGTTCCAGGACGAGGAGTCAGCCCGTGCCGCGGGGTTCGCCCACTGGGATCGCAACCGCCGCTGAGAGTGGCACCGCGCGTCAGAAGGCCGACTCGGGCAGCTCCATCAGCGAGTCGTCGGTGTGCGTGATGATCCCGCGGTCGGAGTGGATCCGGGGCAGGACGTCCCGCGCGAAGAAGCGTGCCGCGGCAACCTTGCCGAGGTAGAAGTCCTTGTCAGCACCGGTCGCACCTGCGTCCAGGGCCGCCTTGGCCACCTCGGCCTGGCGCAGCAGCAGCCACCCGATCACCACGTCACCAGCGGCCAGCAGGAACCGCGTGGTCGACAGACCCACGGCGTAGATCGCCTCCGGCGAGCCACCACTGCGGGGGTCGGCCGCCATGACGCGCCCGACCATGTACTCGACCATGGCCTGGACGTCCTCGAGGGCGCGTCCCAGCAGACCGCGCTCGGTGGCGATGAAGTCCTCCGCGCCGCCACCCTTGACCAGCTCCATCATCTGCGCCGCCACGTGACCGAGGGCCTGGCCCTGGTCACGGACGATCTTGCGGAAGAAGAAGTCCTGGCCCTGGATGGCCGTGGTGCCCTCGTAGAGGCTGTCGATCTTGGCGTCGCGGACGTACTGCTCGATCGGGTAGTCCTGCAGGAAGCCGGACCCACCGAAGGTCTGCAGCGACTCGGTGCCCAGGAGGACCCAGGCGCGCTCCGAGCCGCAGCCCTTGACCAGCGGGAGCAACAGGTCGTTGACCCGCTCCGCCATCGTGGACTCCTCGGTCGGGTTGTCCCCGGCGATCTGCACGGTGTCCTGCTGCACCGCCGTGTAGAGCATCAGCGCCCGCAGCCCCTCGGCATACGACTTCTGCAGCATCAGGCTGCGGCGCACGTCGGGGTGGTGCGTGATGGTGACGCGGGGTGCCGCCTTGTCGGCCATCTGCGCCATGTCGGCGCCCTGGACGCGCTCCTTGGCATACTCCAGCGCGTTGAGGTAGCCGGTCGACAGGGTGGCGATCGCCTTCGTCCCGACGAGCATCCGGGCGTATTCGATGATCCGGAACATCTGGACGATGCCCTCATGGGTGTCGCCGAGCAGGGTGCCGACGGCCGGGTTGCCCTCGTCCTCGCCGAACCGCAGCTCGCAGGTCGTAGAGACCTTCAGGCCCATCTTGTGCTCGATGTTGGCGACCTGGACCCCGTTGCGCTCACCGAGCTCGCCGTTCTCACCGACGTGGAACTTGGGCACGACGAAGAGGGACAGGCCCTTGGTGCCGGGGCCGGCGCCCTCGGGGCGGGCGAGCACGAAGTGGATGACGTTGTCGTAGAACGGGGCCTCGCCGGAGGTGATGAACCGCTTGACGCCGGTGATGTGCCAGGTGCCGTCCTCGGCCTGGACCGCCTTGGCGCGGCCGGCGCCGACGTCCGAGCCGGCGTCCGGCTCGGTCAGCACCATGGTGGCGCCCCAGTGGTTGTCGATCATGTGCTGGGCGAGCTTCTTTTGCTCCGGGGTGCCGAGGCGGTGCAGCACCTCGGCGAACGTGTAGCCGGCGGAGAACATCTTGACGGCGGGGTTGGCGCCCAGCGCCATCTCCGCGACCGCCCAGGTGAGGCTCGGCGGCGCCGCTGCCCCGCCCAGCTCCTCGCCGACCTCGAGGCGCCACCACTCGGCGTCGCGCCAGGCCAGGAAGGACTTGATGAAGGACTCCGGCATGGTGACCTCGCCGGTGGCGGGGTCGAACTGCGGGGGAGTGCGGTCGGACTCCAGCAGGCTCTCGCCCACCTCGTTCTCGGTCAGCGTGGCGACCTGCTGCAGGATGTCGCGCGCGGTCTCCTCATCAAAGTCGCCGAACGCACCCTGGGCCAGGACGTCCTGACGCCCGAGGACCTCAAAGAGGTTGAACTCCAGGTCCCGAAGGTTGCTCTTGTAGTGGCTCATGGTCCTCAGTCCTCGTCCGAGTGGTGATCAGCGTCGATCCCCGGCCTGCAAAGTACCCGATACTGGCAGTACCTACTTATCAGTAACAGTGTGCCCTCAGAACGACCAAAGGTCAAGCCAGTGGCACCCGTATGACGACCGCTCCCCTGTGCGGTGTGAGTGTGCTCTCAGTCCTGGCTCAGCTCGGCGTCGTGGACGACCAGCGCGATCTGCGTCCGGTTGCTCGCCTCGAGCTTGTCGAGCACCCGCGAGACGTGCGCCTTGACGGTGGGCACGCCCATGTAGAGACGGCCGGCGATCTCCGCGTTGGACCATCCCTGCCCGATCGCCACAGCCACCTCGCGCTCACGGTCGGTGAGCCGCTCCAGCCGCTCGAGTGCGCGTGACCGGCGTTCGTCGTCCGTACCGTTCGTCGGCTGACCGGCCACGCGGTTGATGAGCTGCTGGGTCACCGACGGCGACAGCGGCGGCTCACCCACCATCACCCCGCGGACCGCCTCGACCAGCCGCTCCGGGCGGGTGCTCTTGAGCAGGAAGCCATGGGCCCCGATCCGCAGCGCCTCGACCACCATGTCGTCGGTGTCGAACGTCGTCAGGACGATGACCCTGGTCGACGCCGGGCTCGCCAGGAGCTCGGACGTGGCGGCCAGCCCGTCCATCCGCGGCATCCGGATGTCCATCAGGACCACGTCCGGCGCCAGCTGGGCGACCAGGTCGACGCCGGCCTGACCGTCCTCGGCCTCGCCCACCACCTCGATGTCGGGCGCTCCGCCGAGGATGAGCCGCAGACCCGTGCGCACCAGCGGGTCGTCGTCCACCAGCAGGACACGTATGACGGAGCTCATGTCGGTCCTCCCGCCGCACGGGGCAGCACTCTCACGGGTCCCACGGTAGCCAGGCGCGGACCGCGAACCGTCCGGCACGGTCGGTCCCGTAGGTGAGCTGACCGCCGCTGAACGCGGCCCGCTCGGCGAGGCCGAGCAGCCCCATCCCGGACCCGCTGTCCCGGACGGCGTCGCTGCGGGGCGATCCGCCATACCGCCGCGGCTCGTTGACCACGGTGAGGTCGAGCCCCACCCCCGGGCCTCCGGACAGGGACACCGTGGCCGGCATGCCAGGTGCGTGCTTGCGGACGTTGGTCAGGCCCTCCTGGACGATCCGGTAGGCGTGCCTGCTGATCGACTCAGGCACGGTGGCAGGCTCGACGCGGAACGACGTCACGACGGGAGTGCCGGCGGTCGTCACCTCGGCGAAGAGCTCCTGGAGCCGCGTCAGGTCCGGCTGGGGGCCGCGTGACTGGGCCTCGTCGTGGTTGTCGCGGAGCACTCCCAGGACGGCGCGCAGCTCCTGCACCGCCTGGTCGGCGTTGTCGCGCAGGGTCGAGGCGATCTCGCGCACCTGCTCGGGAGGGAGGTCCTCGCGGTAGGCGAGCGCGCCGGAGTGCATCGCGATGAGGCTGATCCGGTGGGCGAGCACGTCGTGCATCTCCCGCGCGATCCGCGCTCGCTCGGTCGCGCGCGCCTGCTCGACCCGCCGGCCCTGCTCGCGCTCGGCGACCTCGGCCCGCTCGCGCAGCGCGGCGATGTTGTCGCGGCGCACCCCGATGGAGTAGCCGACCGCGAACGCGGCGACGAGCACGAGCACCTGGATCGTCACGTTGGTCAGAGTCGTCGCCAGCGACGCCGAGGTCGGCGAGGTGAACATCCGGTCCCACACGAAGGAGGTCGCCAGGTAGAGCGGCGTGATGACGGCCATCTCCCGCCAGCGCCGCCGGGTCGCCACCGAGACGACCGCGATCAGGCAGGCGCCGGCCGACAGCGTCGACACCGACGACAGGGCGGTGATCACCAGGGCGACCGGCACCGGCCAGCGGCGCCGCAGGAGCAGCAGCCCCAGCGAGATGACGCCGACCAGCGGGTCGACGGTCATCAACCACCACTCGGGCCCGACGCGGTCCTCCAGGTCGATCGACGCCCACGACGAGAGCCAGACCAGCGCCCCGATCAGCAGAGCCACGAGGACGCGCCACGTCTCACCCCAGCGGGTGACGGGTGGCTGGCCTGGTCGCACCTGCTGACCATAGGTCGTCCGCTCCGCCGGAGGCAGCAGTCGGAGGTCGGTGGTTCTCCCACCAGGGGCGTACCAAAGTAGGGGGCGACTCCATCCTCTGGGCCGATGTGTCGCCCGTCCGCGTCACGCACGCTGGTGGGCATGATTCAGGTAACCAATCTCGTGAAGTCCTACGGCGGCTTCACCGCAGTGGACGATGTGACGTTCACGGCCGAGGCGGGTCGGGTCACCGGCTTCCTCGGTCCGAACGGGGCGGGGAAGTCCACCACCATGCGCGTCATGACCGGGCTGACCCCGGAGACGTCGGGCACCGCGACGGTGCAGGGCACGGCATACGCCCGCCTCACCAACCCCGGACGGCACGTCGGTGTGCTGCTGGACGCCTCGGCCCAGCACGGAGGCCGAACCGGGCGCGAGGTGCTGACGCTCGGTGCCCTCGCCCTCGGCGTCGACCGGAGGCGGGTCGACCAGATGCTTGAGGTCGTCGGCCTCTCGCAGCAGGAGTCCAGGCGGCGGGTCCGCAACTACTCACTCGGCATGCGCCAGCGGCTGGGGCTCGCGCACGCGCTCCTCGGCGACCCGCAGGTGCTCATCCTCGATGAGCCGGCCAACGGGCTGGACCCCGCGGGCATCCGCTGGATGCGCGACCTGCTGGGCACCTTCGCGGACGACGGCGGCACGGTGCTGCTGTCCAGCCACCTGCTGCACGAGATCGAGAAGATCGCGGACGACATCGTGGTGATCGGTCGGGGTCGGATCGTGACCTCCGGCACCAAGGAGGAGCTGCTGCGCCACTCGGGTGCGCTGGTTCGGAGCACCGACGACCAGGGGCTCCACCGCGCCCTGACCGAGGCTGGGTTGGAGGCGACCGAGCTGCCCGCAGGCGGCCTGCACGTGGAGGCGGAGACCGCCGCCATCGGTGCCCTCGCGGCCCGGCACGGTTTCGTGCTCAGCGAGCTGCGCGGTGCCGACAACCAGGGCCTCGAGGAGATGTTCCTTTCCCTCACCTCCGACGACGCACGACAGGAGACCGCCGCATGAGCACCCAGACACTGAGCAGCCCGCAGCCCGCCGCGGAGTCCGCAGTCCGCCCGGGCTTCCGTCTGCCGCCGATCGACCAGCCGGTCCACGCGATCCCGTTCGGCCGCCTGGTGCGGGTGGAGCTGCGCAAGCAGGTGGACACCCTCGCCGGACGGTGGTTCCTGATCTCGATCGGTCTCGTCGTCGCCGCCGCGGTCACGATCATGCTGTTCGTCGACGGCGGCGACCACAGCTACCTGACCTACCTCACCGCCACCTCGACGCCGCTGGGCATCCTGGTGCCGGTCCTAGGGATCCTGTCCTCCACACAGGAGTGGACGCAGCGCACCGCGATGACGACCTACGCGCTGGAACCGCGCCGCGGGCGGGTGATCTGGGCCAAGGTCCTGTCCGCCCTGCTGCTCGGGGTGGCGGCCGTGGTCCTGGCCCTCGCGCTGGCTGCGGTCGCCCGTCTCCTGGCCGACGCCCGCGGGGCCGAGGCGGGCTGGGGTGTCGACTGGTGGGTCATCGGCGGGATGGCGTTCATCGTGCTGGCGAGCATGCTGCAGGGTGTCGCGTTCGGCATGGCGCTGCTGAACACGCCCGCGGCGATCGTGGCGTTCTTCGCGGTCCCGATGCTGCTGCCGCTGATGAGCCTGGTCAGCTGGCTGCGGACGCCGGCCGAGTGGATCGACATGAGCGCGACGACCGCCCCGCTGATCGCGGGGCAGGCCATGACTGGCGAGCAGTGGTCACAGCTCGCTGTATCGATGGTGGTGTGGGTAGGAGTGCCCCTCGCCATCGGGGTGTGGCGCGTGCTGCGTCGCGAGGTCAAGTGACCCGCGACTAGCCGGCTGCACCGTTCCGGGGAAAGTCGTCAGCGGGGCCTGGGCAGGTCCCGCTGACGCATCCCGGGGCACAGCCCCGCTGCCGCACCCTGCCTGCTGCGATAACGAGACGGTATCGGTCTGGCGCGCAAGTGGGCAGGCATCGGTCCGATGAGGCAAGGTTGGTGCAGATCACCGGCTGATCTGTGTCCAGACCGGGCGCAGGCACTCAGGAAGGCAGCACCGCATGACGTCACGCACCCGAGCCCTGGCGGCCGCCGCTGCCCTCAGCTTCCTGCTGACCGCCTGCAACGCGGGATCCTCGAGCGACGACCCGACGGACGCGGACGACGCCACCGGCGGTCAGCAGACCGCCGCGCCGGCCGGGGACGCCACGGTCCGCATCGGGCTGGTGGCCGAGCCGGCCAGTCTCGACTTCACCACCACGGACGGTGCGGCGATCCCGCAGGCACTGCTCTACAACGTCTACGAGACGCTCGTCAAGATCGACCAGAACGGCGAGCTGGTCCCGTCCCTGGCCACGGAGTGGGCAGTCAGCGAGGACGGGCGGACCTACACGTTCACGCTCCAGGACGGCGTGACCTTCAGCAACGGCGAGCCGTTCACGGCAGACGACGTCGTGGAGTCGTTCCGCATGGTCAAGGACAACTGGACGGTCAGCCTGAAGAGCCAGTTCGACATCGTCGAGTCGGCCGAGGCCACCAGCGACACCGAGGTCGTCGTCACCCTGACCGACCCCAGCAACAGCTTCCTCTACACGCTCACGACGCGCGTCGGGGCGATCTTCGACTCCAACAGCGCCGAGGAGCTGGCCACCCGTCCGATCGGCACCGGTCCCTACACGTTCGGCGAGTGGAACCGCGGCACCTCGATCAGCCTGCAGCGCAACAGCGACTACTGGGGCGAGGAGCCCCACTTCCAGCAGGTCGTGCTGAGCTACTTCGGCGACGCCACCGCGCTCAACAACGCCATGCTGACCGACGGGATCGATGTGGTCGGCACGGTCCAGGCCCCCGAGGCGCTCGGCGAGTTCGAGGGCGGCGACTACCAGATCATCGAGGGCACCTCCAACGGCGAGGTGGTCCTGTCCTTCAACAACGAGAAGGCACCCTTCAACGATCTGCGGGTCCGCCAGGCGGCGCGCCACGCCATCGACCACCAGGCCCTGCTGGACACCTGCTGGGACGGCCGCGGCGAGCTGATCGGCAGCATGGTGCCCCCGACCGACCCGTGGTACGAGGACCGCACCGGCGACTACCCGTATGACGTGGAGCAGGCCCGCTCGCTGCTGGCCGAGGCCGGCGCAGAGGGTGCCGAGGTCCGGCTGCGGCTGCCCACCCTGCCCTATGCGCAGAGCTGCGGCCCGGTGGTCGAGAGCATGCTGGAGGAGGCCGGCTTCGCGGTCACCGTCGACGACCTGGAGTTCCCGGCGACCTGGGTCGAGGACGTCTTCACCAACGCCGACTACGAGATGTCGATCGTCGCCCACGTCGAGCCGCGGGACCTCGGCAACGTCTTCGGCAACCCCGACTACTACATCGGCTACGGCACGCCCGAGCTGCGCACGCTGCTCGAGGAGGCCGACGCCGGCACCCAGGAGCAGCAGGTCGAGAAGATGAAGGAGGCGGCCCGCCTGATCTCCGAGGACGCCGCGTCCGACTTCCTCTTCCTGCTCCCGAACCTGATCGTCGCTGACCAGGGCATCACCGGCCTGCCGCAGAACGCCATCACCGAGTCCTTCGACCTGGCCAACCTCGCCCGCGAGTGACCGGAGCCTGACCGCGTGCTGCTGCGTCTGGCGCAACGCTTCCTGGTGCTCCTGGCCAGCCTGGCGCTGGCCTCGCTGATCGTCTTCGCGTTCATGCAGGTGCTGCCGGGCGACCCGGCGCGGGTGGCCCTGGGGATGAGCTCCTCGGAGGAGTCGGTCGCCCGGATGCGCGAGCAGTTCGGCCTGGACCGTCCCCTGCCGGTGCAGTATGCCGAGTGGCTCCGGGGGATGGTCACGCTCGACCTCGGCGTCGAGTGGATCTCCCGGGCCCCGATCGCTCCGCAGCTCACCGACCGGATCGCGGTCACCGGCTGGCTGGTGCTCACCGCGATGGCCCTGGCACTCCTGATCGCGGTGCCGGTGGGGACCTGGATGGCGGTGCGCCACCGCCACGTCGACGGGGTCGTCCTCTCGGCGATCTCGCAGGTCGGCGTCGCCGTCCCCGCCTTCCTCGCCGGCATCATCCTCATCACCTTCTTCGCCAAGCGTTGGCAGTGGTTCCCCTCCGGCGGCTGGGTGCCCCCGGCGGAGGATCCCGTGGAGTTCCTGCGCCGGCTCGCTCTGCCTGCCCTGTCGCTCGCCCTGGTCCAGGCGTCGGTGCTGGCGCGCTACGTGCGCACCGCCGTCCTCGACGTCCTGCGGGAGGACTACCTGCGCACGGCCCGGGCCAAGGGCCTGCGACCGATGCAGGCACTGATGCGGCACGGGCTGCGCAACGCGGCGGTGCCGATCGTCACGGTCCTGGGGCTGCAGCTCGCCACGCTGCTGATCGGCGCCGTCGTCGTCGAGCGCGTCTTCGTCGTCCCCGGCCTGGGCACCTTCCTGCTGGACTCGGTCGCGGCCCGTGAGCTGGTGACCGTGCAGACGGTCGTGATGGTCCTGGTGGCCGTGGTGCTGATCATCAACTTCGTGGTCGACGCGGTCTACCTGCTGATCGACCCCCGACTGCGGACGGCCCGCCGATGATAGGCGGCCGTCGCATCAACGCCCCACTGGTCATCGGCGGGGTCCTCGTGCTGCTCGTCGTCGCGGCGGCGCTGGTCTCCTACGTCTGGACGCCCTACGAGTTCAAGTTCCTCCCCGTGCCCAAGGAGCAGACACCCAACGCGGAGCACTGGCTCGGCACGGACCGGTCGGCGCGCGACGTGTTCACGCAGATCCTGCTCGGGGCCCGGACCACGCTCTTCGTCGGGCTGGTCGCCGTCGGGGTGGCCGCGCTGATCGGGGTCCCGATCGGCATACTCGCCGCGATGTCGACCCGCTCGTTCGGTCAGCTGATCATGCGCGGCAACGACATCCTGCTGGCCTTCCCCGCGCTGCTGCTGGCGATCATGTTCTCCGCCCTCTACGGCGGCGGCACGTTCGTGGCGATGGTCGCCATCGGGATCGCGACCATCCCGGCGTTCGCCCGCATCGTGCGGTCCGGCGCGCTGCAGGTCGTCAACACCGAGTACGTCGCCGCCGCTCGCATCGCCGGCCACGGCCCGTTCGCAATCGCGCGGAAGCACGTGCTGCCCAACGTCACCGGTCTGGTGATCGTCCAGGCGTCGGTCTCGTTCGCCATCGCGATCCTGGCGGAGGCCGCCCTGTCCTACCTGGGACTCGGCACCCCGACGGGGCAGCCGTCCTGGGGTCGGATGCTGCTGGAGTCCCAGCCGGTGCTGGCCCGCTCGCCCCACCTGGCGGTGATCCCCGGTGCGGCGATCGCTCTCGCCGTCCTGGGCTTCAACCTGTTCGGCGACGGGCTGCGCGACTATCTGGACCCGAAGCTGGAGGGGCGATGACCAGCACCGCCCCCAAGCGACCGGGCGCACCGGGTGGCGACTTTCCACCCCCACCGAGCGCACCGGGTGGCGACTTTCCACCCCCACCGGGCGCACCGGGTGGCGACCTTCCACCCCCACGGAGCGCACCGGGTGGCGACTTTCCACCCCTACCGAGCGCACCGGGTGGCGACCAGACCGTCCTGACGGTCGAGTCCGTGGACGTGCACGCCGGCCAGACCCAGCTGCTGCACGACGTCACCTTCTCCATCCGGCGCGGCGAGCGTGTGGGACTGATCGGTGAGTCCGGGTCCGGCAAGTCGCTCACCGCGCTGGCCGTGATGGGACTGCTCGCGGAGGGGCTGCACGCCACCGGCGACGTGCGGCTGGCCGGCCAGGACCGCAACCTCCTCACTGCGTCCGAGAGGCGGATGAGCCACCTCCGCGGGGACCGGATGGCGATGATCTTTCAGGAGCCGATGACCGCACTGAACCCGACCATGAAGGTCGGTCGCCAGGTCGCGGAGGTGATGACCCAGCACGGAACAGCCGGTCGTCGGGCCGCCTCGCGCCGCGCGGTCGAGCTGCTCGACCAGGTGGGGCTGGCAGACCCGGCGTCGGTGGCACGGTCCTACCCGCACCAGCTCTCCGGCGGGCAGCGCCAGCGCGTGGTGACCGCGATCGCGCTGGCCAACGACCCGCTGCTGCTGGTGTGTGACGAGCCGACGACCGCGCTGGACGTGACGGTCCAGGCCCTGGTGCTGGACCTCATCGTCAGCGGCGTCGAGGAGCGGGACGCCGCGATGCTCTTCATCACCCACGACCTGGCGGTCGTCGCGACGGTCTGCGAGCGGGTCCTCGTCATGTATGGCGGACGCATCGTCGAGGCGGGACCGGTCACCCAGGTGCTGGCCCACCCGCAGCACCGGTACACGCAGGGCTTGGTGGCGGCGAGCGACCTCGAAGGCGTGCGCGACGTGGACGCGCTGCGTGACCGGGAGCGGCCGCGCGACGGGGAGGGCGTTCCAGAGGGGCGAAGCCGGGAGCCCCTCGACACGATCCGCGGCAACGTCCCGCCGGCGGGCAAGTTCCCCGACGGCTGCGTCTTCCGCAACCGCTGTGACTTCGCGACGGAGATCTGCCAGACGCTTCCCCCGTGGACTCCGCGCGCCAGCCACCCGGCGGGGGAGCGGGCGTCGGGCTTCGCCTGTTTCCACCCGGTCGGTGAGACGGATGACTGACACCACGGCCGCCGCAGCCGCGCCGGCCATCAGCCTGCGAGCGGTCAACCGGGAGTTCCGCAGACCGCGCACGTCGCTGAGGACACCGCCACCGGTGGTGCACGCCGTGCGCGACGTCACCCTGGACATCCAGCCCGGCGAACGGTTCGGCCTGGTCGGCGAGTCCGGCTCCGGCAAGACGACACTGCTCAAGCTCATCAGCGGACTGGACCACCCGACCTCCGGAGAGATCCTCATCGAGGGTCAGCCGATCCACGACCGGTCAGCCCGGCAGCTCGGCTGGCTGCGACGACGGCTCCAGCTCGTCTTCCAGGACCCGATGAGCTCGCTCGACCCGCGCATGCGGATCCGCGAGATCATCGCCGAACCCCTGGTCGCGCAGCGGATCCCGCGCGGCACAAAGGTGGACGAGCTGCTGGAGCGGGTCGGCCTCTCCACCGACATGGCCCGACGCTTCCCGCACCAGTTCAGCGGTGGTCAGCGCCAGCGCGTCTCGGTCGCCCGCGCGCTGGCACCCGACCCGCACATCCTCATCGCGGACGAGCCGGTCAGCGCCCTGGACGTCTCCGTGCGCGCTCAGGTGCTCAACCTGATGGACGAGGTCGTGGAGGGCTTCGACCTGACGCTGGTCTTCGTGTCTCACGACCTGTCGGTGGTGCGGCACGTGTGCGACCGGATCGCCGTCATGCGCGCCGGCGAGATCGTCGAGGTCGCCGAGACGGAGCAGCTCTTCCAGGATGCGCAGCACCCCTACACCCGCCAGCTCCTCGCCGCCGTCCCGCGGCTGAGCGAGGCTCTGGCCGGACGCTCGGCCGCCGACCTGGCGGAGCGGACCCGCGCGGCGCTCGCGGCCGAGGGGGCTGCGGACGCGGCCGCGGCGGAGCGGCTGGCGGAGGAGGGCGCCCGGGCCCCTGTCGAGGACGGCCACGCACGGTCGTCTGCCGGTCAACCCAAGGAGGACCCCGATGGCCAACGATGACCTGCTGCCCGTCGACGAGTGGGCGGTCGTGGAGTTCACCCAGCAGCTGGTGCGCATCCGGACGGTCCACGACCCCGGTGCCGGGACCGCCGAGCTGCCCGCCGCCATACTCATCGAGGACCGGATGCGGGAGTTCGGCTGGCACCCCCAGGTCACCGAGGTGGCACCGGGTCGGCCCAACGTCGTCGCCGTCATCGAGGGTGGCGGCGGACCCGGACCCACCCTGATGCTCGAGGGGCACACCGACGTGGTGACCGAGGGAGACCTGGCCGCCTGGAGCTTCGACCCCTACGGCGGCGACATCGTGGACGGCCGGCTGCGGGGCAGGGGCAGCGCCGACATGAAGGCCGGCGTCGCGGCGATGATGTATGCCGCGAAGGCCGTCGCCGACGCAGGACCGTTTCCCGGTCGGCTCGTCGTCGCCGCGCTGGTGGACGAGGAGGGGCTGATGCTGGGCGCGAAGGCGTTCGCCAGGACGCCGCTCGCCGCCGAGATCGACGGCGCGATCTGCTGCGAGCCGGAGGCCGGTGAGGTCTGTGCCGTCGCCAAGGGAGCAGTGCGGCTGCGGGTGGAGTTCACCGGGGCCATGGCGCACGGCGCGATGCCGCAACACGCGCGCAACCCCCTGCCGGTGGCCGCCGAGTTCGTCCGCGCGGTCGCCCACGTGGAGGCGGATCTGCTCGAGCGTCACGGGGAGCACGAACACCTCGGGGAGCCCTACGTGACCCCGACCGTCGTGCTCGGTGGCGACGTCGACCAGATCAACGTGATCCCGGCCAGCGCCGTCGTGGGCCTGGACATCCGCACCGTGCCCGGCGTGAACCACCGCAACCTGACTGCCCGCCTGGCCGACCTGGCGGACCGGTGCGGCGAGCGCGCCGGGGTCACCGCCTCGGTCGAGGTCGTTGACGACCGGCCTCCGGTGGACACGCCTGTCGAGCACCCGATGATCGTGGCCCTGGCAGCGGCGCACGAGACGGTGACCGGCACCGCAGCGGTCTACGGCGGCGTGCCCGGCGCGACCGACGGCACGATCCTCACCCGGGACGCGCGGATCCCGACCGTCGTCTACGGCCCCGGCGGCAAGTGGATCGCCCACCAGGCTGACGAGTACGTCGAGGTGGCCGAGATCATCCAGGCTGCCAAGGTGTATGCCGAGACGGCCCGGCGGTTCCTTGTCGCCGGGGCGGGTTCTGGACCGGTAACACCGCTGGCCTAGCCTGTGCGGGTGAGCACTCCCTCAGGGCAGGTGCCGCCGGGGGACGAGCGCCCGGCCGCACCGATCGCGCCCAACCCGTACGCGGCATACCCCCACGGTCGCCGGCAGACCGCCAGCATCATGTG
>DATGRS010000296.1:0-9142 GCA_035303365.1 Ornithinicoccus sp.
TGGGCACGGCTCCATCGCTGGGCGACGTCCGCCGCCCGCAGGAAGATCCTGCCCCGCCCACCATCGATGGCCTTCTGGGCGGCGCCGTTGTAGACCTTCTCGAAGACCCGCGGGACCGCCAGCAGGAACGTCGGCTGGTACTCCGCCATGTCCGGGAGCAGGTTCTTCACATCGGGGGAGTGGCCCAGCTGTGCGCCGGCGTGGACGACCACCACCTGGATGAGCCGGGCGAAGACGTGCGCCAGCGGTAGGAACAGCAGCATGCGCGCACCCTCGGTGCGCACCACGTTCTCGAGGCGCTCGATCCCGTTCTCACTGAGGGTCAGGAAGTTCCCGTGCGACAGCAGCACTCCCTTCGGACGGCCGGTGGTCCCGGAGGTGTAGATGACCGTGGCCAGCGACGAGCGGTCCAGCTGTCCGCGGCGTGCGTCGAGCTCCTCCTCGGACACGTCGGTGCCAGCGGTCACGAGCTCGTCGAGTCCACCGGCGTCGATCTGCCAGACATCGTGCAGCGCCGGCACCTGGTCGCGGATCCCGGCGACCAGCTGACTGTGCTGAGTGGACTCCACAACCACGGCCACCGCCCCGGAGTCCTCCAGGATCCAGGAGGCCTGCGACGGCGAGGACGTCTCGTAGATCGGCACCGGCACGGCGCCCGCGGTCCAGAGCGCGAAGTCGGTCAGCGTCCACTCGTAGCTGGTCCGGCTCATCACGCCGACGCGCGCGCCGACCTCGATGCCCGCCGCCACGAAACCCTTGGCCAGGGCACGCACCTGCTGGTTGTACTCGGCGGCGGTGACGTCCCGCCATACGCCCTCGACCTTGCGGGAGAACGTCGCCCGCTGCGGCTCCCGAGCCGCCCAGTCATGCACGATGTCCGACAAGTTGCCGTCCTCGCGGGGCGGGACCAACGGGGGGACCTCGAACTCCTGCACTGGACCTCCTTGGCACGCGGGGAGCTTGTCGGTGCCCCACTGTAGTCGGGTCGATGTAGCCTGCCCTGCATGGCCGACCGCACAGAGTCCACCATCGTCATCCCCGCGCCGCCGCACGAGGTCATCGATGTCATCTCGGATTTCGACAACTACCCCGAGTGGGCAGAGGTCAAGTCGGCCACGATCCTCTCCGAGAACGAGGGCGGCTGGGCCGAGCAGGTTGAGTTCCATCTCGAGACGGGGGTCATCAGGGACACCTACGTGCTCGGCTACGACTGGCAGATCTTCGAGAGCGGCGAGGGGGAGGTCTCCTGGGAGCTGGTCCGCGCCGAGGTGCTCAAGGCGATGGCCGGGACCTATGCGCTGAGGGCGGTCGACGTCGCCAACGCGCCCGAGGGGCTCGGCACCGAGGTGGTGTACCGGCTGCACGTCGACGTCAAGATCCCGATGCTCGGGGTGATGAAGCGCAAGGCCGAGAGGACGATCGTGGACACGGCGCTGAAGTCGCTATCGCACCGGGTGGTGGGCCAGCGTGGCTGAGCCCGCCGGCTCCGGGGCCGTGGAGCGTGAGGCGAGGCACCTGGTCGAGGCGGCCGCTGGATGGCTCGCGGCCGTGCCGGACGAGGGGGCGTATGCCGAAGCTCCCGTGACGGAGGATCACATCGGCGGGGCGTCGGCCGGGTCCGACCAGTCCGGGGAGCCGTTCACCGCCGCCGACCGCCAGGCTCAGCTGGATGAGCCGCAGCCCGACGGCTCACCACACCGCGAGCAGCTCTGTCACGGCTGCCCGTGGTGCCGTGCCAAGGCCGCCGTGGGGCCTCTCGGCTCGGACACCCTGGACTCGATCGCACACCTGCTCTCCACGGCCGCGGAGAGCCTGTCACTGTTCGCGCAGTCCAGACGCGAGGCTGCACAGCACGACACGGCGAACAGCCACCACCATGACGACGCACACAGCGACGAGGATCAGGACGCACACCCCGACGACGGTCCGCAGGACGACGCGGACCGCGACGGCCATCACGACAAGGACACAGCACCATGCCGCTAACCATCGGGATCGACGTCGGAGGCACCAAGATCGCCGGCGCCACGGTCGACGCCTACGGCAAGATCCAGCACCGGGCACGCCGCGAGACACCCGCCCAGCACGTTGACGCGATCAGCGCCGCGATCGCCGAGATCGTGGAGGAGCTGGTCCACGCGGCCCAGGCCGACCGTCGGGTCGTCTGGGCGGTCGGCGTCGCGGTGGCCGGACTGGTGGACGCCGGCGGCAGCACCGTGCTCTTCGCCCCGAACATCGCCTGGCGCAACACGCCCCTCAAGCAACGCCTGGAGGAGTCGCTCGGCCGGCCGATCGTGCTGGAGAACGACGCCAACGCCGCCGCGTGGGGCGAGTTCACCTACGGCCCGGCCCGCGACTACGACGACATGGTCCTGCTGACCCTCGGGACCGGCGTGGGCGGCGGCATCGTCAACGACGGACAGCTGGTGCGCGGCGCGGAGGGCGTCGCCGGCGAGGTCGGCCACTTCCGCCTCGTGCCGGATGGCCACCGGTGCGGATGCGGCAACAAGGGGTGCCTCGAGGCCTACGCGTCCGGCACCGCACTCGTGCGCGAGGCCCGAGAGCTCGTGGAGGGCGGCAGCCCGCACGCCGGCCGGCTCAGCGAGCTGTGCGGCGGCGACCCGGAACAGCTGACCGGCGAGATGGTCACCCAGGCCGCCCTCAGCGGGGACCGCGCGGCCACCGAGCTCCTCGCCGAGGTGGGGGAGTGGCTCGGCGAGGGCATCGCCAGCCTGGTCGCCGTCCTGGACCCCGGCGTGATCGTGGTCGGCGGAGGCGTGGCCGAGGCGGGGGACCTGGTTCTCGGCCCGGCCCGTGCTGCGTTCGGGCGCCAGCTGACCGGTCGCGGCTACCGCCGTCAGGCGGAGATCGTGCGGGCCGAGCTGGGCAACGACGCCGGCATCATCGGTGTGGCAACGATCGCGGGACATCAGACTGAAGCGGCGGACCGGGCCCTCGCGGCGGCCCGCGCGGCAGCGGCCGCTGACCATGGCCCAGCCGGATCGGACGGCACCAACGGCACCCCAGTCACCACCGGCACCGGTTCCTCCGAACGCGCCTGACGGCACACGCGGTGCGCCCGACCCACCCCGACGCCATGGCGCCTGCCGTCCTCCTGCCCGAGGATGCGCTCGCCATCGGCGTCGACGTCGGCGGCACCAAGGCGATCGCCGGTCTGGTCGACGAGAGCGGAGCGGTGCTCGCCACGGCGCGCCGCGACACTCCGGGGAGGACCACAGAGGCCTCTGTCGTGGAGGACGTCATCGTCGACGCGGTCACCGAGATCCGGGGGTATGCCGACACTCACTACGCCGGTCAGGAGCTGGTCGGGGTGGGCCTGGGAGCGGCAGGCTTCGTCTCCGCGGACCGGTCCACCGTGGTCTTCGCCCCGCACCTGGCCTGGCGGGACGAGCCGATCCGGGACCGGCTTGCCGACCGGCTCGGGCTGCCCGTCGTGCTCGACAACGACGCCAATGCGGCGGCGTGGGCCGAGCTTCGGTTCGGGGCCGGGCAGGGTGAGCCGCGACTGCTGCTGGTCACCCTCGGCACCGGCATCGGCGGGGCGCTGGTGCTGGACGGTCGGGTGGAGCGTGGCCGGTGGGGGATGGCGGGGGAGTTCGGGCACATGCAGGTCGTCCCGGACGGTGAGCGGTGCGAGTGCGGCAACCGCGGCTGCTGGGAGCAGTACTCCTCCGGGCGCGCGATGCAGCGCGAGGCCCGCGAGATGCTGGCCCAGGACAGTCCGTATGCCGCGGGGCTGGCGGCCTACTGCGGGAACGACCCGGACAGGGTCGAGGGGCACCACGTCACCCAGGCAGCCCGGGCCGGGGACGTTGCCGCGCTGGAGATGATCGGCGACGTGGGGCGGTGGCTCGGTCTGGGCCTGGCCAACCTCGCGGCTGCACTGGATCCCGGCCGGATCGTGGTGGGCGGCGGCGTCAGTGAGGCCGGTGACCTGTTGCTCGAGCCGGCGCGGGAGATGTTCGGACGGCGCCTGACCGGCCGCGGGCACCGTCCGCTGGCGCCGATCCTGGCAGCCCAGCTTGGCCCGGCCGCAGGAATGATCGGGGCCGCCGACCTCGTCCGCGCCGCCCACGGGCAGACTGGTGGGGCTCACGATGACTTGACGAGAGGACAGGGATGACGGCACGGATCCGGGTGGCCAGCTACAACCTGCGCGGCCTGAAGGACGACCCGCGGGCGGCTGCCGAGGTGGTGCGCCGGATCGACCCCGACGTGCTGCTGCTCCAGGAGGTGCCGCGTCACCCGCTGTCCGGCTATCGGATCTCCGACTTCGCGCGCAGCACCCAGCTGATGTGGTCGGGCCGCACCCGGCGGTTGTCCGGCACCGGGATGCTGACCAGCATGCGGGTCATCGCGACCGACTCCGTCGACCGCAAGCTGCCGGTGGCCCCGCGTGCGAACCCGCGCAGCTTCACCGCCGCTCAGGTGCACGTCCCCGGCGGGCAGGACATCACGGTGGTCTCGGTCCACCTGTCCTTGCTGCCGGACGAGCGGGTGGCCCACACCACGCAGATCCTCGACGAGCTCGCGGGTGACCCGGCCCTGGCGGACGGTCCGTTCGTCATCGGCGGTGACCTCAACGAAAGCTCGCAGGGCCGCGCCTGGGGCTTGCTCGGGGAGCGCCTGCGGCTCGCCAGCCCGGACGGGCCGACGTTTCCCGCCGCTGGGCCCAAGCACTGGATCGACGCCATCTTCGTCAGCGCCGACCTCACCGTTCTCCCGCACGAGGATGTTGCGCTGGAGCGCGAGCTGCTGTCCGCTGCGACCGACCACCTGCCGGTCTGGGTGGACCTCGAGGTGCCCACCAGTGGAAGCGGGCCGGCGGACGACGAGACCCGCGCCGTCGCCGGCTGACCGGGCCGCCTCCGAGCCGAGGGGTGTCCTGCGGACCACTGGACCCAGGTGCGGACGACGGCCCGTCTCGAGCGCGGTGCGTGTGAAAGTCGTGCTGCTATCCCGACACGAGGTTCACACACAAGGATGCGTCCGGTGGCATTGGTGGGTGACTACACCTGAGCGCCGCCGGATGGGTCGGTCCAGTCACGGTTCTTGGGAAGCCGCAGGACGAGCAGCACCACGCCGCTGATCGACAGCGCGAACCCGAGCGGTGTCCAGATCCCGCCGTCCAGGACGTGGAACACCTCGCTGAGAATGAGCAGCAACGGGCCGCCCAGCAGCCCGGCCACGATCGCCCACAGGTGCAGGTCACCGGCGGGCAGCGGTGGCGTCGGCGGGATGAAATGCTCTTCGTCGTCCGACTCCTCCCAGCCGCGCCAGGCGGCCTGAGGATCGCTGTCGGCCGAGGTCGGGTCGTCGCCAGGCAGTGCGTCTGGATCGGGGTAGTCGGAACGCGAGGGCCCCGGTGAGGGGGACGCCCCACGAGGCGCGTCCGATGAGGTGGGCGAGTCGCCCCCGGGTGCGCCCGGAGAGGGAGAGGTCGGGTGGTCCGTCGGACGAGGAGGCCAGGGGTTCGGGTCGTCGAAGCCCTGGAGTGGGCGGTTCTCCTGGCCGCGCTGCTCGCGGCGCTCGGTCTGGGCCCGTCGGATCGCGGCCCGCCGCCGAGCCGCGGACTCCGCCTGCTCTGCCCGCAGGCCGGCAACGATCTCGTCGAACCGGGCGTCGATGTCGCCGGAGTCTTCGGGGCGCTCCTCCGGCCCGGGACCCTCGGTCGTCATGGGGAGCCAGCTCCAGCCGCCGCGACCCGCTCCACGAACCGCAGCGTCTCGTCGATCAGTTCCTCGGCATCATGGTCCAGCGTCGCCACGTGCGCCGACTCCTCCAGCCAGCGGGTCGTGACGTCCTCGCTACCGACGTTCTGCAGGAAGAGCTCTGCCGAGAGAGGGGGCACCACGCGGTCGTGGCGGCCACGGATCAGCAGCACCGGCTGGTGCACGTCCGGCAGCTGCTCGACGACGCGCGGCCACTGCTCGACGAAGGAGTGGAAGGCCTTCAGCGGCGTCCACCGGTAGGCCAGCTCCCGCGGTGGCCCCTCACGCCGGATGTCGTCGGCGATACCCTGCGCGACCGGCACGAAGTGCTTGACGTGCGGGATGACCCGCAACCGCCAGTCGGTGGCGATGAAGGCGGGGTTGACCAGCACCAGACCGTCGAACAGCTCCGGTCGCCGGGCCGCGATGTCGGTAATCAGGGCGCCACCGAGGCTGACCCCGAAGGCGACCACCGTCCGGTGCTCCCGGCGCAGCTCCTCGGCGGCCTGGACGACGGCCCTCAGCCAGTCGGCATACCGCGTCTGCGCCATGTCCTGCCAGCGCGTGCCGTGCCCGGGCAGGAGCGGCGCGGCCACGGCATACCCCTCCTCCGCCACCCGCTCGGCGACGGGCCGGACCATCTGAGGGGTCGACGTGATCCCGTGCACCATGAGCACGGCCACGTCGGCGTGCTCCCCGCGGCCGGGAGAGCGGTGCGGCTCGGCGCCCTGGATAATCTGCACAACACGATCTTGTCATGACAGACTTCGATCCTGGTCGGTTGTGTCCCGCGCCACAGCCAGGAGTTGCCCTAGCCTGCCCGGGACGCTCGAGGAGGTTCTGTTGCTCTACTGGCTCATGAAACACGTCCTGATCGGACCGGTGGTCAGGACGCTGTTCAAGCCCTGGGTCGAGGGCGAGCAGAACGTCCCCGAGACCGGCGGCGCCATCTTCGCGAGCAACCACCTCAGCTTCTCGGACTCGATCTTCCTGCCGCTCGTCGTGGACCGACGTATGACGTTCCCCGCCAAGATGGAGTACTTCACCGGCACGGGGATCAAGGGCTGGTTGACCAAGACCTTCTTCAAGGGCATGGGCCAGATCCCGATGGACCGCTCTGGTGGCGAGGCCAGCATGGTGGCCATCAACTCCGGGCTGAAGGTGCTGCGCCGGGGCGAGCTCTTCGGGATCTACCCGGAGGGCACCCGCAGTCCGGACGGCAAGCTCTACAAGGGCAAGACGGGGGTCGCGCGGATGGCCCTGGAGGCCAAGGTGCCGGTGATCCCGGTCGCCATGATCAACACCGAGAAGGCTCAGCCCACCGGCCAGGTCATCCCCAACATCAAGCGCGGCCAGGTCGGCGTCCGGTTCGGCAAGCCGTTGGACTTCTCCCGCTACGAGGGCATGGAGGACGACCGCACGGTCCTGCGGTCGATCACCGACGAGATCATGTACGAGCTGATGCAGCTGTCCGGCCAGGAGTACGTCGACGTCTACGCCGCGTCGGTCAAGGAGCGGATCGCAGCCCGCGCGAAGTCGGCCGTCGAGGGCGCCCGCGTGGCGGTCGACAAGGCCGTCGACCAGACTCGCGTGCAGGTCGAGCAGGTCCGTCGCCAGGTCGACGAGCGGGTGGAGACGGCCCGCACCCAGATCGAGGGCGGCGTGCAGTCCGTGCGCACCCAGGTGGAGCACGTCGGCGAGCACATCAAGGCGCGCTCGGAGAAGTCCCACGACGACGCGGACAAGGCCCTTGCCGACTCCGAGACGTCCACCGACGACCAGGAGAGGTTCACGGACGGTTCGGTGGAAGAGGTCTCCGACGAGCACCGGTGACGGCCCACCCCGGTCTGGCTCCTACGATGTCGGGATGACCACGGATGTGACCGGAGCGCCCCAGGTCGGGCACCACTTCGACTGGGGCGACCTGCCCGCGAAGCAACAGCCGAGCTGGCCGGATCCGGATGCGCTCGAGCGAGCGGTGACGACGCTGAAGGGCTTCCCTCCGCTGGTCTTTGCCGGCGAGTGCGACCTCCTGCGCGAGAAGCTCGCCGCGGTCGCCCGGGGGGAGGCGTTCCTCCTCCAGGGCGGTGACTGCGCCGAGACGCTCGACGGCGTGACCGGGCCGAGCATCCGCGACCGGATCAAGACCATCCTGCAGATGGCGGTGGTCCTGACCTACGGCGCGGGGATGCCGGTGGTCAAGGTCGGACGGCTCGCGGGGCAGTTCGCCAAGCCGCGGTCCTCGGACTACGAGACCCGGGGCGACGTGACGCTGCCCGCCTACCGCGGTGACATGGTCAACGGCTTCGAGTTCACCCCTGAGTCGCGCGCCCACGACCCGGCCCGGATGGTCAGCGTCTATCACGCGAGCTCGTCGACGCTGAACCTCGTGCGGGCGTTCACCACCGGTGGCTATGCCGACCTGCGCAGTGTGCACACCTGGAACAGGGGGTTCGTGGCCGGCCCTGCGCAGCGCCGCTACGAGCAGATGGCGACCGAGATAGACCGCGCGATCCGCTTCCTGGAGGCCTCCGGTGTGGGCGACGCCGAGGAGCTGCGGCGGGTCGAGTTCTACAGCAGCCACGAGGCACTGGTGCTGGACTACGAGCGCGCGATGACCCGCCGCGACTCCCGAACCGGGCTGGCCTACAACACCTCCGGCCACTTCATCTGGGTGGGCGAGCGAACCCGCGGCCTGGACGAGGCGCACGTCGACTTCCTCTCCAAGGTGCACAACCCGGTCGGCGTCAAGCTCGGCCAGACGGCCACCCGGGACGACGTGCTCGGTCTGCTGGACCGGCTTGACCCGGAGCGGACCCCGGGCCGGCTCAGCTTCATCACGCGGATGGGCGCGGAGAAGGTTCGCGACCTCCTGCCGCCGCTCCTGGAGAGCGTGGGCGAGGAGGGCCACCGCGTCGCGTGGATCTGCGACCCGATGCACGGCAACACGTTCACCTCGCCCAGCGGCCACAAGACGCGCCGCTTCGAGGACGTCGTCGACGAGGTGGCCGGCTTCTTCTCCGCCCACCGCGAGGTGGGCACCTGGCCCGGAGGGATCCACGTCGAGCTGACCGGCAACGACGTCACCGAGTGCGTCGGTGGCAGCGGGGGACTGCTCGCCCAGGACCTCGGGCTGCGCTACGAGACGGTCTGCGACCCGCGGCTGAACCACCAGCAGAGCCTGGAGCTGGCCTTCCAGGTCGCGGCGATGCTCGAGGCCGGACGGTGAGCGCCGCGGTGCCATCCGACGTCACGGCCGACCTGCGGTCGGACACCCTGACGAGGCCGACTGAGGCGATGCGCCAGGCGATGGCGTGGGCGCCGGTCGGCGACGACGTCTATGCCGAGGACCCGACGGTCCTCGCGCTGCAGCGCCAGGTCGCCGACCTCCTCGGCCACGAGGACGCGCT
>DATGRS010000297.1:0-2829 GCA_035303365.1 Ornithinicoccus sp.
CCCGAGTCGCGCAGCGACAGCGCGTGCGCGTGGCCCTGGCTGCCGTAGCCGATCACCGCCACGGCGCGGTCCTGGATCAGGGACAGGTCGGCGTCCTGGTCGTAGTACATCTTGGCCATCTGAAGTCGTTCTCCTTGAGTGAGCAGGGGTGCCCCCCGCATTTTGATAGCGGTCTCGTACGGCGAACCCGCCTTTTCGTAGCGGTTTCGTACGGCGGGACCGGATTTTGATAGCGGTCTCGTACGGCGAACTCGCCTTTTCGTAGGGCTCTCGCACGCCGGCTGTCCGCATGGTCCTGTCGGGTCCGCACTGACAGTTCAGCCCGGACCCGACAGGCGATCACCCCCAGGCAGCCGCCATCGCGCCGACCGGACGGGGACCGTTGTCGTTGATTGCCCACAGCTGGTCGCGGATCGCCGACGGGTCGTTCAGCTCCTCGATGTGGATGACCTCGATCAGCTTGTCGAGCTGGCTGGTGACCTTGTGCAGCTGCTCGGTGCCGACGTTGAGGACGATCGTCATCCGGGAGACCTTGGGGTCCTCGGTGGGGCCGACCACCAGGTGGTCGATGTTGAAGCTGCGGCGGGCGAACAGGACCGAGACCCGGGCGAGGACGCCGGGATTGTTCTCGACCAGGACGGACAGTGCGTGACGGCTCATGGTGTGCTCCTTGTGAAGTCTGGGTGCCCGTGCGGGCGGGGTGCGATTCGGATGTGGACGATGCGACGTTGTCGGGACGTGGTGTCAGCTGGGATGCCCGGCCCCCACCCGGACTCGGCTAATGAGGAGGCTGTGGCGGCCGTAGTGGATGCTCATCAGTCGTCCTCCTCGAACTGCGGGGCCATGTCACGGGCGTGCCTGATGTCGTCGTTGCTGGTGCCCGAGGCGACCATCGGCCAGACCATCGCGTCCTGGTGCACCCGGAAGTCCACGACCACCGGGACGTCGTCGACCGCCATGGCCGCCTCGATGGTGCGGTCGATGTCGGCGGGATCGTCGCAACGCAGCGCCTCGCAGCCGTAGGCCCGGGCCAGCATCACGAAGTCGGGCACCTGGACGGGCGTCCGGCTGTCCGGCTCGGTGGGTATGCCGTTCAGGCCGGTGTGGCTGTACCTCTCGTTGTAGAACAGCGTCTGCCACTGGCGGACCATGCCCAGCGCACCGTTGTTGATGATCGCGACCTTGATCGGGATGCCCTCGACGGCGCAGGTGGCGAGCTCCTGGTTGGTCATCTGGAAGCAGCCGTCGCCGTCGATGGCCCAGACCGTGGCGTCCGGGCGGCCGACCTTGGCGCCCATCGCCGCCGGCACCGCGAAGCCCATCGTGCCCAGGCCGCCGGAGTTGATCCAGGTCCGGGGCCGCTCGAAGCCCAGGTAGTGCGCGGCCCACATCTGGTGCTGTCCCACGCCCGAGGTGTAGACCGTGTCCGGGCCCGAGATGGCGCCGATCCGCTCGATCACCTGTTGGGGAGCGACCTGCCCGCCCGGCGCCGCGTCATACGACAGCGGGTAGCGCGCCCGGGTGCGGTCGCAGAAGGTGACCCACTCGGCGTAGTCGGGGACGGTGCCGGCCTCGACGCGCGACCGGAACTCCGCGGCCAGCGCGGCGATCGTCGGTCGGCAGTCGCCGACCAGAGCGACCTCGGTGGCCCGCACCTTGCCGATCTCCGCGGGGTCGATGTCGGCATGGATCACCTTGGCGTGCGGCGCGAACGAGTCGCGGACGCCGGTGACGCGGTCGTCGAAGCGGGCGCCCAGGCTGATGATCAGGTCGGACTTCTGCAGGGCGGCCACCGCGGCGACGGTCCCGTGCATGCCGGGCATGCCCAGGTGCTGGGGGTGGCTGTCCGGGAAGGCGCCGCGTGCCATCAGCGTGGTGACCACGGGTATGCCGGTCAGCTCGGCGAGCGTCATCAGCTCACGGTGCGCGGTGGCTCGGATCGTGCCGCCACCGACGTAGAGCACCGGCCGGCGGGAGGAGAGCATCAGGCTGACCGCGTCGCGCACCGCCCGCGGGTCGACGTCGTAGACCGGGTGGTAGCCGGGCAGCCGCAGGTCCCTGGCCTCGAGCCGCTTGGTCTGGGCGACCAGGGCGTCCTTGCTGACGTCGACCAGGACCGGACCGGGCCGGCCGCTTGCCGCCAGCCGGAACGCACTGGCGACGGTGGGGCCGATCAACGCGGGGTCGGTCACCAGGAAGCTGTGCTTGGTGACCGGCATCGTGATCGAGCGGATGTCCGCCTCCTGGAAGGCGTCCGAGCCCATCGCCGTGCTCGGCACGTTGCCGGTGATCGCCACCATGGGGACCGAGTCCATGTTGGCGTCCGCGAGCGGGGTGACCAGGTTGGTGGCGCCCGGCCCACTCGTCGCCAGGCAGACGCCGACCTTGCCGGTCGCCGCGGCGTACCCCTGAGCAGCGTGGCCGGCACCCTGCTCGTGGCGCACCAGGATGTGGCGCAGCTCGGGGCGGGTGTAGAGCGAGTCGTAGAGCGGGAGCACCGCTCCCCCGGGAAGGCCGAAGATGTGCTCAGCTCCCACCCGGAGCAGCGCGTCTACCAGCGCGTCGGCGCCGGTCGTCGTGCTGGACTGCGCCGACTGGTGGTCGGTCGCGGTGGTGGCGGGCTGAGCTGTCATGGCTTCCCTGGCCTTCTTCCTGGTGGGGCTCGGTCCTGAATCAAGCAACAAAAAAACCCCCGGCCCGGGTGGGCAAACGGAGGTAGGACGCGTCTCGGTAAGTGGCTACCGCGTGACGCGCCCTGAGGTAATAAGTACGAGGCCGAAATGCATGAGGTAACCATGCACCCAGCGAGTGCCATCCTGTCAAGGGTGT
>DATGRS010000298.1:0-17943 GCA_035303365.1 Ornithinicoccus sp.
CACCAGGGACCGCGAACGGGATGCCGGCCGTCACGATCTTCTTCTTGGCGCGCGTCAGCCGGGCGGCCATCGTCGGCTCGGGCACGAGGAAGAGCCGGGCGATGTCGTGGGTGCTGACGCCGAGCACCAGCCGCAGCGCCAGCGCACTGGCCGCCTCGGGCGCGAGCGCCGGGTGCGTGCACATCAACACCAGGCGCAGCAGGTCGTCCTCGACAAGGTCCCCGGGGTCGGCCATCGCGCTCGTGGTCGCCCGGTCGGCCTCGGTGACGAGTAGCGGCTGCTTGCGCCGCGCCATCGCCTCGGCGCGCAGCCGGTCCAGGATCCGGCGCCGCGCCGTCGCGTGCAGCCAGGCAGGCGGGTTGTCCGGCACGCCGTCGGTCGGCCACCGGCGGGCCGCCGCCTCGACGGCGTCGGCGACCGCGTCCTCGACGAGGTCGAGCCGGCCGAACCGCCCGACGAGCAGGGACACCAGGTGCCCCCACTCCTCGCGCACCACCCGCTCGAGGGCGGCCTGCGGCTCGGTCACCCGGCTCAGGACGGGTCGATCGCCGGCGAGATCTGCAGGTCGTATGCCGGCAGCCGGGTCAGCAGGTCCAGCAGCACGTCCAGGTTGGGCGTCTCGATGACGTAGACACCGCCCAGCTGCTCGACCGCCTCGGCGTACGGCCCGTCCGTGATCGTCCGTCGCCCTCCGCGGGTGCGCACGACGGTCGCTGTGTCGGCCGAGCCCAACGCCTCGGCCGCCAGGATCTGCACGCCCCTGGCCTCGCTGCAGGCGGTGTCGAAGTCCTCGAACTGCTGGAAGAGGGCTTCCTTCTCCTGCTGGCTCATCTCGGTCCATGGCGTGACCTCACCGTCGCCCATGAGCAGCACGACATACTTCACGACGCCTGCCCCTCACCCGGGCGGTCGGCCGCGGTGACGTTGGAGCGGACCTCGATGCCGTCCCCGGTCCGCGCGATGATCTGGCAGCAGTCCAGCAGACCGTCCAGGTCGTCGGTCTCGATCTGATAGTAGCCACCGACCTGCTCGGCGGTCTCCGCGAACGGGCCGTCGGTCACCGGGCCACCTCCCGGTCGGATGGACTTGGTCTGCGATGACTGCGTCAGCTCCGCGCCGCCGATGATCTTGTGCCCGCCGGCCCGGAGTGCCTCCTGGAACTTGGTGTACTGCGCGTAGCCGTCCCTGCGCTCGGTCAGGCTCATCGACGTCCACCACCGGTCGCCGTCGCCGACGATCAGCACGGTGTACTCCGCCATGTGTGGCTCCTCTCACGCGGGTCGCGCCTCTCGCGACCTCACCAGGATGACGAACGAGACCGACAGTTTCGACACGCCACTCGGCATACCTGAGATGACGCCGCATACGTGACCTTCGCGCTGCCGAGCAGCCCGATCGGCGGCGCTATGGGATTGGACGGTCAAGCGTCCGCTACTCCGGCCACCGGTAGGAGCTGGGCAGCGCGTCCTGGAGGTCTGGGTTGGGATCCCCCTCGCCCGGCTTCGGGCGGGCGCGGAAACCAGCCTGGACGGCGGCTCGCCGGTCGATCTCCCTCCGGAGGCCCTCCAGGACCAGGTCACACAGGGTCGCGCCGTCACGCGCGGCGACGTCCATCGCCTCACAAGCCAGGGCGTCCGGGATGTCGACAGTGGTCTTCATGACGTCAGTCGTCGAGGACGACCGTCACCTCGATCTCGATCAGCAGGCCGGGGACGGCCAGACCGGTGATCCCGACGATGGTCTGCGCGGGATGCTGCCGGGATCGTTGGACCTCCTCGATGCCGGACGTGATGGTCTCGTACTCCTGCGGCTGCGTCGTGTAGATGGTCCGCCGGACCACCTGGTCCCAGTCGGCGCCGATCGTCTGCAGGACCACCTGGAGGTTCTGCATGGCGGCCACCGTCTGCGTGCGCAGGTCGTCGCCACCGATCACGGAGAAGTCCGGTGCGAGCGCGGTCTGTCCGGCGACGTAGGCGACGCGGCTTCCCTGCGCGATCGCGACGTGGCTGAAGCCGGGCGTCGGGTGCAGCTCCTCCGGACTCAGCAGCTCACGCGTTGGCTTGGCGGACATGGACGCTCCGTTCATCGGGCCACGACGTGGTAGGTGTTGGGAAACCCGGCTAGCGAGCGTGTCTAGCGACCTCGCCGCAGGTAGTCCTCGAGGTGGTCACGCTCGGCCTCTAGCGAGTCGAGACGGGCCTTGACCACGTCGCCGATCGAGACGATGCCCTTGAGCGTGCCGTCCTCGATCACCGGCAGGTGCCGGATGCGCTGCTCAGTCATCGTGACGGCCAGCTGGTCGAGGTCGTCATGTGCCGTCGCGGACTGGACATCGACCGACATGATGTCCGAGAGTGCGCTGGACTGGTCCCGGCCGGCGCGCAGGTGGTGGACGACGTCTCGCTCGGACACCACCCCAACGACCCGGTCCTGGTCGAGCACGACGACGGCACCGATCTTGTGGTCATCGAGGGTCTCCAGGAGCTGGGAGACCGTCGCGGCGGATGGCAGCGTGACGACGGAGCTGCCCTTCTTCTTCAGGATGTCAGCAACGCGCATACCCGACGCTAGCACTAAGTGCCCGGCGCACGTCCGGCATGGTTGGTCGGCCTCTGGCTATCCGACGCTCACACGCTCGCCGGTGGCCAGCCACTGGCTGAGCTCGCGCTGCCGCCGGTCGAGGTCGGTGCCGTCGTGCCGGCCCTGGCGGCGGTCGCCGATGATCTGCCCGTCGACCATGTAAAGCACCCGGTCGGTGCGGGCGGCCACCCGCGGGTCGTGGGTGACCAGCATGAGTGTCATGCCGTCGGCGTTGAGCTCGGCGAGGATGTGCATGATCTCGGCGGCGGCGGTCGTGTCGAGCGCGCCTGTCGGTTCGTCGCCGAACAGGATGGTGGGGTCGTTGATCAGCGCGCGGCAGATGCCGATGCGCTGCAGCTGCCCGCCGGAGGCCTCGGAGACGTCCCGGTCCGCCAGCTCGGCGACCCCGGTGCGCTCCATCAGCGCCAGCGCCCGCTCGTTGAGCTCCTCTCGTGGTGCGAGCCCGGCCAGGTAGGCCGGCAGCACCACGTTGTCCAGCAGGCACAGGTTCTTGAGCAGGTGGACGTGCTGGAAGATGAACCCCATGCTGGTCAGCCGCAGCCGCGCGAGTTGCTTCTGGCTCAGCGCCGTCAGCTCCTGTCCCTCGAAGCTCACGGTCCCACCGCTCACGGTGTCCATGCCGCTGATGGTGTAGAGCAGCGTGGACTTGCCCGACCCGGACGGGCCCATCACGGAGACGAACTCGCCGTGGTCGACCTGCAGGTCGATCCCGTGCAGGACGGTATGCCGGCCGAAGGACTTGGTCAGTCCGGTCGCCTGGAGGAGGGTGGCGTCTGGGGTCATCGAGGTCACCTATTCGGTGGTGAGGGTGGAGATGCGGGCATCGGAGATGGAGCGTGAGCTGGCGCTGGTGGTGAGGGCCACGGCCGCGAACAGGGCTGCGGGCAACGCCACGTAGGTGAGCAGCGGGCTCACCGCGAACGCAATGCGGCTGGTGCGCTGGCCGATGGACTCGAAGCCGCCGAACATGCCCTCGAACATGAGGTTGAACATGCCCTCGCCCAGGGTGTTGGCCACCACGGTGCCCACGAGCACACCGAGCAGGAGCACCACCAGGACCCTGGTCAGGTACTGCCTGCGCAGGCCGGCGTCGTCGGCGCCCACCGCGCGCTGGACGGCGATCTGACCCGCGTCCCGCGCCAGGAGCATCCGGGTGAACAGGGCGGTCATCAGTGCCGCCAGAGCCAGCGCCACGACGGCCGAGACGACCGCGGTGACCGTGATCTGCTGGGCGATCGGGCCCAGGGTCTGGGTCCGCCACTGCTCGATGTCAGCGACCTTCGCCGGGGCGAGCTGGTCGGAGTAGGCCGCGGCCTTGTCGCCGCGGTCCACCTCCGGGGCGAGCTCGACGCCGATGGTGTACCACATGACCTCCGCCCCGTCGGTGGGCAGGACGGACTTGGCCGTCTTGCCGCCGTTGGTGATGTCCTGGTAGCTGCCCACCACCGCCAGCTCGCGGACCTCGGTCCCGACCTGGACGGGGAGCGTGTCGCCGACCTGGCGACCGGCCTGGTTCATCGCCAGCAGGGACAGCGCGATCTCGGTGCCGTCCTGGGGCGCCCGCCCCTCGGCATACGTCAGCGGGAGCAGGGTGTGGTCGCCGTTCTCGACATAGAGGCCGACGGAGTTGCCGTCCGCGTCCACGGTGTCGTTGCGGGTGGTCACCATCGGGACGACCTCGGTCACCTCGGGATCGGCCTCGACCTCTCCCACTGCTCCGGCAAACTGCGCCGAGGACGTGGGGTCGGTGTGCCGCAGGTCGATCCGCAGGTCGACCTGACCGGTCCCCATGTAGTTGATGAACCCGGGCGCGCTGGCGGTGCTGGCCGAGCTGATCGGCACGATGATGATGAACGTGCTGACCGCGAAGACGAGGAAGAGCAGCAGGTAGGTCGGTGCGCGGCCCACGACGTCCATCAGGCCGAGCCGGAACTGCACCGGCATCCGCGAGCGGTGCAGCCGCATCCGGGCGCGAGACTGCCGGCCGGTGCTGCCCGCGCTGAGTGCGGTGACGGCGCTGATCTTGTTGAACCGGTGCAGCAGCACGAGCACGAACAGCACGAGGACGGTCAACACGGCGAGGGCCGCGAGGAGGGGAGCCACCCAGTTCCAGATGCTCGGGACCGAGCCCATGTAGCGGGTGATGTTGCGGGTGAGCACGGGGGTCAGCGCCAAGCCGATGGGCAGCCCGAGCACCGTGGCGATCCCGGCCAGCAATGCGTACTTGACCAGGTAGATCCGCTTCACCCCGCGCCCGGGGACCCCGATGGCCTTGAGGACGCCGATCTCTCGGTAGTCCTGCTCCGCGGCGGTGAGGAAGGAGAACCGCAGGCACAGCATCCCCACGACCAGCAGTAGGGCGGCCACCAGGATCACGACCGCGGCCACCATCCCGTCGCCGATCATCGTGAACATCAGGAACGCCGCGGAGTCGACCATCTGGCCCGCCGCCGGCATCTCGGAGTCCTGGTAGACCTTCTGGAAGGCGGCGCTCTGGGTGCCGGGCTCGTCCAGCCAGAACTCGATGAGCTGCTCGGTCTCACCGGTGTGCGCAGCCACCTCCGCCAGGTCGACGGGCGACACGGCGAGCCGCTTCGAGCTGGTCACGGCAGGGTTCATGATCGAGTCGCGGGCGAAGCCGGCGATCGTGAGCTCCTTGACGAACCCGTCGGGCGCGGTGATGACGACCGGATCCCCGACCTCCAGGCCGGCCTCCACCTGATAGATGACCGGCAGCAGGATCGCCCCGGTCTCGACCGCGGTGATCGGCTCGTTGTCCAGGTCCAGCAGCAGGTCCCGCTCTGCGTTGGGCACCACCAGCGAGTTCTGCTGGATGTTGTCGGTCTGCACCACGCCGTCGAAGAACAGGTTGGCCCCGTCGATCCCCAGCAACGTCATGGTCTGGTGGTGGACGACCTCGGGTCGCTCGGCCGCCCACGCGTCGACCTGCTGCTGGTCGTACGGTCCGACGTGCAGCTGCACGACGTGCGGGGCGTCGGCTCGCTCCATCAGGTCGCTCGATGCTCCGACGAGCCGCACGAGAGTCCCGGCGCTGGCGGTGGCCAGGATCACCGAGAGCATCATGAGAACGACCAGAATTAGTGTCACGCTGCGGTTGCGGCGGAAATCACGGACAATCATGCGGGCGTACACGACGCCTCACTCTCGGGTTGTTGTAAACTTGAGCACACCACTTTCGAGCCAGTTATGCAAGGGGCTGGAGCGGTGACAATTGTCACCTATTAGGCGGCAGAATCCATTTTCTAAGAACTGCGGGGGAGCAATTTCCGAGGCAACAGCAGGGTCGGACGGGAGGTAGGAGGGCGTCCCGTGTGCGAGCGCCCAGGAGCACGCTTCCGCGGGTGTTGTTGAACAGCCACGTCAGGAGCAGTGACTGCCCGACGGCGCCGAAGGCTGTGAAACCCAACGCGCTCGCGGCGATGCTGGCCACGGTCACTCCTGCACGACCGCCCGGAGCACGTCCACCTTGCTGGCGCGGCGGGCGGGCGCGATGGCCGCGATGATGCCGACCGCCGCGGCCACGACGAGGTACACGGCGAGCTGGGCCACGGGGACGGAGACCTGGGTGATCCCTTCGGTGCCGAGCGAGCGGCTGATGGCCACCCCGATGAGCGTGCCGAGCACGATCCCGGTGACGGCGCCGAGCATCGCCATGAGGAACGACTCACGGCGCACGATGGCCCGGATCTGTCGGCGTGTGGCGCCGACTGCGCGCATCAGCCCAAGCTCGCGGGTGCGCTCGAGCACGGAGAGCACGAGGGTGTTGACGATGCCGAGGATGGCGATGACGACCGCTAGGAGCAGCAGCGCGGTGACCACGCCGAGCAGCTGGTCCACCGAGGCCTGGCTGTTCGCCACGAGCTCGGCAGGGTCGTTGACCACGACATTCGGGTGGTCAGCGAGTCTCTCGTCGATGAGCTGCTCGGTCGCAGCCAGGTCCACGCCGGGTGTGGCGGAGACCAGGACGGCCCCGTCGAGGGTTGACGTCACGTTGGCGGTGAAGTCGTCGAGCGAGACCCAGTACGGGGAGCCGACGAGAGTGGTGGGACCCTCGTCCACAGTCGCGGTGAGCGTCAACGGCACATCGCCGGTCTCCGGGAAGGTGACGGCGACGCTGTCTCCTACCTCCACGCCGTGGGCCGCGGCCTCCGTGGTGCCCATCACGATGGCACCGGGACTCAGGTCGAAGACGCCGACAGGGTCGCCGATATCCATCACGAGGTCGAGGTCGCTCGAGTCGAGCGCAACCACGGCGGACCGGCTTCCCTCGACTTGCGCACCTGAGTACTTGAGCTCGACGACGGCGTCGAGTTCCTCAAGGTCGCGCAGTTGGGCAGCAGCGGCTGGGCTGATCCCCGCACCGGCCCCGGTCGGCGCGAGGATGAAGTCGGCCCGGTTGCTGCCCGTCACCATCTCCTCCACCGACTCACCCATGGAGGTTGCGGTCACCGTGACTGCCGCGACGACCGTGACGCCGATCGTCAGCGCCAGAGCGGTGGCCGCTGCTCGTCGTGGCGCCCGGCCGATGTTCCGGGCGGCCATCCGCCAGCTCGCGCCGCGTCCGTGGGCGGCGAGCCGCGCCGTGCCCTGTGCCAGGGACGGGCCAGCAAGGACCAGCCCGACAAATGCTGTCAGGCTTGCCAGGGCGGTGAGCAGCATCTGGTCCCCGGCGACAGCGCACGCGAGAAGCCCCAGGAGGCCGAGGCTCAGCACCACGGAGCCGGCGATGAGCCGTCGGCGGCGGACGCCGTCGATGGCAGGCGTGGAGTCTCGAAGTGCCTCGATGGGTGCGATCCGGGTGGCTGCCCACGCCGGGATCGCGGCCGCGACCGTGGTGACCCCAACCCCGACCACAAGGGCGGCGATGACGGTTCCTGGCTCCAGGACCACAGCGGTGGTGGGAACCTCGATGCCGATCAGGATGAGCATCTGCCGGATCCCGACGGCGAGACCTATCCCGGTGAGGATTCCGAGCGCCGACGCGAGCAGGCCGATGGCGGCGGACTCCAGCAGGATGCCGCCCAGCACCTGCCGACGCGTAGCACCCACTCCGCGGAGCAGTGCGATCTCGCGACGCCGTTGGGCCACGAGGACGTTGAAGGTGTTCCAGATGACGAACGAGCCGACGAGCAGGGCCACGGCAGCGAAGACGAGAAGCACCTGGGTGAAGACTGCCAGGCCGTCCTGCATGGCGGCCGCCTGTTCCCCGGCGGCCTCCGCGCCGCTGAGTGCCTCAGCGCCCGGTGGGAGCACCTCGGCGATGCCGGAGCGCAGCTCTTCTGACCGGACGCCCGGCTCGGCGAGCACCGCGATCTCGTCGACCTGACCGGCCTTGCCCAGCACCTGCTGAGCGGTCGCGAGGTCGAACCCGGCCAGGGTCGCTCCCGCGAGGCTGTCGGAGTCTCCGAAGCCGGTGACGGCGACAATCGTGAAGGTGCGGGCACCGCCATCGGCCAGGACGATGTCCACCGCGTCGCCGAGGTCATACCCGGCCACGTCGGCCGAGCGCGCGTCGATGGTGACCTCGTCCAGCCCCTGGGGTGGGCGACCCTCCCGGTAGGTGAACGCGCCGGTGAGGTCGGGGCTGGCGCTGACGCTCGTGCCGAGCGTCGGGGCGCCGCCGGGCTGGATCGGTGCACCGTCCTTGTCCAAGATCAGGGCGAAGCCCGTGACCGAGCCCTCCGCGGCCGCGACGCCGGGCACGGCGGCGACGGCGTCCAGGAGACTCTGGTCGAGCGGGCGCGCCTCGCTCTGGAACGACGGCTCGTTGTACGCGCTCTCGGAGCGGACCACCACGTCCGTGTTGCCCCTGATGCCGCTGAACAGGTCGTCGAACGCCCTGTTCATGTTGTCCGACAGCACGAACGTCCCAGAGACGAAGGCGACACCGATGGTGACCGCGGCGACCGTGAGGAGCAGACGTAGCTTGTGGCTGAGCAGGTTGCGCAGTGAGACCCGCAGCATCGTCAACGCCCCAGCCGCTTCATCGTCTCCAGCACGCCGTCGTGCGTCGGTCCGTGAACGTCCTCGACGATCGCCCCGTCCACGAGGAAGATGACCCGGTCAGCGTATGCCGCAGCAATCGGGTCGTGGGTCACCATGACGACGGTCTGGCCCAGGTCATCGACAGCCGAGCGGAGGAAGGTCAGCAGCTCGGCGCTGGCCTTCGAGTCCAGGGCGCCGGTGGGTTCGTCGGCGAAGACGACCTCGGGCCGACCGACCAGGGCGCGGGCGATGGCTACTCGCTGCTGCTGTCCGCCGGAGAGCTGAGCGGGTCTATGGTCCAGGCGATCCTCCACGTGCAGCGTGGACACGACGGTCGCGAGCCACTGCTCGTCGATCTGGCGACCACCCAGGTCGGCAGGGAGGGTGATGTTCTCCTCGGCCGTCAACGGAGCGATCAGGTTGAACGCCTGGAAGACGAAGCCCAGCCTGTCCCGGCGCAGGATCGTCCGTGCCGTGTCGGTCAGCGAGGCCAGGTCCGTGTCACCGATGAAGGCCTGACCTGAGGTCAGCGTGTCGAGGCCGGCCATACAGTGCATCAGCGTCGACTTGCCCGACCCCGAGGGGCCCATGATCGCCGTGAAGGCGCCCCCCTCGAAGCCGACGGTCACGTCGTCGAGCGCGGTCACGGTCGCCCCACCCATGCCGTAGATCTTGCGGGCCGCCACCACACGTGCCGCGATGGTGGCGACCCGGGGGAGAGCTTCCGTGCTGATGCTGCTGGTCATTTCAACGCCTCTTAGTTGGTGATGTGAAGGAAACCGCAGGAACTTTTCCGGTCACTGGCTGCTGCCCCCCGCGGGCGGCAACGCCGTTCGCGGGGCATTCCAGCATTCACGCCGCCGTCGCTCCTCCAGCACCGAGCCCCTTTGTCCCGGTCGGTCGGGGCCTTTTCCGAGACCTGTTGCCTTGACTCTACGCTCCGGGTACGAGCAACAATCTCTGGGGCCAAGGCGGTCCATTTCTTTGGACCGTTCCCTGCCTGTCGCGCCATCTCCCGGCTCGCGCTTGCGTCCGACATACCGCCGGAATGACTGACGGAATAGACCTGACGAGTGAAGGCTTCCTGGCGGTCGCACCGGACCTGTACTACTGGGGCAGCCGCCTGGGCTGCATGGGCGCCGGGTACGCGTTGGCGTTGGCTCCGAACTTGGGCTACGCGGCAGTGAGCGTGAACTACGGCGGATGCCCCTCCGATGCGCAGACCTGGCTGGCCGAAGCCTGTCCCATCGTCGGTAGCTACGGCGCGGCCGACCGTTCGCCGTTGGGTAGCGCCGCCGGGCGACGTCTGGAGAGCGTGCTCGCGGACCACGACATCCCGCACCATGTGAAGGTCTACCCGGGTGTCGGCCACGGGTTCATGAACGACCACGACCCCGCCACCCTGCTCCTGCGCTTCCTGGCCCGCGTCTCGGGCACACGGTACGACGAGGACGCGACGCAGGATGCGCGCAGGCGCATCACGGAGTTCTTTGACACTCACCTGCGCGACAGTCCCGCTGGAACTACGGGCCAGTCATCCGATGACTGAGCCTCATGAACCTCTGCCATCGTCGTGCCTCGCAGATATGCCCAGCACGCGGCAAGGCTGGCCAGCACCACCACCGAGACCATCACCATGGGGGGCACCGTGCTGCCCTCTCCGGCGGCAGTCATCAGCAGCATCGCCCCGATGATGCTGCTACCCATCAGGACCGAGAACGCCAGCCACGGTGCCAACCAGAACAGCCCGGCGTGCTGCTGTCTGAGGGATGCGATGCCGCTGGCGATAAAGGCCGGCAGGACGAGCGCCAGGTCGATGACGTGGATCGGGTTGACCCACAGCCCAGCCTCGGTCAGGCTCGCCGGGGTCTGACCCGTCACGAGGGCGGGCACCAGCTCGCTCAGCCACAGCACGGCGAACAACACCCCGGTGGCGATGAGAGTCCAGGCGGCAACCGTGCGGGGGCGTCCCCCAGGGAAGGTGAACGCCCCACTTCGCACCTGGCCCACGTGGTTCAGCACGGCCCACGAGCTGAGACCCAGCACCGCGACATACAGCAGGAACAGGTAGTTGAGGTGGACGGCCATCGCATACACCGTGAACGCGTAGATGAGGTACAGCAGGGTGCCCAGCCACAGCAGGCCCGCCCGTGCCGAGCCACTGCGGTAGCGGACAGCCGTCACGACGAGCGCGACGACGGCCAGCAGGTTGCCGATGTCCTGGCCCTGTCCCTGCAGAGCCCAGTTCTGCGTCTCTTGAGCGTAGACGCGAGGGTCGACGAGCCCGGCGGTGCTGCACGTCACCACGAGCAGCGCGATCACGCCGGTCCAGATCACCGGGTCTCTCCACGCACGCGCACGGCCTCTCATCGCACACCACTCGTGGCGGTCATCGCCGGCCGGCGACGAAGCAGCGTGAGGGGCGGGGTTGCGGTGTAGCACCCCCATTGGTTCGGGACCACGAGGCCGCCCCGGGCGTCCCGGACGAAGGCGAGCGGCGACGGGGTCGCAAACAGCTCGTCGTCGGAAGATCCGCTCAGCAGTTCCATCGTGACCTCTCGTGGTCTCAATATGGTGACGGCAGGGCTCCGAGACCCCGTCGGTCCCAGAGCCCGTCGTGCATCAGGCGTGCGTGCCGTGGTGCACCCGCGGGTGCACGAGGCCCGCGTGGTCGGCCAGGGAAATGGCCCAGCCGACGAGCAGCGCTGTTGAGTCTCACTGTCAAACACCTCCGTCCCCTCGAGACTGCGCCGTGGCGGCACCCCGGGGTAGTGCCGAAAGTCCCGACCCGTGCGGCGCGGTTGCGCCGCCGCCGGGATCGGGCGAGGTTGGGGTCGAGTCCTACCCCGACCAGGAGGCAGACATGTGGCGCAACCTGATCCGCATCGCACCATTGGCGATCGCCGGCTACAAGTGGTGGCAGCGCCGGAAGCAGAAGACGGCCGTCCAGGATCCCTCCCGCCCGCCATACGCAGCGCCCGGCGACCAGCTGCCCTGACGCGCACGACCACGGACGCGGAACACCTCCGCCGAGGCCGAGAGGGGACTGCACCGCCGGACGCCGGAGGCGTCACGGGCCGCGGGCCTGTGACAGCGACGTTGGAGTCGCACGTGCAGCTCTAGGCCGCTGACCTCGTGCGGCGCTCCATGGCAGCCACCCCGCTCTTGTGCAGGGCCCAGCCACCGACGACCAGCAGCGCACCGAACAGGAGGAACGCTATGTCCCACGACAAGGGCGCTCCAATGTCGTCGCGCACATGGTGTATGCCCAGGATCTGATGGTTGACGATGCCTTCCACGAGGTTGAAGATCCCCCACCCCGTCAGCAACAGACCGAAGTGGAAGGACCAGCTCGGCGCCAGACGGCCATCGCGCCAGGCCTTGACGGCTGTGATGGAGCCGGCCAGGACCAAGAACCACGTTGCGACGTGGAAGAAGCCGTCCGCCAACGTGTTCACCTCGAGGCCGGCGACGGTGTTCATGGGGTATTCCTCGACGTGGCTCACCATGTGGTGCCACTGAAGCACTTGGTGCAGCACGATGCCGTCGATGAACCCGCCCAGGCCGAGGCCGAGGAGTAGGCCGGATGCCTTGGACGGCAGCCTTCGGCCCACCTGCACATCAGGATCTAAAGACATGTGGCCGACGCTACCGAGGCTCTGCGGAGCACGCGCTTCGATCGGCCACCCTTGCTCGGTGCTCAGTTGTGGCGAGCGGGAGATCGCCGACGCGGTTTGGCTGAGGGAGCGTCAGCCGAGGGCGCGGACCACGTCGTGCGCCAGCGCCCGGAACGCACGCCCCCGGTGACTGATCGCGTGCTTCTCCTCCGCGGAGTACTCCGCCAATGTCCGCCCGTCGGGCAGCACCAGCAGCGGGTCGTAGCCGAACCCGCCACTTCCCCGCGGCTCACGCCCGAGCACACCGCGCACCGCCCCTTCGCGCACGACCGTCTCCTGCCCCGGTACCGCAAGGGCGGCCGCACAGACGAACCCGGCCCCACGGTGTTGGTCGGGCACATCGGATAGCTGGCTCAGCAGCAGCGCGTTGTTGGCAGGGTCCTTGTCGGGTCCGGTCACGCCCGACCACCGGGCCGAGAAGACCCCGGGACTTCCGCCGAGCACGTCGACGGCCAGACCGGAGTCGTCCGCGAGGGCCGGCAACCCGGTCGCGTCGGCGACCGCCTCCGCCTTCAGGATGGCGTTGGCGGCGAAGGTGACCCCGGACTCGACGACGTCCTCGACCTCGGGGAAGTCCGTCACGGACACCAGCTCGTGGCGGGTCCGGGCGAGGACGTCGGCCAGGATGTCGCGCAGCTCCTCCACCTTGTGAGCGTTCCTGGTCGCCAGCACGATCCGCCGGTCACCGGCGGTCACCACGTCGGCGGCCCCTGGTCCACGTCGGCGCCGACCTCGTGAGAGACCGACCCGCCCATGTCGTCCCCACCGAGCGCCGCAAGCTGCCGCGCGATCAGCTCGGCGCACCCCTCTCCCGCCAGGTCGAGCAGCGCGTCGAGCAGCTCGCGGTCAAACGGAGCCCCCTCCGCAGTCCCCTGCACCTCGATGAACCGGCCGTCACCGGTCATCACGATGTTCATGTCGGTGTCCGCGTCGACGTCCTCGACATAGTCCAGGTCGAGGACCGGCTCGCCGTCCACGACGCCCACGCTGACCGCGGCGACCTCTCCGGTGATCGGCTCGGCGCCCTGCTTGATCAGTCCCAGCGACCGGCCCTTCTCCACCGCGTCGACCAGGGCGACATACGCCCCGGTGATCGCCGCCGTCCGGGTGCCACCGTCGGCCTGGAGCACGTCGCAGTCCAGGTGGATGGTGTTCTCCCCCAGCGCGGACAGGTCGATCACCGCGCGCAGGCTGCGCCCGATCAGCCGAGAGATCTCGTGCGTGCGCCCACCGATGCGGCCCTTGACCGACTCACGGTCACTTCGGGTGTGCGTGGCGCGCGGGAGCATCGCATACTCCGCTGTCGCCCAGCCCAGCCCGCTCCCCTTGCGCCAGCGCGGCACTCCCTCGGTGAACGAGGCGACACACAGCACGCGGGTCCGGCCGAACTCGATGAGCACGCTTCCCTCGGCGTGGTCCAGCCAGTCGCGCGTGATGCGCACCTCGCGGAGCTGGTCGGTCTGGCGTCCGTCATGGCGGGGTCCTGCCGCTGCGTTCGTCATGGGCTCAGCGTAGATGTCTGTCGGCAGATGGTCCGCGCCGACTGCGCTGCACCCGGTCGCTGGACGCGGTCCTCGGCACACCGCCCAGTAAGTCTAGACAAGCACTTGACAAGCCTTCGTATGGCGTGCGCAGGCTTGTCCGCTCGGCCCACCATCCTCCTCGGTCCTGGAGCAGCGTGACCGGGATGCGCCTCGCCGGAGTCAAGACCTCCCCCGCACCGGGTCAGCATCCGGCCAGGATTGGGTACAGGTTTCACAGGAGTGCTCGCCACCGCGACGCTCGAGGGTCGACGCTGTTGGTGACGACGGGGCGCCGCCCCGTCGCGGTGCCACCAAAGGAGCACACGGATGCATCCCAGCCGCCGAAGGATACTGGCCGCACTCACCGGCCTGGCGCTGACCATCGGGCTCGCCGGCCCGACCGTCGCCGCACCGGACCGACCCGACGCCCCAGCACCGCTCGTCGAGGCCGACAGCGACGCCGCGATCGAGGGGTCCTACATCGTCGTCCTCGAGACGCCGCCCGCCGCCAAGGGCGGGCCGTCGGACAAGGCCACGGCACGAGCCCACGAGGCCGTCCGCGCCGCAACGGAGCGCCAGGTCGCCAAGGCCCGCGCCCAGGGGGCCAAGGTGGACCACACCTTCACGGCGCTCGGCGGCTACGCGGCCCGTCTCACCCCGGCCCAGCTGGCCGAGCTCCGCGCCGACCCGGCGGTGGCCCACGTCGAGGAGGACGCGGTCATCTCCATCGACGCCACGCAGAACAACGCCACCTGGGGCCTGGACCGCATCGACCAGCGCACGCTGCCGCTCAACGGCACCTACACCTACGACGCGACGGGCCAGGGCGTGCGCGCCTACGTCGTGGACACCGGCATCCGGACCTCCCACGGCGAGTTCTCCGGCCGCACCGCCTCCGGCTACACCGCGATCAGCGACGGGCGCGGCACCAACGACTGCAACGGCCACGGCACCCACGTCGCGGGCACCGTCGGCGGCACGACCTACGGCGTGGCCAAGGGCGCGACCCTGGTCCCGGTGCGCGTCCTCGGCTGCACCGGCAGCGGTTCCACGTCCGGGATCATCGCCGGGATGGACTGGGTCGCCAACAACGCCCCGCGCCCATCCGTGGTCAACATGAGCCTGGGCGGCGGCGCCTCGACGACCCTCGACCAGGCCGTCGACCGGCTGGTCGCGCGCGGCATACCCGTCGTGGTGGCCGCCGGCAACGAGAACCAGAACGCCTGCAACGTCTCCCCCGCCCGCGCCGCCGCCGCGATCACCGTCGGCTCGACGACGAGCTCCGACGCCCGCTCGAGCTTCTCCAACTGGGGCAGCTGCGTCGACCTCTTCGCACCGGGCAGCTCGATCACCTCGGCGTGGCACACCTCCAACAGCGCGACCAACAGCATCAGCGGCACCTCGATGGCGTCGCCGCACGTCGCCGGGGCGGTCGCGCTGTACCTGCAGGGCAACCCCTCCGCGTCGCCGTCCCAGGTGTCCTCAGCCGTCAACGCGGCGGCGACCACCGGCCGGGTCACCAACCCCGGCTCCGGCTCGCCCAACCGCCTGCTCTACACCCCCGCCCTGACCGGCGGCGGCTCCACGCCGCCCACCGACCCACCGCCCCCCACCAGTGGCGTGACCAACGGGGGCTTCGAGAGCGGCGCGACCGGGTGGAGCGGTGACACCGGCACCATCGGCTCGGGCGGGTATGCCGCGCGCACCGGGTCGAACAAGGCGTGGCTCGTCGGCTACGGCCAGACCCGCACGGAGGCCATCACCCAGCAGGTCACGGTCCCCTCGACGGGCGCGACGCTGGACTTCTGGCTGCGCGTCGTGACGGCCGAGAGGACCAGGACCTCGGCCTACGACCGGATGCAGGTCCAGGTGGTCGCAGGCGGCACGACGACGGTGCTGGGCACCTGGTCCAACCTGCACGCCTCCAGCGGTTACATCCAGCGCAGCGTGAGCCTGTCGCAGTTCGCCGGGCAGACGGTCACCCTCCGCTTCGTCGCCGCCGAGGACGTCACGCTGGCGACGTCCTTCCTGATCGACGACGTGAGCATGCGCTGACGCGTCAGGCTCCGGCAGGATCCAGTGAACGGCTGGGGGCCGAGGCCGAAGCAGACCGCGCCCGCCAGTCGTGACGTCGGGCCAGCTGACCGCGCGCTCCTCCCGCGGTCGGTTGGCCCGACGTCTGCGTGTCGCACGGGTTTGATGACGTCGTCAGTCAGCTCGGTGCGCCACGTCCAGGGCCTGCGCCCAGCTGGCCACGTCAGACGGAAGCCCCGGCTGCACGACGCCCGGAGCCAGTGCCTCGACCACCTCTGGGGCGGGCACCCGCTCGGAGGACCCCCTAGCCAGGAACCTTCCGGCGACCAGTCCGCGGGCGCACCGCTCGCCGGCGCCGCAGAAGATTTGCTCCAGATAGATCACCCGCTCGTCCCACCCGACCACGCTCGTGGTGATCTCGAACCGCTGCCCCAGTTTCAGTGACCGGCGATAGCTCACGGTCTGTGCCGCCACCACCGGGTACCACCGCCGCTCCTTCAGCAGCGGAAAGCCACCGAGATCGGCGATGTAGTTGGTCCGCGCGACGTCCATCATCTGCAGGTACACGCCGTTGTTGACGTGCAGATAGATGTCGAGGTCAGCCGGACGCACCCGCATCGTCGTGACCGACGGGTCCAGCAGGCCCTGACCCGGCACGGCGTCCCGCGGACGCAGCAGAGCACGGAGGAGGTCGATCTGGCGGGCCACGCCGTCACGCTACCCCGCGCCACCTACCTCGGAGACGACAGGGCGACAGCAGCGAGCTGTCCCACAGTGCCCGCTGCTGTCGCCGCTGCGTGAGGTGTCAGTGACACCGAGGACCGCTCACTGGCGCGGCACGTCACCCCGCCAGGCACCGGTCTCGGTACCGCGAGACTCGATGAACCCCTTGAAGCGCTTGGCGTCGCCCTTCACCCGCCGGTCATCCACACCCAGCGCGGCTCCAGCCTTCTCCACCACGCCGTGCGGATCCCAGTCCATCTGGATGGTCACGCGTGTCGTGTTCTCATCCAACTTGTGGAAGGTCACGACACCGGCCTGCTGGAGGTCGCCGCCCACCGTCGTCCACGCGATGCGCTCCTCCGGGTGCTGCTCGGTGATCTCGGTCTCGAACTGGCGGGTGGCGCCGCCCACTTCGACCGTCCACAGGTTGCGGGTGTCGCTGACCTGCGTCACGGACTCCACGCCCTCCATGAACTCCGGGAACGTCTCGAACTGCGTCCACTGGTCGTATGCCGCCCGGATCGGGACGTCGACGTCGACAGACTCGGTGACCTGGCTCATGGCAAACCTCCATGTGTCGGGGAACGTGGTCCCCTCCAGATAAACCCGGCCTGTCGGATCGTGCCACCGCTGGCGGCACCCCTCATACGGTTGCCCACCGTTGCTGTTAACCCCGCAGAACCTTCTCCATCGGGCGGCCCTTCGCCAGCTCGTCGACGAGCTTGTCCAGGTACCGGATCTGCCGCATGAGCGGGTCCTCGACGTCCTGCACACGCACCCCGCACACGCTGCCCGTGATCAGCGACACGTTGGGGTTGAGCTCCGCCGCACCGAAGAAGTCCTCAAACGTCGTGCCCTCCTCGAGGTGGTGGTCCAGGGCCGCGCGGTCAAAGCCGGTCAGCCACTCGATGACCTCGTCGAGCTCGTCCTTCGTGCGTCCCTTTCGCTCGACCTTCGCCACGTAGTGCGGATATACCGACGCGAAGCTGGTGGTGAAGATCCGGCTCATACTCGAGAGGGTAGTGCGCCCATGTCGACTGCGAGGACCTCCCACGTCCCGGGCACACCGGCGAGTGTCTGCTCACCGTGGGGCAGGAACGTGGCCGGACCCGAGGACGAGGTCCCGGACCGTCCCGCTGACCAGCACCTCTCCCGCCGTGCCCAGGGCCGCCACCCGGGCGGCGACATGGACGGCCACACCTCGCACCGCGCCGTCGAGCCGACGATGTCGGTGACCGGCATCGTGGCCACGACCCGGTCCCCGTCCGCCCCGGTGCGCGTGCCCGTCACGAACTCCTCGATCTCGTCCATCAGCGCATCGGTGTCACCGAAGAACGCGGCCAGCTCGTCACCAGGGAGCTCGACATACCGACCGTCCG
>DATGRS010000299.1:0-27703 GCA_035303365.1 Ornithinicoccus sp.
TGACCCTTGGGGTGGGCGCGGAACAGCGGCTCGCTGCCGAACAGCACGGCGGCCCCGTCGTCGCCTGTGCCGCTGACGATCAGCGGCTGGCCGGCCGCGGCGTCCTGCCCGCCCTCCCCGGCGGTGCGCGCCCAGTGACCGCTCACCAGCACGTCCTCGGCTCCGTAACGCTGGTCGACCGTGACGCCCGCCCCCAGGTCGGTGAACCAGGCCGGTGAGTACACGAAGGAGTGGGGCGTGGCGCCGGCGGTGAGCGCGGTGCCGCTGTTGGCGACGTTGACCACGCCGTTGCCGTCCCCCCGACCGCTCTCGAGGGTCGCGTCGAGCAGGCCCAGCGACGCGTTGAGGTTGGCGCCGTTGACACCGCGGCCCACGAACCCACCGCCGTTGCGCAGGAACGAGGTCATGTCGTTGCGTGCGTCGTCGTCGAGCGAGCCCCACGAGAGTCGTGAGGAGACGTAGAGCGCATCGACCTCGGCGTAGTCGAACCCGTCGTTCAGCACGTTCGCGTTGACGGTGCGGACGTCGAAGCCCATCTCGTTCAGCGCCCAGACCTCGGTGGGTGGGGCGGCGGCTGCCACGACGAACTCGTCGATCGGGCTGCCCGCGGTGTCGGCGGGTGCCTCGGTCAGGACGACGCCGAAGGAGTCGGCGGTCTCGTGGGCCTCTGCTGAGTCCTCCTCGGGGACCAGGACCGTGCCGTCGTCCAGCCACTCGACACCGACGCCACTGCGTGCCAGGTGGTTGAGAGCGGCGAGGTCAGCCGGGTCGTTCAGGTGCAGCAGCAGGTCGCCGGACCCCTCGACCGCCCCCGTGGGGATGGCGGCGCCGATCGCCCTGCCGGTGCGCGGCATACTGCTGCCCTCCGGGAGCGCCACGACGTCCGCCCCCCACAGGAGACCGTGGCTCCAGCCGGAGATGTCGTACATCGCGTCGACCCGGTCACTGATGTCGGTCCCGGGACCGAGGATCGTGTTGGCCATCCCGCGCTTGCCCTGGTGCATGTCGACCACGTAGCTGCCGGGCGCATACGTCGTGTCCCCGACCGTGACGGACACCCGGGTGGTCCGGACCTCGACGCCGTTGTCGATGAGGTGGTCCACCAGGCGGGCGGCGGCTGGCGCGGACCGCTGTTCGTCCTCGACGGGGATGAGGTAGGCACGCGGGTAGTCGGTGAGGTAGACGTCCTCGGGGCCGATCTCGGGGAACAGCTCCTCGGTGACCGGCACCTGGTCCTCGCCGGCGACGCCGCGGCGGAAGATCTCGATCTGGTCGGCCAGCAGCTCCTCGCGGTGCTCCTGCACATAGCCGATCGAGGCGGTCATCGCGGCGTGCGCGACGTCGGTGTTGATCGCGGAGCGTCGCCGCAGCTCCGACTCCGGGCGGTTGTAGTCCGAACGGTTGACGCGCAGCGGGATCTCGACGGTGTGCGACACCGCACCGTGGAACGCGGCGTACTGCGGGGTGAAGATCGGGGGCCAGTCGTCCCAACCCTCCGCCCAGTCGCGGAACGGGATCTGCGGAGGGTTCACCCCGTCGTCGCTCGGCGTGTAGCCAAGGTCGAGCACGGCCTGCTCCATCCCCAGCCCGTTGGGGTAGGCGTGCTTGATGAACAGGTCGTACTCGTAGTTCTCGCCGTGCGGGGGTGTCGTCGGCTCGATCAGCGTGCCGTTGACGTAGCCGTGCAGATCGAGCATCACGAGGGGCTGGGTCCGCACCAGGGCGTCGCGCACCGCGATCACCTCGGGCTGGGTGGCGGTCGCGAAGTCGCGGTTCATGTCGAACCCCGAGGCGTTGACCCGGGTGTTGTCGTGGCGCCCGTCCGGGTTCATCGTCACCACGACGTAGATCCGGCTCCGGTCCAGGGTGTCCACGACGGCTGGGTCGTCGCTCGTGGCGTAGTGCTCGATGAGCCGGAGCGCGGCGTCGGTGCCCTCCCACTCATCACCGTGGATGTTGTTGTTGAGGAAGATCGGCGCCTTGTAGCTGCGTGCCAGTCCCCGGTCACCGGCGGCCTGCGCCGGCTGGTGCAGGATCCGGTCGCGCATCCTGTCCTGCTGCATGGCCTCCGCCGGCGACTCAGGTGACGTCAGGGTGACCAGGTACAGCTCGCGGCCGGTAACGGTCTGGCCGATGACCTCGGCACTGACCCGCTGCGAGCCGCGCTGCAGGTCGTTGAGCAGCGGAGCGATCTCGTGATAGGGCGTCAAACCCAGCTTGATGGCAGCGTCGGACGGGTCGACCGGGGGCTCGACGAGGATGTTCTGTCGGGGGTAGCCGGCCGTCACCGGGGACGGGGCCAGCGGGGTGCCCGGCATGGCGTTGGCGACGGTCGAGGCCGCCTGAGGCGCACCCGTCACCGGCTGCGGGACACCGGACACGACCAGGGCGGTTGCGGCTGTGACGCACGCCAGGCGCACGGGGGTACGGCTCGGCATTCGGGACTCCAGGTCTCGGCAAGGTTGTGGCAAGAGGACAAGTTTACCGTTCTGGGAGGACAACGCGCCAGAACGTTGTGGACGGCGGGAACACGATGCGCGCCCCGTTCGCTCTAAACTATGAACCGACGACACGTGTGTGCCGCTAACGAGGAGGGCCAGAGATGGCGACCAACCCTGTCTTTAACCGCATCGACAAGGAAGCCCAGCAGTATGCCGGGTTCAACCAGGCACCCCAGCAGGGCTACGGTGCGCCCGGCCCCCAGGGGCAGCCCCAGATGCCGATGGGCTACCCCGGCGCTTCCGAGACCATGAGCCCGGAGCAGCTGGACCAGATGTACCGCCAGACCCCCGCGGGTCCCGCGCAGACCGGTCGACTGACCCTGGACGACGTGGTCATGAAGTCGATGAGCCTGTTCGCCATCGTGCTCGCCGTGGCGGCCGGGACCTGGTTCTTCGTGAGCGGAACCACCGACCCGCAGACCGGCCAGGCACCCCTGGCGATGCCGATCTGGCTGCTGGGAATGTTCGGGTCGCTGGCGCTGAGCTTCGTGATCGGCTTCAGCAAGAAGGTCAACGTCCCGCTGATCCTGGTGCACGCGGTCCTGCAGGGACTGTTCATCGGGGCGGTGAGCTTCACCTTCAACGAGATGTGGCCGGGCGTGGTGACCAGCGCCGTCGTGGCGACCATGGGCACCTTCGCCGGCATGTTCATCGCCTGGAAGGTCGGCTTCATCAAGGTCACCAGCAAGTCGCGCCGCATCTTCGGCATGATGGCGATGGGCTACCTGGTGTTCCTGCTGATCAACATCGGTGCGTCCTTCCTGGGCTTCGGCGACGGCTGGGGTATCTACGGCGGCCCGTTGGGGATCATCGTGTCGCTGCTCGGTGTCGGCCTGGCGTCCTACTCGCTGGCCGTTGACTTCGACTCGATCGACCGCGGCATCAACGCCGGCGCGCCGGAGAAGTACTCCTGGCTGATGGGCCACGGCCTCGTCGCCAGCCTGGTGTGGCTCTACATCGAGTTCCTGCGTCTGTTCGCGATCCTGCAGAACGACTGACCCAGGTGGTCAGCCCCGACCCGCACGCGCCCGCGCGTGAGCTGATCGGGACAGAGCTACAGCGCGTGGTCCGGCGGTGGCAGCAGCTGCCGCTGGACCACGCGCTTTCTGTTGCCCCGACAGTGCGTGAGCTGGTGCAGTCGCTCGCCGACCGCGTCGCAGCAGCTGAGGGTATGCCGTGCGTGCCGGTCCCCGACCTGGGTCCAGCCGTCCTCATGGACCAGCTGCGCGTGATGATCTATGACCACGACCTCGCCGGGCTCGACCCGGAACCGCTGGCAGCCGAGCTCACTGCGCTGCGCCGCGCCATCGGCTGACCCGGGAGCCGCCACCTCCTCTGCCAGGATGCCTCTCGTGCAGCAGGTTGCCCTTCTTGCACCCGGTTGCCCTTCTTGCACCCGGTTATAGCCGGGTCCAAGAGACCTTGCCGGCTCCAAGAAGGGCTAGGCGCTGTGCGACCAGCCGAGTGTCGTCGCCCGCGGCCTAGCTGAGCCGCTCCAGGATGACCGCCATGCCCTGACCGCCGCCGACGCACATGGTCTCCAGACCGAACTGCGCGTCGCGGGTCTGCAGCGCGTTGATCAGCGTGGTGCTGATCCGGGCGCCGGTGGAGCCGAACGGGTGCCCGAGGGCGATGGCGCCGCCGTGCACGTTGAGCTTGTCGAAGTCCATGCCCAGGTCGTCCGCGCTGGGCAGCACCTGGGCGGCGAACGCCTCGTTGATCTCGTAGAGGTCCATGTCGTCGATGGTCATGCCCGCTCGGGCCAGCGCCTGGCGTGAGGCCTCGACCGGACCCAGCCCCATCACCTCGGGGGAAAGTGCCGAGACACCGGTGGACACCACCCGGGCCAGCGGGGTGAGTCCGAGCTCCTTGGCGCGGGTGTCGCTCATGATCACCAGGGCGGCAGCGCCGTCGTTGAGGGCGCAGCAGTTCCCGGCGGTGATGGTGCCGTCCTCGCGGAAGACCGGCTGCAGCTGGGACACCTTCTCCAGCGTGACGCCAGGTCGGGGACCGTCGTCCCTGCTCACCACCGTGCCGTCGGCCAGGGTGACCGGCGCGATCTCGCGCTCGAAGACGCCGGCCTCGATGGCCGCCTCAGCGCGGTTCTGGCTGGTGACGCCCCACTCGTCCTGGCGCTCCCGGGAGACGCCGCGGGCCGTGGCGACGTTCTCCGCGGTCTGGCCCATCGCGAGGTAGATGTCCGGCAGCAGGCCCTCCTCGCGCGGGTCGGTCCAGGTCTCGTTGCTCTCGGCCAGGCGAGCGCTGCGCGCCTGAGAGTCAGCGAAGCGCGGGTTCTGCCACTCGGACTTGCTCCCTCCGGCCCCGGAGAAGTCGGCGTAGCGCGACACGCACTCCACCCCGGCGCTGATGAAGACGTCACCCTCGCCGGCACGGATGGCGTGCATGGCCATCCGCGTGGTCTGCACCGAGGAGGCGCAGAAGCGGTTGATCGTCGCTCCCGGGAGCCCGTCGAGGCCGAGCAGCACCGACACGACGCGGGCCATGTTGCTGCCGTGCTCCGCCCACGGCTCGGCGCAACCGAGGTAGAGGTCGTCGATCGTGGTGGCGTCCAGGGCGGGGACCTGGTCCAGGGCGGCGCGGATAACCCCGGTGGCGAGGTCGTCGGGGCGGACCGTGGTCAGCGACCCCTTGAACGCGCGGCCGATCGGGGTACGGGCGGCTGCGACGATGACGGCCTCGGGCATGTTTCCTCCTGGTAGACGTTACTCGTCAGTCTAGGAGCCGGGCTGCGACCTCGGCGCAGGGGCCTCACGGTGCGTCACTCCGTCAGCTGGGCGCCGGACACAACGCCTGCCTCATCTGCCTGGACGGCCGCGGCTGGGCCGGGGTTTCGGTTCCGGCGCAGCAGCTGCGCCCACCGGCCCCGCTCGCTACGGGACCGCCCGTCGACATCCACGGCGGAGACCTCACTGCCCGGGTCGAGCACCGCTCGCTCGGCCGCCTGCGCTAGCGGCTCGACCCGCTCACCGCGGCGGTGGTCGGGCGTACGCCCGGTGTCGAGGGTGCGCATGCCGAGCGCGTCGACGACGCTGGGAAGCAGCGCTGCGGCAGCCCGGGCGTAGCCGGCCGACGACGGGTGCAGCCCGTCCTCGCTGAACATCTCCAGGGGCGAGGCCCGGAACGTGGGGCCGAGCAGGTCACCCATCGAGACGGTGCGCCCACCGGCCTCAACGACCGCCACCGTCTGGGCGGCGGCCAGGTCCCGGCTCCAGCGCTCCACCAGCGCGCGCAGCGGTTGCGGGATGGGGCGCACAGATCCCAGGTCGGGGCAGGTGCCCACCACGACCTCCGTGCCGAGCTCGACCAGGTGGCTGACCGTCTCGCTGAGCACGCGGACCGACGCCGCACGGTCCAGGCGCTCCTTGACGTCGTTGGCACCGATCATGATGATCGCCACCTCAGGCTCGGGCAGCAGGCTGAGGCCACGCTCGAGCTGCCCCAGCAGCTGCGGCGAGGTGGCCCCGCTGCGGGACACGTTGCGCAGCTCCACCGGCTGACCGCTGAGGGCCGCGACACCCGTCGCGACGATGGCTCCGAGCGTCTCTGCAGGTCGGTTGGCTCCGACGCCTGCTGCGGTGCTGTCGCCCAGCACGAGAATGCGGCGGGCCTCGCCGAAACCGGCTCCGTAGGTGCCCTCATCAGGCTGAGGGGTGCCCGGGCCGTCCCCGATCACGCGCTTGGCGATCACGATCTCGGCCTGGAGCAGTGCCCACCCGGCCAGACCCGCGGCTGCCAGACCGCTGCCGCCATACGCAGCGGCAGCGGCCACCCTGCGTGCACGTTGTGCCCTGCTCATGCCCGATCGACCCCAGTCCTTGCTGTCATCGTGACTTCACGCTGTCACGGTGCTCCCGGCCGTGCACCACGCTAGCCGTCGCCACCCGACGCCGCAGCAAGGTATTGCAGACCCCGGTCGATGCTGACCCGCGGCGTCCAGTCGAGCACGGCGCGGGTGTGCCGCTGGTCGAACCAGTGCGCCGTCGAGAACTGCTCGGCGAGGAACCTGGTCAGGGGCGGCTCGGTGATGCTGGGCAGGGCCGACACGGCGTTGCTCACGGCGACGGCGCCCTCCACCGCGGCGCCGGCGAGCCAGGCCAGCCGGACCGGCAGGTGCCGGCTGGGGGGCGGTGCCCCGCCCGCGCGGCAGATGTCGCTGATCAGCTCACCGATCGGCCGCGGCTCACCGTTGGTGACGACCAGGGCCTGTCCGTGCGCCACCTCGATCCGGTCCAGCCCCGCAACGATCGCGTCGGCGGCGTTCGTCACGTAGGTCGTGTCCACCAGCCTGGTGCCCGCCCCGACGAGCGGGAGCCGTCCGGCGCGGGCACGGTCCAGGATCCGGCCGATGAGCTGGGTGTCGCCCGGGCCCCACACCAGGTGCGGGCGTATGGCGGTGACGGCCAGGGCCGCGTCGTCCGCGTCCAGGGCGATCACCTCTGCCGCTGCCTTGCTCCGGGCGTAGTTGCCCCGCGCCCGGCCCGGGTCAGCCGGTCCGGCACCCACGCCGGCCAGCGAGTCGCCCGCGTGGGCGACCGAGGGCGACGAGACCTGGACGAAGCGGGAGACACCGGAGGCGCGGGCCGCACGGATGAGGGTCCGGGTGCCCTCGACGTTGGTGCGCAGGTAGTCCTCCCAGGGCCCCACGACGTCGACCTTGGCCGCTAGGTGGATGACGGCGTCCTGCCGGTCGGTCGCCTCCGCGGCAGTCGTCCGGTCGGAGACGTCGCCGAGCACCTCGCGGTGGGGGCTGCCGGACGGCCGACGCTGCAGGACGGTGATGTCGTCGCCCCGGGCCGCCAGCGTGTCGGCCACGGCACGGCCGAGCATTCCGCTGGCGCCGGTCACGAGGACGCGCATCAGAGGCTCCGCCGGCTCGGAGCCCTCGGGTGACTCCGGAATGCCTCTCGCGCGACCTGTGGGCCGTGCAGGATCCCGGTCGCCCAGCGCGCGAGCTCGGTGCGGTCCACCTTGGCCGCGTGCCGGATGTCGACCGGCAGCCAGTCGCGGCGCAGCACCGCGGCGACCGGGACCCCGGCCGCGGCGCGCACCGCGCTGGCGACGTGCGGCGGCACCGAGGTGTCCGGCTGGCGGACGCGCTCGGCGATCCGGGCCAGCGCGCCGTGGGACAGCGGGCCGCCGGTCGGTGTCGAACCCTCGGGCACGACCACGGCGACGACCTGTTGCGTGCCGGCGGGTCCCACCCCGACGACTGCTGCGCGGCGCACCCCCGGGACGTTCTCGATGCGCTGCTCCACGCCATACGGCGGGACCGGGCCGTCCGCCGCCGTGATGACGTGACTGAGCCGGCCCTCCACCCAGATGCGGCCGGTGCTGTCGAGGTGCCCGACGTCGCCGGAGCGGTGCCAGCCGGCGGGGCGCGCGCTGCCCTGCTGGATGCCCCAGAGCCGGTCGTAGCGGTCCTTGACGTGCGGGGCGCGGACCACGATCTCACCGAGCACCCCGGCCTCGGACGACAGCTCGTCGCCGACGCCGTTTGGGAGCAGGGGGGCGACCCGCACCGTCACTCCCGGTAGGGGCACGCCGACGCAGACGCCCTCCTGGGCGTCCGCCGGGCTGCTCGGCGAGAGTGTCGTGGGGTCCAGCGTCGCCACCGGGAGCGCCTCGGTCATGCCGTATGGCGTGTGGGTCGCCGCTGCGGGGAGCAGCTCCTTCAGCCGCTGCAGAAGCGGCAGTGGGACAGGTGCACCGGCGGAGAGGATCAGCCGCGGACGGCGCAGCTGCTCCAGCTGGCCGTGGCTCAGGTCCCCCGCCGTGGCCACCACGTTCTCCAGGGCCGCCGGTGAGGCGAAGACAACCGTCGCGTCCACCGCCTCGACGGCGTCGGCCAGTGCCGCCGCGGTGAGGGTGTCCGGAGCCGTGACATCCATGTCCGGCACCGCGGAGGCCAGGCCGAGGGCCGGTCCATAGAGCGCGAACGGTGCGAACGCGGCCACGAAGCGTTCGCCCGCGTGCAGCCCGAAGGTGTCGCGCAGCAGGGCCACCTGGGCGCCGACCTGTCGCCGGGTGTAGACGACACCCTTGGGAGGGCCGGTCGCGCCCGAGGTGAACAGCACTGCCGCGTCATGGTCGAGCGCGTCCCTGGGCGACAGCAGCTCGTCCGCGGGGATGTGGTGCCCGACGCCCTGGGCGATCAGGCCGGCCACGTCGTCGCGGTCGAACCGGACCCACTGGCCGGGCACGCGGGCGGCCATGACCAGGACCCGGGCCGCCGGGAACCCGACCACGTGGTCAGGGGCGGCTCCCCTGAGCGCCGCCCCCAGCCGTCGTCGCCCCAGGCCCGCATCGGCCACGACGGCGACGGCGCCGAGCCGGAGCACGGCATACAGCAGGGTGGTCAGGTCGATCCCCGGTCGCACGAGGAGGGCAACCCGTTGCCCGGGACGCACGCCGCGGCGGTGCAGTCCGCGCGCCAGCCCCTCTACCCGCTCGGCGAGCGCACCGAAGCTGATCTGGCCACCACCGCCGGAGAGCTCGACGATCGCGGTCGCGTCGGGGTGGGCCGTGTCGATCCGGAGGGGCACGATCGGGGCGGGGGCGGCCGCGACCTCATGACGCGCAGCGGTGAGCCAGTCCCAGATCAGCTCGACGCCCTCCGGCCGGTCCTCGAGCACCAGGTGGGACGCGTCAGGGTAGGTGTGCACGTCCGCGTGCGGCAGGCGACGCTGCAGGTCGGTCAGGTAGCGCCCGGAGAAGACGGGGTCCGACATACCCCAGACCATCAGCGCAGGCACCCGCGCCAGGGCGCCCAGTCCGTCGGCGATCCTGGCGAGCGGTGCGTGGCTCGGGTGCCGCGGCGTGGTCGGGATGTCCGCGACGAAGTCACCGATCGCGGCCCGCCGGTCACTGCTGGCGTATGGCGCCGCGAAGGCCCGGCGGACCGGTGCGGGCAGGGCGGGACGGCAGGTGGCGGTCGCGGCACGGACGAAGCCGAGGGTCCGCCGGCACACCAGGTCGAGCAGTGGTGGGGTGCGGACCGCGGAGATGGCGGCAGGCCAGGGGGATCCCTCGGGCTGGTGCACGGCGGTGTTGGTGAGCACGACGTGGCTGAGCTGGTCGACGTGCTCCAGCGCCCAGCCCAGGCCGATCGGCCCGCCCCAGTCGTGGGCGAGCACGGCGACCGGGCCGGTGAGCTCCAGTGCCTCGGTGAGCCGGCCCAGGTCCTCGACCCGCTGGGCGAGGGACCGCGCTGTGCCGGTCCGCTCGGAGTAGCCCATGCCCAGGTGGTCGACCGCCACCACGCGCCAGCCGGGTGGTGCCTGCGCGAGCACCCGGCGCCACAGGTAGGACCAGGTGGGGTTGCCGTGCACGCACAACAGGGTCCGGGACGGTGGCTCGCCCGACGCAGCCGCCTGGGTGTCGAGCACGTGCCAACTGCGCTGCACCCCCTCGGCGTCCGGGGCGGCGACAGCTCGCGACCACCGCGGGTCCACCCCGGGAAGGTCCGCGGGCAGCGGCGAGCCGGGGATCACCAGGCGAGTTCCAGGCACGTCATGTTCAGCCCCGAGCCGATGCCCATCATCAGCACCCGGTCACCGGGCGCGAGGTTCTCGACCTGCTTGGCGAGGGTCACCGCGACCGCCGCGGGGCCGATGTTGCCGAAGGTGGGGAAGGTCAGCGGGATCCGCTCGGTCGGCAGCCCGAGCACCTCGGCGGTCCGGCCCGTGTGCACCGTCGAGACCTGGTGCACGACGTAGCAGTCCATGTCGGCCCAGTCGAAGTGTTCCCTCGCGTCCTCCCACAGGTCCCGCGCCAGCTGCATCCCCGCGACGAGCAGGCCCTTGGTGTCGGTGCTCATCTTGTCGTAGTCACCGACGCACAGCTGGTGGTGCTGGGTCGCGGCGCGGGAGGCACCACCGATGATGCGGTGAGCCTCGGGGTGCTCGCTGGCCCTGCCGAGGACCATGGCGGCGGCGCCGGAGCCCAGGGTGAGAGTGGCGAACTCGTCCTGCAGGTCCTGGCTCGTGGCGTCCGGTCCCGACAACCTGGCCAGGGCGCTCTCCTGGGCGGGCCGGGAGCCCTCCCCGTCGACGATGACGGCGTAGTCGATCTGGCCGGCGTCGATCATCGTCGCGGCGAGCTGCATGCCGTTGACGAACCCCAGGCACGCGTTGGTGACGTCGAAGTTGAGGCAGTGGGACGGCAATCCGAGGTCAGCGTGAATCTTGACGGCGATCGAGGGTTCCAGGTGCTCCCGGGAGACCGACGTGTTGATCATCAGCCCGATCCGGGCAGGGTCGACCCCGGCCTCGGCGATGGCCTTGGCGCCCGCCTCGACCGCGCCGTCGACAAAGGTGGTCCCCTCTGGCCACCAGCGACGCTCGTGGATGCCGGCAAGCTTGGCCAGCATGCCCGGCCGCATCCCCGTGCGCCGGTAGGTCTCGGCGAGCCGCTCGTCGAAGTAGTCCGAGGTGACGACTACAGGTGCGTCGATGGCCGTGACCGAGAGGACGGCGGTGTCCTGATGCCGGAAGATGGTGTTGCCGTTCATGGAACCTCAGCGCTCTGCGAGTCGTCTATCAGTCGATCAATGAGAACACAGCTCAGCGCTGTGCTGTGAAACGATGTGATGCAGGCGGCACGGGGCCGTGCGCCAGAGGAAGGCAGACGCTCATGCGCAGGAATAGCACGACGTGGGGGATGGTCGCGACCAGTGGGGCTCTCGTGCTCACCCTGGCCGCCTGCGGGGGCGATGACTCGCCCGAGGTCGAGGACGCTGGTGTCGGCACGTCCACCACCCAGGCCGACGCGGACGACGACTCCAGCACCGGGACCCAGACGGACTCCGACGAGGGCGACGCCGGCGGAGAGATCGCCGAGGGCGAGGAGGTCAGCACGGAGGAGTTCATCGCGCTGCTCAAGAGCCCGGGCATGGACAACCTGACGACGTTCACCATGGACATGGACATGGGAGCCGAAGGTGAGTCGCTTGTCATGCGGGGCGCGGCCGACCTGTCAGGACCGCCGGCCCTGGACGTCGAGATGGAGATGCCCGGTGTCGGGCAGGTCCACATGATCATGGTCGACGGTCAGGCCTACATGTCCATGCCGCCGATGACCGAGGAGGGCAAGTTCATCAAGGTGCCCTTCGAGGACTTCATGGGCGAGGACACCGAGGACTTCACCGACACGGTCGACATGACCTCGCAGTGGGACGACTGGGAGACCGGTGCACAGAAGGTCACGTTCATGGGTGTCGAGGAAGTCGACGGCGAGCAGCTGAACCACTACGAGCTGCTGCTCGACACCAGCCAGCTGGACGCCGAGGACACCGTGGGTATGCCGTCAGAGATCACCTATGACGTGTGGCTGGACGACCAGAACTTCATGCGCAAGGTCACCTTCAACATGCCGGACGTCGAGGCAGTAGTGCTGATGGACAACTGGGGAGAGCCGGTCGACATCAGTGCCCCGGCGGAGTCCGACATCACCGAGCTCCCGGGGATGCCGACCGCTCCGTGAGCTGACGCGCTCGCCAGCCGCCCCCGCAGTCCGACAGGATTGCGGGGGCAGACTGCTGGGTGGCTGCCTGGTCCACGGGGCGCCGACTAGCCAGTAGCGCCCGGAACGTGGCACCGTCAGTACGCACCCCCGCGACACCCGGCGCGCGCCGCCCGACCTGTTGGAGACGGATGTTCTCTCGTATTGCCATCGTCAACCGTGGTGAGGCCGCGACCCGGCTGATCCACGCCGTGCGCGACCACAACGCTGCCGGGGGACCGCCGCTGCAGACCATCGCGTTGTACACCGAGGCGGAGCGCACCGCCATGTTCGTCCGGGAGGCGGACATCGCGCACCCGATCGGTCCTGCCTCCGCGCGCCCCTACCTCGACCTGGCGGTGCTCGAGCGTGCGCTGCGGGACACCAGGGCCGACGCTGTCTGGGTCGGCTGGGGGTTCGTGGCGGAGGACCCGACGTTCGTCGATCTGTGCGACCGGCTCGGCGTGACCTTCATCGGTCCGAGTGCGGACTCGATGCGCAAGCTGGGTGACAAGATCGGCTCCAAGCTCATCGCCGAGGAGGTGGGGGTGCCCGTCGCCCCGTGGAGCCGGGGCGGGCTGGACACGCTTGAGGACGCGCTGGCCACTGCGGAGGAGATCGGCTACCCGCTGATGCTGAAGGCGACCGCCGGGGGCGGGGGGCGCGGGATCCGCAAGGTCGAGGACGCGGACCAGCTGCGCGAGGTCTACCAACGGACCCGCGACGAGGCCGAGCGCGCCTTCGGCAGCGGCGTGGTCTTCCTGGAGAGCCTGGTGACCGGCGCCCGTCACGTCGAGGTTCAGGTCATCGCGGACGGCCAGGGCACCGCGTGGGCCATCGGCGTGCGTGACTGCACGGTCCAGCGCCGCAACCAGAAGGTGATCGAGGAGTCGGCCTCCCCCCTGCTGAGCGACGAGCAGACCGACGAGCTCAGGGCAGCCGCCGAGCGGCTGGCGCTCGCGGTCGACTACCGCGGCGCGGGCACGGTGGAGTTCCTCTACCACCCGGGGAGCCGCCAGTTCGCGTTCCTGGAGGTCAACACCCGACTGCAGGTGGAGCACCCCATTACCGAGGTGACCACCGACGTCGACCTGGTGCGCGCCCAGCTGCACGTGGCGGCTGGCGGGAGGCTGGAGGGACCGCGCCCGCAGGAGCGCGGTCATGCCATCGAGGCGCGACTGAACGCCGAGGATCCGGACCGCGACTTCGCGCCGGCGCCGGGTCGCATCACGCTCCTCGAGCTGCCCACCGGACCCGGCGTCCGGGTGGACACCGGCGTCGGTGAGGGCGACACCATCCCGGCCGACTTCGACTCGATGATCGCCAAGATCATCGCCCACGGCCGGGACCGCCACGAGGCGCTGGCCCGGCTGCGACGGGCGGTGGCGGAGACCACGGTCGTCATCGAGGGTGGTGCCACCAACAAGAGCTTCATCCTCGACCTGCTCGAGCAGCCTGAGGTCATCGGGCCGGTCCTTGCTGCGGGGGGGCACCGGGGCGGAGCCTCGGTTGCTGGCGAGGCCAGGGATCCGGGGGTGCACGGGGACGGAGCCCACGTGTGGGCTGACACGGGGTGGATCGACCGAGTCAGGGCCGAGGGTCGGCTGACCAACCACGAGCACTCCGGTGTCGCGCTGGTGGCCGCGGGGATCGATGCCTACATCGACGAGCGTGAGCTCGAGATCGTCCGCTTGATGGAGACCGCCCGTGGCGGCCGGCCGCAGATCCAGCACCGCACGGGCAAGCCCGTGGACCTCAAGCTGCGCGGGGTGACGTGGCAGGTCACCACGGTGCAGACCGGACCGCAGCAGTTCCGCGTCACGGTCGAGGGCGCCGGTCAGCAGCAGACGGTCGACGCGGTCTCCGAGCCGATCGACGCGTTCCACACCCGCCTCACGGTCAACGGTCGACGGCACCGGATCGTCAGTGCCATCCACGGTCCGGTCCACCTTGTCGAGGTCGAGGAGGTCATGCACCGGGTCAGCCGGGACGAGGGAGGCATCCTCCGGGCACCCTCGCCGGCGCTCGTCGTCGCCACCCCTGTCGTGGTCGGCGACGAGGTCGCCGCGGGCGGTCAGGTGCTGGTGCTCGAGGCCATGAAGATGGAGACGGTGGTCCACGCGCCGTTCGCCGCGCGGGTGCGCGAGCTGATGGTCCGCACCGGAAGCCAGGTCGAGACGGGCGCTCCCCTGGTGCGACTGGAGCCCACCGCAGACGCGGAGGCCGACTCCTCGCCGACGGTCGAGGACGGCCCAGACCTCGACCTGCCGGCCGACCCGGAGAACGGTTCGCTCGAACGCCACGCGACGCAGCTGCGCACCGAGCTGGTCTCCCGCGTGCTGGGTTATGACCTGCCGGTGGGTGAGGACAGCGATCCGCTCGTCGGTTACCTCGCCGTCCGCGCCGACCTGCGGGCGGCCGGGGTGGACGTCATCGACGACGAGACCAGCATCCTCGGCACGTTCGCCGACCTGGCCGAGCTCACCCGCAACCGTCCCAACGAGGACGAGCAGCGCACGGAGCTGCGGGTGCACAGCGCCAGGGAGCACTTCCACACCTACCTGCAGAGCCTGGACGTCGAGCGGGGCGGGCTGCCCGAGTCGTTCAGCGAGCGCCTGCTCCAGGTGCTCGCGCACTACGGCGTCACCGAGCTCGAGCGCACCGACGCCCTGGAGAACGCGGTGTTCCGTATCTTCCTGGCCCAGCAGCGGTCCACCAAGGACGTCCAGGTGGTGACCTCGCTCCTGCAGGCCTGGATCGAGGAGCCGCCCCCCATCGCCGAGCGCGCCGCGCATGCCCGTGAGGTGCTCGAGCGGCTGGTCCGGGCCACGCAGCTGCGCTATCCGATCGTCAGCGACCTTGCTCGCAGCGTGCGGTTCCGCTGGTTCGACCAGCAGCTCGTGAACGCCGCACGGGCCAGCGCCCTGGCCGGTGTCGCCGAGGAGGTTGCGGCGCTCGCGGAGGCAGACGACCTCCCCGACCGGGCGCAGCGGATCGACCAGCTGGTCGCGATCCCCGAGCAGATCGCTGCGGTCCTCGACCACCGCCTGGAGCAGGGCGTACCACGCCGCGAGCCCATGCTCGAGGTGCTGGTCCGGCGGCACTACCGCGAGTTCGACCTGCATGACGTCCGCAGGATCACCACCGCCGACCGCGAGCTGGTGACCGCCGACTACGTGCTGGACGACCGACCGACCCGGCTGATCACCACCGTCGGCACCCTGGCTGAGCTGCGAGACCCCCAGTCCGCCCTCGTCACCGCCCTGACGGAACAGGTCGCTGCGGGGCGCGAGCTGGGTGGTGTGGTCATGGACCTCTACCTCGCCTGGCCGCGCATGCCTGAGTCCGCCGACGAGGCGAGTGCAGAGCTGGCCGATGTCCTCGCCGGCCTTGACTTCGCCCCCGACTGTCGCCGCGTGGCAGTCGCCGGGTGCCCCGGCGGCGGCCGGGAGATCGAGTACCTCACCTTCCGGCCCGACGGCCGCGGCGGCACCCACGAGGACATCCTGGTGCGCGGCGTCCACCCGATGGTGGGGCGCCGACTGGACCTGTGGCGCCTGCGGGAGTTCGACATCACCCGGATCGAGGCGCCCGACGACGTGCTGCTCTATGAGTGCGTCGCGCCCAACAACGCGGCCGACCGACGACTGGTGGCACTGGCGCAGGTCCGCCAGCTGTCCGTCATACGGGATGAGACGGGCCAGGTCGTCAGTCTCCCGCAGGGGGAGCGGGCGGTGGAGAGCTGCCTGGAGGCCATCCGGCGGGCCCGCACCGCGCGGGGCGCCGCGGGGACCGCCCTGGAGACCAACCACGTGTGGGTGCACGTCTGGCCGGTCATCGATGCCGGTCCGGAGGAGCTGGCCGCCCTGCAGCACAAGATCACGCCGCTGACCGAGCGGGCCGGTCTGGAGGAGGTCGTGGCGCAGGGCCGGGTGGCCCGCCCGGATGGCCAGGCGGTCCCCGTAGCGATCCGCTTCTACGCCAAGCCGGGCGGCGGCGTCGTCACCTCGTTCGACGCTCCGCCGACCGAACCGCTCAAGCCGATGGACGACTACCAGGGCAAGGTCATGCGTGCGCGGCGTCGCGGCCTGGCCTACCCCTACGAGCTGGTGGACGTCATCACCGGTCCCGGCGGGAGCATGGTCGAGCACGACCTGGACGACTCGGGCCGGCTGGTCCCGGTCGACCGCGCCTACGGGCTCAACAGCGCCGCCATCATCGCCGCGGTCGTGACCACGCCGACGGCCCTCTATCCGGAAGGCATGAAGCGGGTCGTACTCGCCGGTGACCCGACCAAGGCGCTGGGAGCGCTGTCCGAGGCCGAGTGCCGTCGGGTGATCGCCGCGCTCGACCTCGCCGAGGAGCTGGACGTGCCGCTGGAGTGGTATGCCGTCTCCGCCGGTGCCCGCGTCTCGATGGACTCCGGCACGGAGAACATGGACTGGGTCGCCGAGGCGCTGAAGCGGATCGTGGAGTTCACGCAGGGCGGTGGCGAGATCAACGTGGTGGTGGCCGGCATCAACGTCGGCGCCCAGCCATACTGGAACGCCGAGGCCACGATGCTCATGCACACCAAGGGCATCCTGGTGATGACCCCGGACAGCGCGATGGTGCTCACCGGCAAGCAGTCGCTGGACTTCTCCGGCGGCGTCTCGGCAGAGGACAACTACGGCATCGGTGGCTATGACCGGGTGATGGGACCCAACGGGCAGGCGCAGTACTGGGCGCGCGACCTGACCGGTGCCGTCGGGACGTTGATGGCGCACTACGCCCACACCTACGTCGCCCCGGGTGAGGAGGGGCCGCGCCGGGCCACGACGACGGACCCGGACGACCGGGACGTCACCGTCTACCCGCACGACCACCCGGCGTCGCCGGACTTCACCACGGTGGGCGACATCTTCTCGTCGGAGAAGAACCCGGACCGCAAGAAGCCGTTCGACATCAGGACGGTGATGGCGGCGCTGGTGGACCAGGACCATGAGCCGCTCGAGCGGTGGGCCGGGATGGCCGACGCGGACACGGCCGTCGTGCAGGACGCCCGCATCGGCGGGCACTCCGTCTGCCTGCTGGGCATCGAGTCCCGGTCCATCCCTCGGCACGGCTTCCCACCCACCGACGGGCCGGACGCCTACACCGCGGGGACCCTGTTCCCGCGGTCGTCCAAGAAGACGGCCCGGGCCATCAACGCCGCCAGCGGCAACAGACCCCTGGTCGTCGTGGCCAACCTCTCCGGCTTCGACGGCTCACCGGACTCGATGCGCAACCTGCAGCTGGAGTACGGCGCCGAGATCGGCCGGGCCATCGTCAACTTCGACGGCCCGATCGTGTTCTGCGTGATCTCCCGCTACCACGGCGGGGCGTTCGTCGTCTTCTCCAAGCGGCTCAACCCGCGTATGACGGTCCTCGCGATCGAGGGCTCGTTCGCCTCGGTCCTGGGCGGCGCCCCGGCTGCCGCCGTGGTGTTCGCCGGGGAGGTGGACAAGCGTGCGGCCGCCAGCGCCCAGGTGCGCGAGCTCGAGGAGCGCATCGCGGCGACCCCGCGGGCCGAGCGGGCTCCGCTCATGGTCGAGCTGGCTGATGTCCGCGCCGCCCTGCGGGCCGAGAAGATCAGCGAGGTGGCCGCCGAGTTCGACGCGGTGCACAGCATCCACCGCGCCGTCCAGGTGGGGTCGGTCGACGCGGTGATCGCCGCCTCGCGGCTGCGGCCCGCGGTGATCGGCGCGATCGAGAAGCGCTGACGGGCTGGCGCTAGCCACGCCGCCTGTCAGTCAGCGTTCCCCGTCAGGTCGTTGGGTGCGGTGCGGGGGTCCAGTGCCGCACCCGAGCGGAGCGCCGCCCGGCCAAGTGTGTTGCTGGCGACGGACGAGACCACGATGAAGGCCAGGACCGCCACCAACGCCTTGGCGGCGACTGTGCCGTCGAGGCCGTTCTCATAGGTCCACTCGAGCCACACGGCCAGGACCAGGCACGGCATGCCCAGGCCGGTGGCCGGTGAGAGCACGTTGACGCGTGAGACAGCGTCCGGAGCGCGCAACATCGCCAGTGAGCTGACCAGCACGGTGGCGCCGCCGCCGATGGCCAGCACGCCGACCACGACCTGCACGATCATGTGTGTCATCGTCGCCCCCTCGTCAGGATCCGGGACAGGGCGATGGTCGCCAGGATGCCCAGCAGCCCACCGATCGCGGCCACGTCGAAGATCACGACGGAGTCGTACCGGAGCGCGAGGATGAGGAAGATCCCGACCGCACAGAAGTAGATCAGGTCACCGATCACCGCGCGGCTGGCGTCATCGGGCGCGGTCATGACCTGCACCAGGCCGAGCAGGGCAGCGACGGTGAGCAGGAGCACCGTGATCCAGATGACGACAGTCACCCTTCCCCCTCCCGCCCCCGGGTCACCCAGAGCAGCCGGCGCTGCATCTCGTCAAGCTCGGACGCGAGGTCGTCGGCATACATGGCGTGGACGAACAGCGTCGGGGGGCCCCCGCCGACGGCCGAGGCGATGCCCACGGTGAGCGTGCCGGGCGTGATGGTGATGGATGAGGCCATCAGCGTGATCTCCAGGTCGGTCTCGCATCGCAGGGGGTACTCCAGAATCTGGGGTGTGCTGCGACGCCCGGGGGTCAGCGCGTCCCGGGCGATCATGGCCGTCCCCTTCAGGATCTCGCCAGCAATCCAGAGGACGTAGCGAATGGCGTACCAGAGGTGCATCATGGCAGCACCGCCTGGCTGTAGCCCGTCGGGTCCAGCAGGGCGGCGGCGGCGTCCACGGTGAGCGGCACGACGATGCCTGCGCCGACGAACATCGCCAGCGACACGACCAGCAGGGTGGCACCCGGAGCGAGAAGGCGTCCGGTGACCCGCACCTGGGGCGGGAGCTCGGTCCGTGGACCGCGACCGGTGCGAGGGCTGTCGGGCCGGTAGGTGTCCAGGTCCGGTCCGAAGAAGACGGCCACCCACAGTCGCTGGAGGGCGACCAGGCTCCCGAGCGAGGCCACGATTATCAGCGTGATGTAGGTCCACTGCTGCCAGGGAACGTCCGTGGCGGCGCTGGCCTGCACGAGCCCCACCTTGCCGAAGAACCCAGAGCTGGGCGGCAGGCCGACCAGCGAGAACAAACCGAGCGCGAACACGGCCGCGACCCACGGGTCGCGACGGATCAGGCCCCTGAGTCGGTCATAGCGGCCGCTGCCGTAGGTGTGCTCCACCGCACCCGACGAGAGCAGCAGGGCCCCGATCACCACGATGTGGTGGACCATGTAGAAGATTCCCGCGGCGATGCCCACCTGCGTGAACAGCGCCAGGCCGAGCAGGATGTGGCCGACTCCGGTGACCATCTGGAAGGCCAGGGCGCGGCGGATGACGCTCTCACCGAAGGTGCTGTAGGCGCCGACGACCATGGTCAGCGCAACGGCGACCACGAGCAGCGGCCACCACGGCGCCTCCCCGCCGTATGCCGTCGCATAGATCCGGTAGATCGCATAGAGGGCAACCTTGGTGTGCAGCGCGGAGAACAGGGCCATCACGCCGGCCGAGGTCGCCGGGTAGGCACGGGGCAGCCAGGTGTGCACCGGCACGACACCGGCCTTGATCGCCAGCGCGAGCAGCACGAGCGCCACTCCGAACCCCGTCCAGGGGTCCTCGCTGGCGCGGCCGGCGAGCGCCGCGAGGTTCACGGTGCCGGCTGCGGCGTAGAGCATCGCGACCCCCATCAGCAGCAAGGTGCTGGTCAGCAGGCTGACGAGCACGAAGAGGCGCCCCGCTCCGAGCCGCCGCCAGGTGCCCGTCACCGCGATGAGGGCGTAGGACGGGAGCAGCATCACCTCGATGAAGACGAACAGGTTGAACAGGTCACCGGTGAGCAGGGCGCCATTGACTCCCGCCAACAACATGAGTGCGAGCGCGGGGACGAACCGGTACCTGTCCTCGCCGGTCGTCGCAAGGAAGATCATGGTCGCCGCGGTGGTCAGTGAGGTGACGGTGATCATGAGCGCACTGAAGGTGTCCGAGACCAGCGGGATGGCGATGCCCGCCGCGAAGCCGCCGATGTGGTGTGCCACGACTGGCTCGGTCCGGTGCGCGAGCAGCATGCCCACCCCGCCTGCCGCGCTGAGCAGCGGGACGCCGACGGTGAGTAACCGGTTGAAGGCGGTCTGGCGCAGGAGCACCGTCGCGGCGGCCGCCAGCAGCGGCACGACGGGGAACAGGGGGAGGAGCACGGGGTTCATCGGTCGTGCACCTCACCGGTGTCCGGCATCCGCTTGGTGTCGTCGTCGTGTCCGATGACCGCTAGCGCCAGCATGAATACCGTGACCGCGAGCGCGATGACAATCGCGGTGAGCACGAAGGCCTGGGGAAGCGGGTCCGCCTGATCCGCTGGGCTGCCGTAGCCCCCCAGGGGCTCTCCTCGCCAGTAGCTCACCCCGGCGGCAAGCAGCATGAGGTTGGCGGCGTGACTGAGCAGTGCGAAGCCGAACACGATGCGGACCATGCTCCGCTGCATCATCAGGTAGACCGCGCCGGTCACCAGGACACCGATGGTCACGGGTAGGAACATCAGCGAGCGTCCTTGGGTGGCGTTCCGGTGACAATCAGCCGGGAGCGCGAGGACGGGCGGTCCGGGTGTTCGCCCCGCGAGGTGTCCATCGGCCCGCTGAGCTCGCCCTCGACAGCCTCGTCGGCGCGCTCGCGAGTGCCCTCGGCACCGGGTCCTGTCGCGCTGGTGCCGAGCAGGTTGAAGGCGACCATGACCAGACCGAGCACGGCTGTGTATACGCCCAGGTCAAAGATCAGCGCGCTGCTGATGTGCTGACCCAGGACGTACCAGTGGAGAGGCTGGAGGAACGAGCCCGCCGCGACCAGACCGAGCAGGCCCGTGGCGATCGCGATGGCGATGCCACCCCCGATGAGCAGCAGGGGCAGTCGGGGCGGGCCGATCTGGTGGTCCTTGGATGTGGACAGGTACATCAGCGCCACGATGCACGAGCCGACAAGGGCCGCGATGAAACCGCCGCCCGGGAAGTTGTGGCCGCGCCAGAACAGAATCAGCGAGATGGCCGCGAGCAATGGCGTCGTGGCCCGCACGAGCAGCTGCAGGGGGATGGCGTTGCCCCAAGCCGACTCGATGGCTCGGTGGGCAGTCGAATCGCCGGTCGCCAGCCGGAGGTCGGGCGGGGGCACGTAGTTGTGGTCGACGTCTGGTGGCGGGTCCAGATACCGATCACGCACCGTCGAGAGGACGGCGATGATCGCGACGCCGGCCATCCCGAGTACCGCCAGCTCGCCCAGTGTGTCCAGGGCGCGGAACTCGACCAGGATGGTGTTGACGATGTTGTCGCCGCCGGTGACCTCTGGGGCCTGCTCGATGTAGTAGTCCGCTAGCGGGGAACGCTCTCGGCGCCCGGTCATCACCCAGGTGACCCCGCCTGCGGCCAGTCCGGCGGTCACGGCGAAGACAGCGGCCGTGGTCCTCCCGACGCGTAGCCCCCGCCCGAACGTGAGTGGCAGCTTCTGCAGGACCAGCATGATCATGATGACGGTCAGTGCCTCCACGAGCAGCTGGGTCAGTCCCACGTCGGGCGCGCCCAGCGCGAAGATCTGGACCGTCACGGCGATCCCGACTGCCGCCAGGCTGACCGTGGCGGCCAGCCTGGAGTTGCTCGCACAGATCGCGACGACGGCCAGCACGATGATGGTGAGGAGCACCGCGTCGATCGGACGGGACAGCCCAGCGACCTGGTCCGGCAGGGGCGACACCGGCCAGATAAGCAGCAGGCCGGTGGCGACCGCGGCGATGAAGGCGGCGAACTGCACGGCAAGGTGTCGGGTCGGGTTGTCGGCCTTGGTGAGCGATGCCAGCCAGGTTCCTGCTCGGGCCGCCGTGTCGTTGATGGCGCCGAGGACCTCCACGCCGGTCATCGGGAGGCTCTCGTGCTCGACGCGCTGCCGCAGCCCACGGCGGCCGACGATGATGAGCACGCCCAGCGCGAGCACCACCGCGGTGGCCGCCAGCTCGATGGTGAAGCCGTGCCACAGCAGCACGTGTGGGGTGACCTCCCTGCCGAGGGACTGCGATGCTGCATACCCCACCGGCACGTCGAGGATCCCGACGAACAGCGCGAGGGGGACGCTGGCCAGGATGGGCGCGGCAGCAGGCAGCAGCAGGCTCGGCGTCGCTTCGTGCACATGCTCGTCGGAGCCGTCGCCGTCGACGAAGGCGCCGAAGACGATCTTGGCGCAGTAGGCGAAGGTCAGCACTGCCCCTCCGGCGGCGCCCAGGAAGGCCGCCCAGGCGAACCATGCCGGGCCAGGCGACTCGAGCATCGCTGTGAAGATCGACTCCTTCGAGACGAAGCCGAGCATTGGGGGCACGCCAGCCATGGACGCGCACCCGATGATCGTCACGGCGAACGACCAGGGCATCCTGCGCCGCAGCGCCGGTAGCCGGCGCACATCACGGGTGTTGGCACCGTGGTCAATGACTCCGACCATCATGAACAGGCCCGACTTGAACAGGGCATGGGCGATGGTGTGGAGGACCGCTGCGGTGAGCGCGAGCTCGGTGCCCACGCCGATGGCGGCGACGATCAGCCCGAGCTGGCTGACCGTGGAGTAGGCCATCAGCTTCTTCAGATCGGTCTTCTGCACCGCGAACCAGGCAGCCATCACGGCGGTGAACAGACCCACGACGATGAGGGTGTAGTTCCACACCGGCGTGTCGTGGAAGGCCGGGGAGAACCGCATCAGCAGGAAGATGCCGGCCTTCACTACCGCGGCCGCGTGCAGGTAGGCGCTGACCGGGGTGGCGGCCGCCATCGCGTCCGGCAGCCACGGATGAAACGGGAACTGAGCCGACTTCGTGAATGCGGACAGCAGCACCAGAACCGCCACCACGGAGGTGAAGAGACCGTCGTCCTGCCAGACCGGGTCCGCCAGCGCGTCGCCGACGGACGTGGTCCCGGTGCGCACGACGATCAGCGCCACAGCCGCCAAGAGGGTCAGCCCACCGACGAAGGTCAGGAGCAGCGTGCGCATCGAGGCAGCCTCGCCCGCCTGCCCCGAGCGTGCGATCAGTAGGAAGGACGCCAGGGAGGTCAGCTCCCAGCAGGCGAACAGCAGGATCAGGTCGTCGGCGAGGACGAGTGCCACCATGGAGAGCGTGAACGCCGTCATCAACAGGTAGAAGCTCAGGTGTCGTCCGTCCTGGAGATACCGGGCGGAGTAGAGGAAGACCACGGCCCCGATCAACAGGGCGATCATCGTGAAGACCACGCCGATTCCGTCGGCCCGGAACGCTAGGTCCACGTCCAGCTCGGGAACCCACGGGACGGACCAGGCCGGGGTGTCACCAGCCATGACGGCCGCTGCCGCAGGCCAGAATGCGGCGGTGGCGCCCAGGTACACCAGCGCCAGCGGGTAGCCGGTGTTGCGCTCCAGCGCGCGCGCCAGGGGCGTCGTGATGGTGACTGCCGCGACCAGGATGAGCAGCGTCAGGAGGATGCTCATCGGCCCAGGTGACCGGCCTGGGCTGGCGCCCACGGGCAGAACTGTGCGGCGCCGGGCATGGCCGGGAGTCTAGCAACGGCCCCGGTCGCAGAGCCGTGGCGACTCGTCAGTCAGTCGTGACCCAGGACCGACTCCTGGCTCGGCAGCTGGTCCTGCCGAAGAAGCCCCACCGGGCACGTCAGGCCGTTGGGGCCGTGGTTGCAGTAGCCCATCGGGTTCTTGTGCAGGTACTGCTGGTGGTAGCGCTCCGCGTAGTAGAACTGGCCGACCTGCGCCGCGGGCGCCAGCTCGGTGGTGATCTCCCCGTGGCCGTGGTCGGTGAGGACCTGCTGGAACGCGTCGTGGGTGGCCCGCGCCGCCGCCTCCTGCTCCGGGGTGGTCCAGTAGATCGCCGAGCGGTACTGCGTGCCGCGGTCGTTGCCCTGACGATCCAGGGTGGTGGGGTCGTGGTTCTCCCAGAACGTCTTGAGCAGCGTCTCCGGGTCGGTCTTGGTGCGGTCATATGCGATGAGCACCGCCTCCGCGTGACCGGTGCGACCGGTGCACACCTCCTCATACGTCGGGTGTGGCGTCTGTCCGCCCATGTAGCCGGCGGCCGTGGTGATCACGCCGGGAAGCTTCCAGAACATCCGCTCCGCGCCCCAGAAACAGCCCATCGCGACATACAGGACCTCGCTGTGCTCTCCCCACGGTTCATGGAGCGAGGTGCCGAGCACCTCGTGCGTCGAGGGGATGTCGGGGAGCGGTTCGGACCGACCCTGGAGGGGGCGACCGACGATCTGCGGGCTGGACTTCCTCATGCCTCCAGTATGCGCCCGGCCGGTCAGTCCATCACGGTCTGACGGATCGGCCGCCGTTGCCGGACACCGGGCGCCGCGCCGGTCGGCAAGAGCACTGTGCGTATGCCGTTCGGCGGCCCGGCGCGGTGGCGGTCACCCGGGGGTTGTGGCAAGTTGCCCCCATGGAAATCGTGCTGGCGGCAACCGGCGAGTGGTCCACAGGGACGCTCTGGCTGCGCTTCGGGCTGCCGTTGCTCCTGCTCCTGGTCGGCGCTGCGCTCTACCTCTGGGGCCGCAAGGAGCGGATCGACGCCCGGTCGCAGATCGGCACGAAGGGCGGTTTCGGTGGACCTCCCGGAACGCTGGACATCGGCACTGAGATCGGCTTCGGCGTGGAGGGACCCGGCCCCGACCCGCGGGCCGGCCGGACCAAGATGCTGTCCGGCATGGTGCTGATGGCAGCGGGCGCGTTGCTCCTTGTCATCATGGCCGTGTGGAAGCTGCTCGCCTGACCCTGCTCTGCGTCGACGTCGGGTCGACCTTCACGAAGGCCGTGCTGCTCGACCCGGACGGGGGAGAGCTCGCGCGGGCTGCGACGCCCACGACGCTGGCGACAGACGTCCTCGACGGGATACGGACGCTCGTGGGAGATTTCGCGTCAGCAGGTCATGACGTGCCGGAACTCACCGATCGGGACCGCGTCCTGGTGTGCTCCAGCGCCGCGGGCGGCCTTCGCCTGGCCGTCGTGGGCTACGAGCGGCAGGTCACCGCCGAAGCGGGTCACCGCGTCGGGTTGAGTGCCGGCGCCAAGGTCGTCCACGTGGCCACCGGCGCCCTGCGCACGGCGGACGTCGCCGCGTTGCGTGCTGACCGGCCTGACGTGGTGCTGTTGGTCGGGGGGACTGATGGCGGCAACTCGGAGGTTCTGCTGCACAACGCCCGCCGTCTCGCGACCTCGCGGCTGGGTGCCCCGATCGTCGTGGCCGGCAACGTGGCGGTGCGCGACGAGGTCGCTGCCGAGCTGGAGCGCACCGGACGCTCATTCGTGCTGGCCGACAACGTGCTGCCGCGCATCGGGGTCGTTGCGCCGCTCTCCGCCCGGGCCGCGATCCGGGCGGTGTTCCTGCGGCACGTGATCGGCGGAAAGGGACTGTCGAGAGGACCGCTCTTCGCCTCCCTGGTGCGTGCCGCCACCCCCGACGCGGTCCTGACCGGCGTCGAGGTGCTGGCCAAGGCGTCGGGTAGTGACGTGATGGTGGTCGACATCGGCGGTGCCACGACCGACGTCTACTCGGTGATTACTCCGGAGGGCGAGGACGCGACCCTGCGCAAGGAGGTGGTGGCACCCCTGTGGCACTCGCGGACGGTGGAGGGTGACCTCGGGATGCGGTGGAACGCACCCGGTGTGGTCGAGGCGGCGACTGTCGAGGCGCTGCCGCTGGCGGATCCGGTGGCCACCGGCGTGTGGGTGGACCGCGTGCACGCCCGCACCGACACCGTGCCCGGCGACGTCGACCCAGGAGCCACCGCCGCAGAACAGAGGCTTGACCTCGAGCTGGCGCGTGTTGCGGCGGTGAGCGCAGCCCGTCGCCATGGCCGCCCGAGCCATCCCGGTGAGCCGCCGCGTCCGCTGCACAACGTGCGCTCCCTGATCGGCTCTGGAGGGGTGCTGCGCCACGCAGACCCGGCCGCCGCCCACGCGGTGCTCCGTGCCGTGCTCGCTGACCACGGCGGCGGGTGGCGACCACCGGAGGACGCGCGACCGTCAGTCGACCGGGAGTACCTCACCTTCGCGGCAGGTCTGCTGGCGGCCGAGCACCCGGATATGGCGTGCCGGGTTGCCCAGCAGGTCCTGGAGCAGGTCCCGGCGCAACGACCGGTGCGCCGGTAGGGAGGACTCAGGGGGCGCTTGTCGCGCTGGCACCGCTGTCGTCGGAGTCGTCCAAGGTGGGCGTTGCTGAGTCGGTCGGATCGTCACTGTCCGAGCCCGATGGCTCGGAAGGATCAGGCTCAGCCGGTTCGGCTTCCGCCGGGTCAGTCGGCGCCTCCGGCGTCGTGGGCTCCACCGGCTCCACCGGCTCCGCCGGCGTTTCATCGCCGGGGTCCGCCGGTTCGGGTGAGGCTGGGCCTGGCGCGTCGACAGGGTCGCCAGCCGTCGGGTCTGCCGGTGGGGCGGGGTCCGCCCCATCGACCTCACTCGGGCCGGGGCCGCTCAGCTGCACGTCGGGAAAGTCCCACATGTGCAGTGGAGTCGCGCGGACGTGCAAATTGCTCGCGGCCGCCGGTTGAAGCACCACGGCGACGGCGAAGAATAAGATGCCAAGAAGGAGCGCAATGACCTTACGCATGCTGCAGCTCCTGGGGTGTGGAGTCAGTTTCGCAGTCGTCCGAGTCGTCCGAGTCGTCCGTGTGACTGTCTGCCATCTCACGAGGACGCGACGGGGCTGGCTTGAGCAGGACCAGCATGGTGATAAAACCGCCGGCAGCTGCTGCCAGCGCAGCCGGGTTCATTGCCTCGCGCAGAAGCTTTCCGCCGCTCGGCACCGAAAACCACTGTGCGCCAAGAATTTCGCCCTCGCTCGGCGTCCATTCGTCCGGCCGCGGATTGTTGTCTCCCTGGACCGCAAATGCTTCCTCGGTTCCACCGATGATGCGGTGGATGATCAGGGCGCCGGCCCCGGGGATGCCCTCCGGCACCGCGAACGTCACGACGTCGTCCACCGCATAGGCGTCCTGGGCCCGCAGGACGACGAGGTCGCCGTCGTGGTAGGTGGGCTCCATGCTCTGCCCGGTCACGACGACATAGGTTGCTGGTCCGCCGAGTGCGACGGGCCTGAGGCTGAGGGCCCAACCCAGCACCAGCAGCGCCAGGAGGGCCGCAGAGATGATCTTGCGGGTCACGCGTCCTCCTTCAGTGGCTGGTTGAGGCACTTCGGTGCCGAGGTGCGGGCCAGGCCGTAGCCCTGGTGACGGGGAGACATCATCTCCCCCCCGTCACCAGGCCCACGACCAGCAGTGATGTGGTCAGCCGATCCAGACCTTGACGTCGTTGATGCTCTCCGGCGTGCGGTACGGCGCGAACGGGATCGAGTGGCTGGCTTCAGTGATGGCAATGCCGTCACCGGGAACGCGGACTCCGTCGACCGAGACGTACAGCTTCGCGCCCGAGTTGACGCACTCCGAGTCGATGCCGCGGACCGTAACGTTGCGGACCGAGGCGTCGTCGCTCTCAAAACCCCACCCGACCTGGACACCGTTGGCGTCACAGGTCACGGTGTCGGAGCCGGCCTGCAGCGGCTTGGCGTCGACGGTCAGGACCGACGCCGAGGCGTAGGCGAGAGTGGCCACGGTGACCCCGGCCAGGACGGCAGTGGTGACGCGCTTCATGTTGTCC
>DATGRS010000300.1:0-24415 GCA_035303365.1 Ornithinicoccus sp.
GTCTTCCACCCGACGATGCTGGTCCTGTCGGCCGGGGTCTCCACGACCTTCCTGGCCGGCGACCTGTTCCACATGTATGTCGGTTTCGAGATGCTGCTGGCCGCCAGCTTCGTGCTGCTGACGCTCGGCGGCACCGAGGCCAGGGTGCGGGCCGGGGTCACGTATGTGTTCGTCAGCCTGCTGTCCTCGATGCTGTTCCTTGTCGCGATCGCGATGATCTATGCCGCCACCGGCACGGTGAACCTCGCGATCCTGGCCACCCGGCTGGAGATGATCCCGCACGACACCTCGATCGTGCTGCACCTGCTGCTGATCCTGGGCTTCTGCGTGAAGGCGGCCGTCTTCCCCATGTCCGGATGGTTGCCGGACTCCTATCCCACCGCCCCTGCGCCGGTCACCGCGGTGTTCGCCGGTTTGCTGACCAAGGTCGGTATCTACGCGCTGATCCGCACCCAGACACTGCTCTTTCCGGACGGCACGCTCAACACCCTGCTGATGTGGGCCGCGCTCGCGAGCATGCTCGTCGGCATCCTCGGCGCGGTGACGCAGGACGACATCAAGCGGATGCTCTCGTTCACGCTGATCAGCCACATCGGTTATCTGCTCTTCGGCATCGCGCTGGGCAGCGACGCCGGGATGTCCGCGGCGATCTTCTACGTGATGCACCACATCACGATCCAGACGACACTGTTCCTGGTGACCGGTCTGATCGAGCGGGTGGGCGGCACCACTGCCTCCTCCCACCTCGGTGGCCTGGCGCGGATCAGCCCGCTGCTCGGCGTGCTCTTCTTCGTCCCGGCCATGAACCTGGCCGGCATCCCGCCGTTCTCCGGCTTCCTGGGCAAGGTCGGTCTGATGCAGGCCGGCATCGAGCAGGGCACCTGGCTGGCCCTCGTGCTGGTCATCGGGTCGGTCGTGACCAGCCTCCTCACGCTGTATGCCGTGGCGCGCGTCTGGGGTAGGGCCTTCTGGGGCGCCCCGCCGCAGCCCGAGGAGGGGATGACGTACACCCCGGCGCGAACCGGCAAGAGCCGGGCGATGGCCGCGGGCGTGGTGATGCCCACGATGGCGCTGGTCGCGTTCAGCCTCTCGCTCACGGTCCTGGCGGGACCGCTCTTCGAGATTACCGAGCGCGCCTCCCTCGACCTGCTGCTGCGTGAGCCCTATCTGCTGGCCGTCCTGGGTCCGGAGGTGGTCCGATGAGGCGCCTGCGCATCCAGTGGTTCTCCGTCGGGATGCTCACCCTGGTGTGGGTGCTCCTCATGGGCGAGGTGACTTTCGGCAACGTCCTGGCCGGCGTGCTCGTCGCGCTGGTCGTCCAGGTGATCTTCCCCCTGCCGTCGCTGGTGATGGGGGTGGAGTTCCGGCCGTTGCCCTTCATCGTCCTCGCCACCCGGTTCCTGTGGGACATGGCGACCGCATCCGTGCAGGTGGCCTGGCTCGCGGTGCGACCCGGCCCCACCGTCGGCGGGGTCGTCGTCGACCTGCGGCTGCGCTCGGACAACGACCTGTTCCAGACCATCACCGCCGAGATGGTGGCCCTCGTGCCCGGCACCGTGGTCGTCGACCTCGATGGCGCCCGCCGGTTGCTGACCCTGCACGTGCTCGACATCAGCACCCGCCGCGAGGCCGAGCAGGTGCGCCACCGCGTGCACGCGCAGGAGGCGCGGGTGCTGCGTGCCTTCGCCCCCGACCCGGATGCCGTGCTCAACCCGAGGCGACGCCGGGAGGTGAGCGGCTGATGGGGTTCCCCGAGGTGGTGACGTGGGCGGTCGGCATACTGCTCGTCCTGGCCGCACTGCTGACGGTGGTGCGCATCATCACCGGACCTAGCGTGCTCGACCGGGTCGTGGGCAGCGACGTGCTGGTGTCCATCGTCGTCTGCGCGCTCGGCGCGCAGACGGCCCTGGTGGAGGGCAGCAGCACCCTACCGATCCTCATCACCCTGTCGCTGGTTGGTTTCATGGGCTCTGTGGCGGTGGCCCGGTTCGTTGCGCGGGACCGGGACTACCCGGTCGAGTTCGACGAGCCGCAGACGCTCGAGGGTGGGGAGCAGTCGTGAGCTGGCAGGAGTTCGCCGACGGCCTGGGTCTGGTCCTGATCCTGGCCGGAGCGATCCTGTGCCTCACCGCCGCGATCGGCCTGCTCCGCTTCCAGGACCTGCTCACCAGGATGCACGCGGCGACCAAGCCGCAGGTCCTCGGAGTGCTCCTGGTCCTGCTGGGCGTTGCGCTGAGCAAGGAGGGCGGTCTGCACGTCGGCATGCTGCTGCTTATCGGGGTCTTCCAGATGCTCACCATCCCGGTGGGTGCCCACATGGTCGGCCGCGCCGGTTTCCGCACCGGCCAGGTGGCGCCGTCCGATGTCCACCTCGGCCCAGCCAGCGACCACGCTCCGGAGGAGTGGGGTGAGCCGAGTGAGGACGAGCCCACACTCGGTGACCCGCGCGAGGGAGAGCCGACCCTCGGGGAGGCGCCCGGCGAGGGCAAGTCCGGTCACGAGGACGCCTCCGGCCCTCGCTAGAGCAGCGTTGTTGGCCCCTCACGAGCGGCCTCGCGGAGAGACTCCCGGCCACTCCTGGCCGGCCTCGGCTGTGCGGAGTGGCTCAATGCTCCGCGCCGGTCACCAGCCAGGCATCCCCGCGCGCCCGCCAGTAGAGCCCGGCGGCGCGGACTGCCATGAAGACCCCGAAGGCCACCCAGAGCCACACCAGGCCACTGGTGCCGGTCACGCCGGAGGCCTGCAGCAGCCAGACCATCGGCAGGTAGGCCAGCAGGAAGCCGGTCTGCGCGACGGCGAGCCAGCGGGCGTCACCGGCGCCGATCAGCACCCCGTCCAGCACGAAGGCGACGCCGGCGATGGGTTGGCCGGCCGCGACGATGAGCAGGGCGGCTGCGAGTGCAGCCCGCACCTCCGGGTCGGTGCTGAACCCGAGCGGGATGACCTGGTGCAGGGCGACGATCAGCACGGTCAGGATGCCGCCGAACCAGACGCCCCACCGCACCATGGTGGTGGTCGCCGCCCGGACCGCGCGCACGTCTCCGGCGCCGAGTGACTTGCCGGTGATGGCCTGTCCGGCGATCGCCAGCGCATCCAGCGCGAAGGCAAGTGAGCTCCAGACGGTGATCGCCACCTGGTGGGCCGCCAGCTGGGGCTCCCCGAGGCCGGCGGCGACCCAGGTCGTGAGCAGGAGGACGGCCCGCAGCGCCAGGGTGCGGACCAGCAGCGGGACCCCACCACCCGCCGCCTTGAGGACACCCGGGCCGTGCAGTCGCAGCGACACCCCCAGCCGCCGAGCGCCCCGGACGACGACGGCGGCCAGGGCCAGCGCCATACCGGTCTGGGCGATGACCGTGCCCCACGCGGCGCCCGCGATCCCCAGGCCCACCGGGTGCACCAGGACGAAGGAGAGCGCGGCATTGGCGGCGAACCCGACGACGGCGGCCACCATCGGCGTCCGGGTGTCCTGCAGCCCGCGGAGCACGCCGGTGGCCGCGAGCACGACCAGCATCGGGGGTATGCCGAAGGCCGAGATCCGCAGGTAGGTCACGCCCTGCTCCACGGCGGCGGCCGAGGCGCCGAACGCCTCGACGAGTGGTGCGGCGAACCCGGCGACCACCGCGGTGGCGAGCAGACCGAGCAGCAGCGCCAGCCACATCCCGTCGACCCCCGCGGCGAGGGCGCCCCTCTGGTCTCGGGCACCGGTGCGTCGCGCGACGACGGCTGTCGTGCCGTAGGCCAGGAAGACGAAGATGTTGGTGGCGGTCAGCAGCACCGCGCTGGCGACACCGAGACCGGCCAGCGCGGCGGTCCCGAGGTGGCCGACGATGGCGCTGTCCGCCAGCAGGAAGAGGGGCTCGGCGACGAGCGCCAGGAAGGCCGGGACGGCAAGTCGCAGGATCTCCCGGCGGTGGTCGGTCGGCACCCGGAGAGTCTAGGTCTGGAGCGGGCCAACTATTTGTGCTCCACACCCGGTGGACGGCAAACGCGCAGGTCATACGCTGTGTGGTGCTCAAGTGGCAAGCCTGTCCACAGGCCTGTGCACAGCCTGTGGGCATGGCTCACAGGGTTGTTCACAAGCTGTCAACAGGCTCGTCTACAGGGACGCTTGGGCGGGCAGAGTGTTGGTCGTACGGTGGTCGCGGGCACCGATCGCGACGTTCCTCCCCCGTGCCTGAGGACCACTGTCAGAGCTCGGTGGTTGTCTGGTGCAGGTGATGCAGGAGTGACTAGGTCTGAGAGGGGGGCGCATGTCGCTCAGTGAGCTGGAGGCAAGCTACTCCGAGGTGCCCGACGGGCCTCCGGACGACCGCCTCCCTCCGCAGGACGTCGCTGCCGAGCAGAGTGCGCTGGGCAGCATGCTGCTGTCCAAGGACGCCATCGCCGACTGTGTCGAGGTCCTGAAGCCGCACGACTTCTACCGTCCCGCCCACGAGTCCATCTACGAGGCGATCCTCGACCTCTACGCCCGCGGTGAGCCGGTCGACGCGGTCACGGTCTCCGACGAGCTGAGCAAGCGCGGCGACCTGTCGCGCGTCGGCGGCAGCCCGTTCCTCTACCAGCTGATCAACCAGGTGCCGACGGCCGCCAACGCGGGCTACTACGCGCAGATCGTCTCCGAGCGGGCGGTGCTGCGCCGGCTGGTCGAGGCGGGCACGCGGATCGTCCAGATGGGTTATGCCCAGGGCGGCGGAGACGTCGACGACATCGTCAACCTGGCCCAGGCGGAGGTCTACGGCGTCGCCGACAAGCGCGGGGGAGAGGACTACCACCCGCTGTCTGCCCTCCTCGAGCCGACGATGGACGAGATCGAGCACGCTGCCGGCACCTCGGGCGAGATGCTGGGGGTGCCCACGGGCTTCACCGACCTCGACGAGCTGACCAACGGGCTGCACCCCGGGCAGATGGTGATCATTGCCGCGAGGCCAGCTGTGGGCAAGTCGACGCTAGCTTTGGACATCGCCCGGGCAGCGTCGATCAAGAGCGACCTGGCGACCGTCGTCTTCAGCCTGGAGATGAGCCGCACCGAAATCACGATGCGGCTGCTCTCGGCCGAGTCCGAGATCCCGCTACAGCACATGCGCAAGGGCACGATGCGTGACCAGGACTGGGCCAAGATCGCCGAGACGCAGGGCCGGATCCATGGAGCGCCGCTCTTCATCGACGACAGTCCCAACATGTCGCTGATGGAGATCCGCGCCAAGTGCCGGCGTCTCAAGCAGCTGCATAACCTCAAGCTGGTGATTGTCGACTATCTGCAGTTGATGAGCTCGGGCAAGCGCGTGGAGTCCCGTCAGCAGGAGGTAGCCGAATTCTCACGTGCCCTCAAGCTGCTGGCCAAAGAGCTCGAGGTTCCGGTGATCGCGTTGTCGCAGCTCAACCGTGGTCCGGAGCAGAGGACTGACAAGAAGCCACAGATGTCCGACCTGAGAGAAAGTGGCAGTATCGAGCAGGATGCTGACGTCGTTATTCTCCTTCACCGCGAGTCGATGTATGAAAGGGAGTCTCCCCGAGAAGGTGAAGCAGACGTGATCGTTGCGAAGCATCGAAATGGACCGACCGACACGATTACCGTGGCGTTCCAAGGTCATTACAGCCGGTTCACCAACATGGCGAACAGTTTCTAGTGAGATCTCCTGTCGAGACCTGCAACTGGGTCGATGTCGAGATGCAGCCAATCTTGCACAAACGCACTTCGTATGCAGCAATATGCTGATGCATGACTAGACATTACTTGAGGTGATGTTTCGCCCGGCTCAGGCAAGCAAGCGAAGTATTCGTCCACGACTCGCAGCCCCAGGATCAGGCGGCCCATGGAAGGCGCCGCTGCTCAAGGGAACCTTGACGATGGGCGGGCAAGGGTATGAGGTTAGGCGGCGCGGATGAGCTCGGGACGGATTCTCGTGTTGGCAGCGAGCGATGTGGCCCAAGCGACGAGGACGCTGCCGACACCGGCCGCGGCGATCATCGGCCAGATGAAGCTGGGGGCGATGCGCAGGCGCTCGTCGTCGCTGATCAGCAGTAGGTAGCTGTCGCCTGCGAGCCAGCCGAGTCCGAGCGCCAGGCCGGTGCCGAGCAGGATCGGCACGGCGACCTCGAGCCAGTGGCTCAGCGTCAGGGTGCGGGCGGGGATGCCGAGCAGCTGGAGGCGTACGACCTCGCGGCGACGCTCGATGGCACGGTCCAGGGCGCCGACCGCGCAGCTGGTCAGACCGAGGACGAGGACGAGCGCGCCGACCAGCCGGACGGTGTCGATGGTCCGCTGGATGCGGTCCATCTCGCCCAGGTCCCAGAAGCTGGAAACCTGCAGGTCGGCGGCCCTCATCGCCTCCACGAGATCGCGGCGGGGGTCGGAGGTCACGTGGACCTCGGCAAACCCGCTGGCTGCCAAAGCTTCCTGGACGCCGGGGAGTCCCACGGGGACGAGGATGGGCCCGTTGAGCCGGTCTGAGGCGTCGATAGGCAGCTGGACCACGTCTGCGCGGTCGAGCGACACCTGAACGAGGGGCGGCCCGGCCGGGAACCCCTCGGCGTCCTCTCGGTGCAGGCCGAGCGTCAGCGCGTCCGACTGCCCGGGCATGTCGTAGGGCTGCCCGATCCAGGCTGCCCGGTCGTCGCGGCAGCCGGTCGTGCCGGGCGCCAGCTGCTGCACCGCCTCGCAGGAGGCGACGTTGACCTGGAGGTAGTCGCACATCGGCGAGCCACTGTCGCATGAGGCAGCCACGACGTGCGTGACGACCGCGCTGCGGACGCCGGGCACTGCCCTTGCCCTGGTTGCGATATCCTCGGCGGTAGAACCGGCGGGGACGTGCAGTGTTGTGCTGGCCTCTACGGTCGCGTGTTGGCGGGGTATGGCGTATTGGGGCACGTCCTGGAGTGTCACCACGACCCCTTGGGCTGCGGTCGCGAGGAAGAGCGCGACCAGTAGGGCGGACAGCACCCGGGTCTGAGCGCCGGGCTGTGCCTGAAGTCGACGTCCGGCGACGGTGCTGACCGGCCCGCCACCTCGGATCAGCCCCGCGGCGAGGTAGCGCACCGCTACGGGCAGGACCAGAATGATCCCGAGGGCCAGCAGTGCGATCCCACCAAGGACGAGCTCGTTCCGCATCCCGGGCTGCAGGTCGGTAGGCCTCGGGCTGCGTCGGGCGATAATCAGCATGCCCACCCCGGCGAGCAGGGGCACGAGCCGCCACCAGCCCGGTCGCGTCCCGCCAGCTCCCCGCGCAGTGGTGAGCACCCGTCGCTCTCGCGTTCTGGTGGACGTGGCTATGCCGGCCACGAGGACGGGTACCACCAACAGGGAGACGAGCACCTCGAGCCAGCTCGGACCCAGATCGGTCACCTCGTACCTGCGCCCACCGATCCCGGAGACCGCCAGCAGGGGCCGACCCAGCCAGGCAAGGAGCAGGCCGGCAAGCCACCCGGCCAGGGCGAGAACGCCGCTCTCACCCAGGTTGACCAGCCTGGCCTGTCCGGGTGTGAGACCGAGCAGCCGCAGCCTGCTATTGCGCTGCTCGCGCAGGGCCGCACTGAGCCTGGCCACGGTCGCGACCAGCACCACGACAGGAAGGAGGATGGCCAGCACGGCACCGGCCAGCCACCACGGTCCGGCGCCGTCGTCAGCAATGAGGCCCGCGGGTGCCCGGCGGACGGCGCGGCCGATCATGAGCACGGCCAGGGTTAGTACCGTGCCCAGTGCGGCTGCCCCGACCAGGGCGGCCGCACGAAGGCGTGCGTGCCCCGACGTGCGCAGCGCCAGGCGCCACCCCAGGGCGAAGGCTTCCTGCGACCGGCTCACCGGGTCCCCACGGTGGTGAGTACTCGACCGTCAGTGATCGTGACGTGCCGATCCAGGTATGCCGCCACCCGGTGGTCGTGGGTCACGACCAGCAAGGTGGAGCCCAGGTCGCGCGAGGTCCCCACCAGCGCGGCCATGACGGCGTCGGCGGCGACCGTGTCCAGCGACCCGGTCGGCTCGTCGGCCAGCACCAACCGGGGTCGAGGGGCAAGTGCCCTGGCCACCGCGCCGGGCCTCGGTGTGGACGACGTCGAAGCCGCGCGCCGCGACGAGATCGGTCAACGACTGGTCGGTCCAGATCGTGCGATGGGTGTAGTCGTCGAAGCAGCATGGCTGCTGAGGCTCCAGCGTGGAGCATTGACCTGGTGGGGCGACCCGCTGTGGTCGACGAGGAGATCACGACCGTGACTGCGCTGCGGGGCACCGAGGTGTTCACCGCCAGTGAGCCAGGGACCGGCCGGGAGGCCGAGACGGTGGTGGTGCTGCCGGTCACCGGCTAGTTCGTCGAGATGCCCGACGTGATCCCCTCCCGGGTCAAGGGCTACTGGCTCGGGCCGGTCGAGACCGAGCGGCACGTGCGCGAGACGTTCGCCGTCCTGATGCTGTGCGGTGCCACGGTGCACCGGTTGGTGATGCCGGTCGCAAGGCCGAGGCGCGGAAGTTGGTCACCGGGAGGGCCATCGAGGGCGAGTGGGCCGCTATGGGCGTGCTGCTGACCCAGGTGCGGGCCCACGACTGCGGCCCGCGACGCTGTGACCCGTGAGGAGGTCTGGTCCGCGCTGGCCGAGGACAACATCACCTGGGACGTCGGCAGCGTCTACGCCGACTGACCCACGACCCCTGTCCGGTGCGCCGGCGGCGAGGAGCACCCACAGCGCCGCCGCCGGAGCACCACCGGCCCCGGCCACACACCCAGGGCACCCCACGCCGACAGGCCCAGCTGCTTGTGGGTCGGTTGCGGGCCGGTGGGTGCGGGCTAGTGTCGAAGACGACCAACCACAACGAGCGGCCGACCATCGCTCGACGAGACCCGAGGAGGGGTCATGAAGTTTGACCATCGAGCACACCGAGGCTCGTGCCCTCGCAACTGCACCCAGTGATCTGGCCGAGGGGGCACGTCCCGGGGTCACGCGGTAGCGCTCGCACATCGGCGCCTCTGGTCGCTGACGGCTGATGAAACGCCAGACACCAGTCCGGGGACCGACGGCGGGATGCCAGTGCTCGGATTCCTGATGCTCGAGGATACGAGCAAGAGTTCTGAGTCAGCGGCCGCAGCGGTCCACTTCCCAGCCCGAACATCAGCTTTTCCCGCTCGAGCATAGTGAGGTAGGGCGATGTTGCCATCTTGGTACCAGCACCTTGTCAGTCATGCACATCCGGGGGTGCGGTTCCTGGCCCTGCTGGTTGGCTACCTCGTCGTGTTCCTCATAGCAGTCATCCTCAGCCACCTCTTCCTGCCGGAAGGCGTATTGCGCGGCAGAACCACCGGTGGGAATCTCTCACTCGCGGATAGTGAAAGCACGGTGACACTGCAAATCCTTGTGTACAACCTGATATCGGTAGGAATCGTTACCATCGCGAGCCTGTTCGCACGGCGGACGTCTCCTAGCGAGCCATACGTGTCCGTCGGCCAGCAGCCGCTGTGGATTCTTGCACTCCTGAACGGGATCGTGTTGGGCACCAACTCCTTCGGTATCGAGCGGCCCGACGTCCCACTTGGCGAGAAGATGACGGGATTGCTCGACCTCACCAGTGTCGCGGCGCTGTGGGAGATCGCTGGGCTCGTCATGATCTCCGCAGCGCTTGCCGACAAGGCGCTAATCCTCACGACCGGGAAAGAGACCGTGAAACGGAGTTTCGCTGATGTGCCATTCACGAAACGGGACTTGCTCCTGCTGGTTCTCGCGTTGTCGCTGATGCTGACGGGCGCGTTTATCGAGGCGCGGGCAATCGTTGCAGCATGAGGTCCATGGCGTAGGGCGCCTCCCGGGAAGTTGACGACTCGTGTGTGCACGACGGTCACCTCCGGGCAGCGGTACGTCTCCGCTGCCTGAGATGGGTGCCAGCTGCTGGCGAGTGGTGACCGCACGTAGAACGGTGGCGGTTCGTCGTGGGAGCGGGATCACGGGGTCTGGGGTCTGTGCCCGACTCGCTGGTGCCGGTGGTCGCGTCGGACGGCATGTGGCACAGCGAGCAGGCACCTGAGCAAGCACTCGCGCCACCTTGCATGATGACGCCCATCAGCGCGGTTTCGCCATGGTGGCGAGTGCGGGGCCGTGCAGTGTCAGCCGCATCTCGACAGCGGTTGTCGAGATGCACTGAAGATTGTCAGAACAGCGGTTGATTCCAGGAATTGGTCGACGTGATGCACACCCTGAGTGTGTTGCGAACATCGTGTTATGGGCGCAAGCCCCGCTGACAGAGCAACTCAGCGGCGGCCACGACGTCGGGTGGCAGCACCGTGCCCGAGAGGCGGTCTCCGGCGATCTCGGCGGCGCGGCCCCCGAGGAAGAGTGCTGTCTCGGCGGCGATGAGGTCCAGCGGCACGGCTGAAGCACGCAAACGGTCGGGGTCGTCGCCGGACACGACGACGAGGTCGGGGCGGCCCACGCGGACAGACCGCAGCAGGTCGTGCAACGGGGTGTTGGCGCCAAAGAAGCGGACCTGCCACCCCCGGTCCCAGAGGAGTAGCCCGAGCGCCAGGAGCGGCAGGTCGTGCAGCTCGCGCGGCGGGCAGGCCAGCCACACCTGCCGACCGCCCGACACGGGCGGGCGTCGCAGGGCATCCAGGTAGGCGCGCACCAGCTGCGTCGCGAGGTGCTCCTCGGAGACAGACACCTCGCCGCGTTCCCAGCCGTCGCCGACCAGCTTCATGACCGGGAGCACCAGGTCACCGATCAGCGACGTCAGACCGTGTCGTTCACGGTGCTGGTCGAGCAGCTGCCCAGCACGCACCTCGTCGAAACTGGTGAGAGCTTCGAAGAGCTGGGTCTGGATAGAGGAGGAGTCGTGCATCCCTCGATTATCGACAACACCAGTGCGCGCCCACCATCCTCGACCACCCAAGAGACGGCGGTTTCGGACCGGTGCCGTCAGATCCGGTAGGAGTGCTGGTCGGTGCCGCTGGTGATGCCGGTCTCGTGCTCGGCGTGGGACAGCGCCTCGGCCAGAAGCCTCCGCACGTGTAGGTCCTGCGCGGAGTAGTGGATGAAGGTGCCCTCGCGGCGGCTGTCGACCAAGCCGGCAAGCCGCAGCTTGGCGAGATGCTGACTGACGGCCGTCGGCGACGAGCCGACGAGCTCGGACAGCGCCGTCACGCTGGCCTCACCCTGAAGCAGTGCCCACAGGATCTTCACCCGCGTCGGGTCGGCGAGCATGCGGAACGTCTGCGCGGCAAGCGAGGCATGCTCCTCCGTCGGCACGGGCAGGATCGGCTTGTCATGCACACTCGGGATCATACGAGGCTTGGTGCATACCTGCATGATTACGCAAGTATGATGGCACTATGGCGCACCCTGAGCCGAGGAACGTTGAGTCCCGCCCCGACGAGACCCACCACCACACTGAGAACCAGCAGGACCACGAGCACGACCACGACCCTGAGCACGAGCACGGTGGCGGCCTGTGGTCCCGGGTGCGCCACGCTCTCACCCCGCACAGTCACGACCACACCGACGCCATCCAGACCGCGGACGAGGCGAGCCGTGATGGCATCCGTGCCGCATGGTTCAGCCTGGCCGGGATGGGTGCGACCGCGCTCCTGCAGATCGTCATCGTGGCGCTCAGCGGTTCGATCGCACTCCTGGCCGACACCGTGCACAACCTCGGGCACCTGGCCACCACGATCCCGCTGATCATCGCCTTCCGGCTGGGTCGTCGGGCCCCCACCCGCCGGTACAGCTACGGCTACAAACGCGCTGAGGACCTGGTTGGATTGTTCATCGGAGTCGTGATCGCCGCCTCGGCGGCGCTGATCATCTGGGAGTCCGTCAGAGCGATGGCCAACCCCCGTGAGATCACCCACCTCGGGTGGGTCCTCGCCGCAGCCTTGGTCGGAGCCCTGGGCAACGAGATGGTCGCCATCTACCGGATCCGCGCGGGCCGGCGGATCGGGTCAGCAGCCCTCATCGCAGAAGGACAGCACGCCCGCACCGATGCGCTGACCTCCCTCGCGGTGCTGATCGGTGTCGCCGGCGCGTGGGCAGGGTTCCCGCAGGTGGACGCCGTCGTCGGCCTCGTCATCGCGGCAGTCATCGTCGCGGTGCTCATCTCCTCCATGCGGACCGTCATCCGCCGGCTGATGGACGGTGTGGACGACGGCACGTTGGACCGCATCGAGGCAGTCGCGGCCGACGTCGAAGGTGTCGTGGCCGTCGACCGGTGCCGCGCTCGGTGGATCGGGCACCGGCTCGAGACCGACCTGGACATCGGCGTCCAGCCCGGCCTGAGTGTGCAGGACGGGCACGCTATCGCTCACCTCGTGCACCACAGGCTCGTGCAGACGGTCCCCCACCTCGACCGAGCCACCGTCCACGTCAACCCCGCCGGCATCCCCGCGGCACACACCCCCGCCCTCTGACAGGAGTGCCGTGGCTCCGGTCAGTTTGGAAGTCCCGTGCACGCTCGGGGGACCAGAAAACGACGTGAGTCCTGTGTATCGCTGTGGGACCCTGACGGATGCCTTCCAGCCCATTCGTCCCTGCTGACTTCGACCCACCGACCTCCTTGGTCACCGAGCAGTTCCGCCTCGAACCGCTGGGCCCGCAGCACAACGAGGCGGACCGCGCAGCGTGGATGTCGAGCATCGAGCACATCCGGTCGACACCCGGCTACCCCGACGGCAGGTGGCCGCCCCCTGAGGGGATGTCCCCGGAGGCGAACCTCGCCGACCTGACCCGGCATGCTGCGGACTTCGCGGCTCGGCGGGGATTCACGTTCACCGTGCTCGACCCCGCGGACGGCGATGTCGTCGGCTGTGTCTACCTCTACCCCACGACGTCCGAGGACCACGACGTGGTGGTCCAGTCGTGGGTGCGTGCCGACCACGCCGACCTCGACCGACCACTCGCCGACGCCGTCGCGCGCTGGTTGGCCGCGGAGTGGCCGTGGCAACGCGTTGACCGTGCCGGCCGCGAGGCCCGATCCGGCGAGGGCGGGCGTCCGGGTCCGGACGGACCGGGCACCGGCTGACCCACACTGGGGTCATGTCCAGCCGACTGACTGTCATCGCGATAGACGCCCTGGAACCACGTGTCGTCGCAGACTTCTGGTGCGCCGTCCTGGGGTGGGAGATCGTCGACGAGGAGGGCGACCAAGGAGTCACCATCGCCGCTGAGGACGGATCCTGGCCCAGGATCGACATCTACCGCGTGCCCGACCGCAAGACCGTGAAGAACAGGATGCACCTCGACCTGCGGGCTGACGGGTCGAGCACCGAGCAGGAGTTGGAGCGGTTGCTCGCGCTGGGCGCCCGCCGCGTCGACATCGGCCAGGGCAACGACGTCAGTTGGACGGTTCTCGCTGATCCCGAGGGCAACGAGTTCTGTCTGCTGGCACGCCCGCTCTAGGCAGCTGCCGTTGTCACCGCTCCGAGGCGGCCCTCACACGAGGTCGCGCGGGATCGTGCGCTGCCAGTTCTCCGAGAACACCCGTGGGTCGCCGCGCTCGGCGTCCAGCTCATAGGCGTCCAGCTGCGCCGTGATGACGAAGTCCTCCTTCGTGGAGGTGAGCACGGTCCGGGTGGTCACCTCCGTCCGCCATCCCTCGCGCTCGAGCCGTCGCACCGTGCGGGTCTCACCGCGCACCGAGGTCACGTCGTTCCACCGGAAGCTGTACCACTCCCTGGTGTCGCGGCGGACCACCGTGTCGGTCTCGTCGATCCGGAACGCACCCTGGTCGTTGATGATCTCGAGGGTCGACACGTCGGTGGCCAGGTCGCGCGTGACGCGCCAGGAGTGCTCGCCCGTCTCCAGCGTCGTCACCTCCAGGGGCTCCGCCCCCTCGGGCTCCCCGAACGGACGCAGCTCGTCATCCTCGGGGCGGGGGGCGCGGACCGGCACACGCAGGAAGCTGGCACCGGTGTGAAGGGTCAGCGTCGCCTGCTCCGGGGTGGGCCAGACCAGCGGCCAGTATGACGTCGAGAGGGACACGCGGAGCCGGTGCCCGGCGGGGAACGAGTGGGCGATGCCGTTCAGTGGCACCTCGACGCGGTAGACGTGGCCGGGTTCCACCGGCCGGGGATCGCTGCTTCCCTCGCGGTGGGTCAGGTTGAGCACCCCGTAGGTCACGCGTGTCGCCTCACCCGACGGACTGACGTCGCTGAGCCGCACCGCGATCTGTGCCACCGGCTTGTCGGCGGACAGCTCTGCGACGAAGGTAGGCAGGCCGAAGATCTCCAGCGGTTCCGACAGCGGTGGACCCTGGAAGACGAGGGCGCCCCCGTCCTCCTCCCGCTGGTCATAGGGCAGGTCGGGCACCGCCGAGTATGACGCCCATTTGCCGGCGAACATCCCCACGCTCAGCGGGGAGCTGAGCTGCACGGGCACGGTATCCACCTCGGGGTGTGGCTGCTCCAGCAGGTCGTGGTCGGTCAGCGTGTAGCTGCGCTGCTCGATGTTGGGTGCGGGCCAGCTCGGTTCGGTCACCCACCGTCCGGCACGGTCCTCGTAGGACGCGGCCGGGGAGACGGACTCCTGCATCCAGGCTCGGACCATGGGTTCCTCGGTCAGGCCGGTGTCCTCACCCTTGAGCCACTGGTCCCACCAGCGCACCACCTCCTGGAGGAAGCCGATCGCGGGGCCGGGCACTCCGAGGTGCGGGTAGCGGTGGCCCCACGGACCGATCAGACCCTTGCGCGGCACGGTCAGGTGCTCCATCAGCCGGAAGATGGCGTTGGTGTAGCCGTCGGCCCACCCCCCGACGGCCATCACGGGCACGTCGATCGCGGAGTAGTCCTCACGGACCGACGCTGGCTTCCAGTAGTCGTCGCGGCGCTGGTGGCGCAGCCAGGTGTCCAGCCACAGCCCGCTTCCCTCCAGGCGCTCGTGCCACATGTCGCGCCAGCGGTCGCCGACGATCTCGGGGTCCGGCGGCAGGCTGTTGAAGGCCAACATCACCGTCGCCTCGGAGAGGTTGTCGGCCAGCAGGCACCCGCCCATGTAGTGCATGTTGTCGACGTAGAGGTCCTCCGTGGCGGACGCGCTGATGATGGCCTTGAGGGCCGGCGGCCGGCGTGCTGCCAGCTGCAGCGCGTTGAAGCCGCCCCACGAGATGCCCATCATGCCGACGTTCCCGTCGCACCACGGCTGCTCCGCCAGCCAGGCGATCACGTCCTCGGCGTCCTCGTGCTCCTGCGGTCGGTACTCGTCCACCATGACGCCGTCGGAGTCGCCGGAGCCACGCAGATCGACCCTGATGCAGGCGTACCCGTGCCCGGCGATGTAAGGGTGGTTGACCGCGTCCCTGGCCCGGGTGCTGTCCCGCTTTCGGTAGGGGATGTACTCCAGCACCGCGGGCACGGGGCGCTCCACTGCGTCCACCGGACGCCAGATCCGGGCAGCCACCTGGTGGCCGTCGCGCGTCGGGATGAAGACGTTCTCGATGGCTTCGATCTCGTGGGGGAACGCGGTAACGGTCCTCACGACGCGTCCTGGGTCACCACGGGTCGGAAGGTGAACGGCAACATCTCCAGGATGTCGCGGTAGTGCTCCTCCAGCTGCTCCCGGCTGTCGGCTCCGAGATAGACGTCACCGAGGATGAAGCGGTAGCTGGCCTGGTGGGGCAGCTCAGAGAGCCGGTCGCCCACCTCCACCTGCAGCGTCAGCTGGGTGTCCGGGAACCGCTCCCGGACGGCGGCCACGTCCTGCTCGGACGGGATGCCGGTGACGATCGCGTCCTCGTCGTGGAAGATCGCAGCCTTGGCGGCCACGGCATACGGCCCCTGACGGTGCGGCATCGAAGGCTTCCGGCCCAGGGCCATGTCGATCACGACCTCGTGGTTCGAGGCTCCGTCGACCTTGGCGAACAGGTCGCTGTGCGACTGTGAGATGCGGGTGTTGACCTCGATCAGCCAGAGCTGGTCGGTGTCCCGGTCCCACATGTACTCGACGTTGAAGGCGGCGTTGTCGTAGCCGATGTGGTCCATGAACCGGCGGGCCACGTCCACCATCCGCTGCTGCACCGACTCAGGGATCGTGGACGCGGGATAGTCCAGCCGGGCGATGCTGGTGCCGTCCTCGTCCCGGTGCATGTCGAAGACCCCGTGGACGTGGAACTCCCCGTCGAAGACAGTCCCCTCCGGGGCGGCCTGGATGCCGGTGATGATCTGCTCGGCCAGGCAGCTGTTGCCGCCGGCGCCCTCCAGCTCTGCGGGCAGGTCAACCCGGCTCAGTGCCTGGTCGAACGCGTCACCGACGTCCGCGATCTGCTCGCGGATCTCCTGCAGCGCCTCGCGCAGGTCTGCCTCGGAGTGGATGGCGAAGCCGAGCTCGGAGGAGTGCGCCTTGACCGGCTTCACCCAGTAGGGGAATTCCATCCCGATCTGCTCGAGCACGTCCTCGGCGAACGGGTCGAACGAGGCGAAGCGCGGGACGACCTCCGGCACGCAGGCCATCTGCTCCAGGCGGCTCCAGTACTTGTGCTCGCACTTGAGCAGGGCGGGCAGCGACGGCGCCGGCAGCCCGTGCTCCGCCGACAGCAGGGGCCCGATGATCGAGCTGGGGAAGTCCCAGTGGGCCACGATCGCGTCCACGTGACCGTCGAAGTCGGCGAGCTGCTGCCGTGCCCTGGCCAGGAGCTTCTCGAGGTCGTAGTCGGTCTCGTGCACGAGTGACTCGTAGTCGAGCAGCTCGTGGAACGTGTAGGCGTGGGCGCCTCGGACCGAGTCCAGCTCGCGGCGCTGCAGTTCGGTCAGGCCCAGGACGAAGATGTTCCGAGTCATGCTCCACGAGCCTTGACGCACCGGGCGCCGGGCGCAACTCGAGAGGGACGGACCGACCCGCTACCAGCTGGCCCCGTGGCACGTCTGGTCGGGCGCCTCGATCTGCAGCGTGGCGTGGGCGATGCCGAAGCGGGCGCTCAGCGTGCGTGACGCGGCCTCGAGGACGGCGGGCGACTCGGCCTCGGCGGTGGTGGCGAGGTGGGCGGTGGCGACGTTCATGCCGGAGGTCAGGGTCCAGACATGCAGGTCGTGCACCCCTCGGACGCCGGGCAGGCTCTCCAGGGCGTCCAGGAGCTCGGCCGGTTCGACATTCTTCGGCGCGTGCTGGCCCAGCACCGCGATCACCTCTCGCCCGAGCAGCAGCGCTCGGACGAGGACGAAGACGGCGATGACGAGCGCGATGACGGTGTCCCAGACCGCCTGTTCGGTCCATGCCACCAGAAGTGCCGCGCCGATGACACCCACCGAGCCGAGGGTGTCGGCCATCACCTCCAGGTAGGCGCCCTTGATGTTCAGGCTCTCCCCGGCCCCTCCGCGGAGCAGGACTAGCGCCACGAGGTTGACCACGAGGCCCAACGCACCCACGACCAGCATCACGCCGACGACGGGTTCTGCCTCCTGCCCGATCCGGGCGATCGCCTCGAGGCCGATGTAGACCGAGACGGCCATCATCACCAGCACGGCCAGGCCGGATGCGAACACCTCGGCACGGTAGGACCCGTAGGTGCGGCGGCCGGTGTGGTCGGGACGGGCCGCGACCCGGGTGGCCACCAGCGCGGCGCCGAGCGTCACGACATCCGCCGCCATGTGACCGGCATCGGACAGCAGCGCTAGGGACTCCGCCACGAGCCCGGCGACCAGCTCGACGACGAAGAATCCTGCGACCAGCACGAACGCGACGACCAGCCGCCAGCGGTGCTGGATGGCGGCGGAGGAGTGACCGTGGCCGGCACCCACGACGCGTCACCTCCGACAGTTGCTGATCAGATGTTTCGAGTATGACGCACCCGCTCTGGGCACCACCGCGTCACTGGCCGCGTGACCTGGCCACCGACCTGCCAGACCCCGGTGTCCCGGACTCGGGCAGACTGACCGGGTGCGTGAGGTCGAGCCGGTTGCGGTACCCAGAGACCGGATCCCGCGCGAGATCTGGATCCTGGTCGGCGCGGCCTTCGTCATCGCGGTGGGCTTCGGCATCGTCTCGCCCGTGCTGCCCGCCTACGCCAGGTCCTTCGACGTCGGAGTCGCCGCCGCCTCGGTCATCGTGTCTGCCTTCGCGTTCTTCCGGCTGGTCTTTGCGCCGGCCGGGGGCATGCTCGTCTCCCGCCTGGGGGAGCGCCCGGTCTATCTCGCGGGACTGTTGGTCGTCGCGGCGTCCTCCTTCGCGACGGCCTTCGCCCAGTCGTACGGGCAGCTCCTCCTCTTCCGGGGGCTCGGCGGCATCGGGTCGACGATGTTCACGATCTCGGCCATGGCGCTCCTCGTCCGCCTGGCTCCGCCCCGGGCCAGAGGCCGTGTCTCGTCCGCCTACGCCTCCTCGTTCCTGATCGGCGGGATGGTCGGTCCGCTCATCGGTGGCCTGCTCGCCGGGTGGGGTCTGCGGGCACCGTTCATCGTGTATGGCGTGGCCCTCCTGGTCGCGGCGGCGGTCGTCGGCGTGGGGCTGGGGGGTGCGCGGCTGCGGCCGCCGCCGGACCGGTCGACCCGTCCCACGATGACCGTGGCGGAGGCGTGGCGGTCACCGGTCTACCGGGCCGTCCTGGCGTCCGGTGCCGCGAACGGCTGGACCAACTTCGGGGTGCGCATGGCCGTGCTGCCGCTGCTGGCGATCGCCGTCCTGGACCGGCCCTGGGTGGCCGGCGCCGCCCTGGCCATCGGGGCGGTCGGGACGGCCGCGACCCTGCAGTTCTCCGGTCGGTGGGCGGACCGCGTCGGCCGCCGGCCGCTGGTGATCGCCGGCCTCCTGGTGATGGGGGTCTCGATGGGCCTTCTGGGGCTGGCCAGCCACCCGGCGCTGACGACACCGCTCGGTCTGACCGTCCTGTTCGGCCTCACGGCAACATCGGGCGTCGGGGCCGGACTGGTCAACCCGGCGCAGCAGGCAGCCGTCGCAGACGTCGTCGGGCACGAGCGCAACGGGGGCCCGGTGCTGTCCACGTTCCAGATGGCGCAGGACGGCGGAGCCATCCTGGGACCGATCCTGATCGGCCTGGTGGCTGACGCGTTCGGCTTCCAGACGGCGTTCCTGGTGACCGGTGCGGTGTGTCTCGTCGGGGTGCTGCCGTGGCTGCGCACCCCCGAACCGTTGGACCTCGTCAAAGAGAGCGCCGACCCCCTCCACAACGGTCCCGGTCCGGGCGTAGGTTAGGTCCATGAACCGCACCGGCGCTGCTTCGTTCATGGCCCCCGAGAGTGTCAGTCAGATCCGCAGCGTCGTGCTGGTGGGCCCCCAGGGCACCGGCAAGAGCGCGCTCATCGACCAGCTCGCGACCGGTCAGCTCGGCCACGTCAAGGAGGCTGAGGAGGCATCGACCGAGCTCGGCGTGGTCAGCACCGTGCACGAGCCCACCGGCACGGTCGTGACGATGGTCGACACACCCGGACGCCCCGACTTCGTGGGTGAGGTCCGGGCCGGACTGCGTGCGGTCGACGCCGTGCTCTTCGTCGTCGCAGCGGGCAGCGGCATCGACGAGGCGACGCGCATGCTCTGGCGCGAGTGCGCAGCGGTCGGCACACCGCGGGCCGTCGCCGTGACCCAGCTCGAGCTGGCCCGCGCCGACTGGGACCAGGTCGTCTCCGACTGTCGCCGGGTCTTCGGCGAGGCGATCCCCATGGGGCTGCCGATCATCGAGGACCAGCAGCTGACCGGGGTGCTCGACCTCCTCGAACAGGTGGCCCACGACGCGAGCGGTCAGACCCGGGAGCTCTCCGAGGACGAGGCGGCTCGCGTCGAGGAGCACCGCAGCAGCTTCATCGAGGCGATCATCGAACAGTCCGAGGACGAGGGGCTGCTGGATCGCTACCTCTCCGGCGAGGAGCTGGAGGTCGACGGCCTGCGCCAGGATCTCAGCAAGGCCGTCGCCACCGCCCGCTTCTTCCCGATCGTTCCGGTCAACCCACCCACGGGCGTCGGGGTCCCGGCCCTGCTGGACCTCATCGTGCACGCGTTCCCGGCCCCCGACCAGGCGTGGCTGCCGGCGGTCATGACCCCGGACGGCGGCAGCTTTGCCGAGCTCGCCGCAGACCCCTCCGGTCCGTTGGTCGCCCAGGTGATCCGCACGACCACAGACCCCTACGTCGGTCGGCTCTCGCTGGTCCGCATCTTCTCCGGCACCCTGACGAGCGACGCGCGCCTGCACGTCAGCGGGCACCTCGAGTGGGCGACCGGGCACGAGGTCGAGGGACACCCCAGCCACGACGAGGAGGACGAGCGGCTGGGCCAGCTGAGCTCTCCCACGGTCGGTGGGCCCGCGCCGCGGGACTCGGCCATCGCCGGTGAGCTGGTGCTGGTCACCAAGCTGACGAGCGCCGAGACCTCCGACACGCTCTCGTCCTCTGAGCGGCCGGCCCTCGTCGAGCCATGGCTCCTGCCCGAGCCGCTCCTGCCGGTGGCGATCCAGGCAGCCAGCACCAAGGAGGAGGACAAGCTGGGAGGCGCGCTCCAGCGACTCATCTCCGAGGACCTCACGCTGCGGCTCGAGCGCAACCCCGAGACGCACCAGCTGGTCCTCTGGACGCTGGGACCGGCGCACGTCGACGACGTCCTGGTGCGGCTGCAGGAGAAGCACCACGTCGAGGTATCCACCGAGCAGGTGCGGACCTCCCTGCGGGAGACGTTCGTCCGGCCGGTCTCCGTGCAGGGGCGCCTGGTCAAGCAGTCCGGCGGGCACGGGCAGTATGCCGTGGTGCAGCTGGAGATCGAGCCGCTCGAGCGCGGCGCCGGCTTCGAGTTCGTCGACAAGGTCGTCGGCGGGGCGGTGCCCCGCAGCTACATCCCGTCGGTCGAGAAGGGGCTGCGCCACCAGCTCTCCGAGGGTGTCCTCGCGGGGTTCCCCTGCATCGACGTGCGCGTCACGCTCCGCGACGGCAAGGCACACTCGGTGGACTCCTCGGACATGGCCTTCCAGAACGCCGCGGCCATGGCTCTGCGGGAGGCCGCCAACGAGGCGACTGTGTCACTCCTCGAACCGGTCGACCTGGTCGAGGTGGTCGTCGGCAACGATCACGTGGGAGCGGTGATGGCCGACCTGCGGAGTCGCCGGGCCCAGGTGCACGGCACCGAGCCCGCAGAGCTCGACGGGCACACGCTGGTCCGTGCCGAGGTGCCGCAGCATGAGCTCGCGCGCTATCCGATCGACCTGCGCTCGGTCTCCCACGGCTCCGGCAGCTTCACCCGCAGCTTCGCCCGCTACGACTACCTGCCGGCCAACCTGGCGCGCGAGCTCACCGGCTGAGAGAGCATCCTCGCCGGACGCCGTCACCGTGCTGCCCTCGCAGCGCTGCTACGCCCGGCGCACCTCGAAGACGAAGTACCGCCGGGGCCAGCGGCCCACCCGCTCCTGACGCACGATCTGGTGACCGTCGCGCGCCACCCATACCGGGATCTCGACCGGCGCGACCCGGTCCCGGGTCCAGATCTCGAGCACCGAGCCGGTCTCGAGCTCGCGGATGGCGCAGGCCGCGCGGATCAGCCCTACCGCGCACGGTGTGCTGCGGTTGTCGAGCAGGACGTGGGTCCCTGTCGTGGCCATCAGGTCTCGGGCCGCGGCGGGGTGCGTGCCGGCCGGTCCAGGTCCTCGATGTCGCACACGCCCTGCACCGGGGAGCAGTGCCGGAACAGCGGACAGGTGATGAACACCACCACCAGCGCGACGATGGCCATGACCTTCAGCGGGATCAGCACACCCGGGAAGGTCGTCCACCAGGAGAGGGGGAGCAGCCGGTAGGCCCCGGCCATGAAGAGGCCGGTGATGATGATGGTGGGCAGCGCGAAGCGCACGACCCAGCGGAACCGGTCGAGCTGCCGCGCTCCGGCCAGCACGGCGGGCACCACGGGGTGCTGGCGGCCCGCCGGCATCGCCACACCGATGTTCCACAACGCGCCGCCGAGCCACAGCGCGAACGCGGTGAGGTGGGCCAGGCGCAGCCACATCGGCCAACCGGTCCCGGCGTCCAGCCAGGACCACCCGACCAGCGTGACCGCGACAACCGCGAGGGCAGCGGAGGCGACCGACGCACGACGCATACCGACTGCGAGCAGAGCGGCGGTGGTGAGCGCACCGGCCACCAATCCCCACTGGACCCACTCCGTCCCGGACACGGTCGGCACCACGAGCGCACCAGCCGCCCCGAGCACCAACAGCACCGAGACCCAGCGACCCAGCCGGTCGGCATACCAGAAGGCCGTGTCGTTGAGCGCAGTCACGGAGTCGTGGTCTGCGCCCTCCTCGTGATCCCGGACATACGCGACCCGCCACGTGAGGAACCCGCCCGCGAGCGCGAGCGACCACAGGGCCAGCCAGCGCAACAGCGTCTCCGGCCAGGCCAACCCCATGCCGCTGCTCGTCAGGGTGGCTCCCGCCAGCGATGCGATCGAGATGAGGGTGAAGGCGACCTTGGGCAGGAAGGGTGTGTTGTCGCGGACCACCACCTGCAGGGTGTCGACGCGGATCTGGTCACGCTCGCTGGGGATCGTGCTCACCCGGTGCCTCCGATTTCATCACAACTCCTGTGTAAAATACATCAGCAGCTCTCGGGCGTCCAGAGCCGCCTCGTTGAGCGAGCCAGATGCACTCAGCCGCACGACAGTTGAGTGCACTTCACAGTTGAGGAAAGGAATCGCCATGGAACTCGTTCCCGGAGGCACTCTGATCACGGCAGGCCCTCAGGAGGGGCGTGAGCTCGCGATCGCGATCGCCCGCAAGACGATCGGCGCCATCCAGCCGGATGCCGAGACCCGCCAGCGTCTGCGCCCCGGATACGCGAACAGCGCCGACTCGCTCACGGCCGCCGGACACGTGGTGGCGATCGAGTTCGCCACCATCGCTGCTGCCAACAACTACTGGCGCCAGGTTCCCGCCTGACAGGTCTTCCGTGCGAGCGGTCGTGTGACATGCCCCCAGTTCGACGCGGCTGAGGGTAGCCTGGCCTGCCTGGATTCCGGCGGCGGAAAACGGTAGCAATGGACCATGGGCAAGGTCGCGGGGCTGTTCCGGAAGTATCCGGTGGTGTGGCTGACGCTCCTGGTGGGCGCCCTCGTGCTGACGCTGCTCGCCCTCGGCCACGACCTTCCCGCCCAGTGGATCGCGACCGGCTATGTCGCCGTCATCGTGGTGATCACCGCGGTCGACATGTTCAAGGACATCATGCGCGGCCACTGGGGGCTCGACATCCTGGCCGTGGTCGCCATGGTGGCCACTCTGGCCGTCGGGGAGTACGTCGCCTCGCTGATCATCGTGCTGATGCTCTCCGGCGGCGAGGCGCTCGAGCTGTATGCCGCCAGCCGCGCCCGCTCGGAGCTCACCGCCCTCCTCGACCGTGCCCCGCGCCGAGCCCGCCGCGTCCTTGACGGTGACGGCATGGAGGACATTGACGTGGCCGACGTCGAGGTGGGCGATGTCCTGCTGGTGCGGCCGGCCGAGGTGGTGCCGGTCGACGGCGAGCTGCTCGACAGCGAGGCCGAGTTCGACGAGTCGTCGTTGACCGGAGAGAGCCTGCCCGTCGAGCGCGTCCGTGGCGACTCGCTGATGAGTGGTTCGGTCAACGGTCACCGCGCGGTGCGGATGCGCGCGACCTCCACCGCGCAGGACTCGCAGTACCAGCAGATCCTCACGCTGGTAGTGGAGGCCGAGGAGTCCAAGGCGCCCACCGTGCGCGTGGCCGACCGGTTCGCGGTGCCCTTCACACTCGTTTCGCTGCTCATCGCCGGTGTCGCGTGGTGGGCCTCCGGTGACGCGACGCGCTTCGCGGAGGTCCTCGTCCTCGCGACCCCGTGCCCGCTGCTGATCGCCGCCCCGGTGGCGTTCATGGGCGGCATGAGCCGCTCGGCGCGCTCCGGAGTCATCGTCAAGGGCGGGGCCACCCTCGAGTCGCTCGCGCGCGCCAAGTCGGTCGCCTTCGACAAGACCGGCACCCTCAGCTACGGCCGTCCCGAGCTGACCGACGTCCTTGTCGAGAATGGCTTCAACGCCGACGAGCTGCTGCGGCTCGCTGCCTCGGCCGAGCGGTTCTCCTCGCACGTTCTGGCGGCCGGGGTGGTGCGGGCGGCCGAGGACCGAGGGCTTGCCCTCGCGCCCGGGGTGGAGGCCAGCGAGGTCGCCACCCATGGGGTCGTGGCCAACATCGAGGGCCGTCAGGTGCGCGTCGGCAAGCTCAGCTTCGTCCAGGAGGTTGACCCCGCGGCCTACCTCGACGAGCTCGAGCCCGGGCGCACGGCGGTGGCGGTAGCCGTCGACGGCCGCTTCGCGGGGACCCTCGTGCTGCGGGACACGCTGCGGGAGAACGCCGCCGCCACAGTCCGCGTGCTGCGGGAGTCAGGCATCAACCACGTGGCGATGCTGACCGGGGACAACCAGGCGACGGCCCGGTCGTTGGCCTCCGCTGCGGGGATCGAGGAGGTACACGCCGAGCTCCTCCCCGAGGACAAGGTGCGGCTGGTCAAGGAGCTGCAGCCCCGGGTC
>DATGRS010000301.1:0-5801 GCA_035303365.1 Ornithinicoccus sp.
CCCGTCCACGATGCTTCCCGCCGGGCTCGGACTGCTGGACGCCCCGGACATCGACTCCGTCGTCACCTCCAACCGCGACCTGGCCCGGCAGCTGCTGGCGGCCGCCGACCTGTGGCTCTTCGTGACGACGGCGGCTCGCTACGCCGACGCCGTCCCGTGGGCGCTGCTGCGTGAGGCGGCCGAGCGCGGCACCAGCGTGGCGATCATCATTGACCGCGTGCCGCCGGAGGCGATGGAGGACATCCGCATCCACCTCGCCGACATGCTGCGCGAGCAGGGCCTCTCGAAGTCCCCGATCTTCACCATCCCGGAGTCCAGGCTCGGCGAGGACGGGATATTGCCGGAACGCGACACCGAGCGGCTGCGCAGCTGGCTGCACACGCTCGCCGGCGACGCCAAGGCCCGCTCCGTGGTCATCCGGCGGACCCTCAAGGGCGCGCTCGGCTCACTTGCGGCCCGCTCCGAGCGCCTCAAGGACGCCGGTCAGGCGCAGATCGCGGCCCGGGACGCGCTGCGCAAGGCCGCGCGCACGGCATACACCGACGCGGTGCAGGGCGTCGAGGACGGGATGGAGGACGGCTCGCTCCTTCGCGGCGAGGTCCTCGCCCGCTGGCAGGAGCTGGTGGGCACGGGCGAGTTCCTGCGCCAGATCGAGGCTGGCATCAGCCGGCTGCGGGACCGGCTGACGTCATTCTTCACCGGCAAGAGCGTCTCCACCGAGCCGCTCGGCGAGGCCCTGCAGACCGGCGCCGCGGCCCTGGTCACCTCGCACGCGCAGGTCGCCGCCGGCACCGCTTCGCGCAGCTGGAAGGGTGCCCCGGGTGGCGCCGCGCTGGTCGAGCAGCACCCCGCGCTGGCCAAGGCGAGCCCAGACTTCCCCCAGCGGGTCGAGCGGATGATCCGCGACTGGCAGGGCGAGGTGCTCAACATGGTCCGCGAGGAGGCTGGGCAGAAGCGCACCACGGCGCGCTATCTCGCTTTCGGGGTTAATGCGCTCGCGGTGATGCTGATGCTGATCGTCTTCGGCGCGACCGGTGGGCTGACCGGTGCCGAGGTCGGCATCGCCGGCGGTTCGGCGGTCCTGGCCCAGCGGTTGCTCGAGGCGATCTTCGGCGACCAGGCGGTGCGCGAGCTCGCGGCGAAGGCCCGCAAGTCGTTGCTCACCAAGGTCTCGCACCTGTATGACGAGGAGCTGGGTCGCTACGAAACGGTCCTGGACGACGTGCAGCTGTCGCCGGAGGCGGTCCGCGACGTGTCGGGCGCCGCCAAGGCCGTGGAGGAGAGCCGATGAGCCGCCGAACGGGCAGCCGCGACGAGAGCCTGATGTGGCGCACCGACCAGCTGCAGGACGCGCTGGACGTCGGCGGCGCAGAACTGTCGCCCGAACGAGCCGAGGCCGCCGACCATCTGGTCGCAAAGGTGCGACAGCGCTGGGCACTCAAGGGCGGCCGCACGGTCGTCGCCCTCGCCGGCGCTACCGGCTCCGGCAAGTCCAGCCTCTTCAACGCCCTGGTCGGCGACGAGGTCTCCTCGATCGGCGCCCGCCGGCCCACAACCTCCAAGGCCACCGGAGCGATCTGGGGTGGCGGCGAGGACCCCGCCGAGCTGCTCGCGTGGCTCGGCATCGACGCCCGACACCACGTCAAGGACGACTCCGGCGCGCTTGACGGTCTGATCCTCGTCGACCTGCCCGACTTCGACTCCACCGAGGTCGCCCACCGGGTCGAGGCCGACCGGATCCTGGAACGCTCCGACGTGTTCGTCTGGGTCACCGACCCCCAGAAGTATGCCGACGCGCGTCTGCACAACGAGTACCTCGCGCCGCTGCAGGACCACGAGACCGTCATGCTCGTGGTGCTCAACCAGATCGACCGGATCCAGGACCCGCAGGGCGCGGACCGCATCAAGGCCGACCTGGCGCAGCTGGTGAAGGCGGACGGCGCCGGTGACTTCGAGGTCATCGGGACCTCCGCGCGGTTGCGCGAGGGCCTGGCGGACCTGCAGGCGGCGATCGGCGCGGTCGTGGAGCGTCGCAACGCCGCGGAGCAGCGGCTGCTGGGTGATATCAAGGGTGCCGCCCGCGGACTGCTCCAGGACGTCGGTGACGATGACCCCAAGCTGGACAGCGACGCCGACCACCAGCTCGTGGTGGCGCTGAAGCAGGCTGCCGGTGTGCCCGTGGTCCTCGACGCCGTGCAGCGCGACTACCTGCGCCAGGCCGGGGACCACGTCGGGTGGCCGTTCACCCGATGGGTGTCTGCGCTCCGACCCGACCCGTTGAAGCGCCTCCGCCTGGGCGACAGCGACCGGCCCGCGATCACCGAGGCAGACGTCAAGACCGCGCTGGGGCGTTCCTCGCTGCCGCCGCCCAGCCCGGCGGCGCGCTCCGCCGTGGACCTGGCGACGCGCCAGGTGGGGGAAACCGCCGGTGCGGGGCTGCCCCCGCGGTGGGCCGACGCGGTGGCTGCAGCCGCCACGCCGCAGAGCGACACGCTGGCCGACTCCCTCGACCAGGCCGTGATGAACACGCCGCTCCGCGCACGCAACCCGATGTGGTGGCAGCTGGTCAACCTGTTGCACTGGCTGTTCGCGCTCGTCGCCATCGCGGGGCTCGCGTGGCTGGTCGTGCTGGGCGCACTGGGGTTCCTCCAGATGTCCGCCGAGGTGCCGATGTATGGCCCCTTCCCGATCCCCGTGCTCATGCTGGGCGGCGGCTTGTTGCTAGGGATCCTGTTGGCCCTCATGGCCCGCGCGATCGCCCGGGTAGGTGCCCGGCGGCGGCGCCAGGCCATCGAGGCCCGGCTCGCCACCTCGGTCGCCGAGGTCGCCCACGAGCACGTGAGCACACCGGTCGCGGCCGTCCTGGATCGGCACAAGCGGACTCGCCAGCAGCTGCAGGCCGCGGCCCGCTGACCAATTTTCGTAGCGGTCTCGTACGCCTCCCACGCATTCTGATAGAGGTCTCGTACACCTCCCACGCATTCTTGTAGTGGTCTGGTACGGCTCGGGCGCGCTCCGTCCACAGTCTCCCGCTGCACCAGCGGCCGTCCACAGTTCTCCTCGCGCACCTTCGCCACGACATACGCATGGGCACAGTGGTCACGACCCACGCAACCGTGGGACCGAGCAGAAGGGGAGTCAGATGAGAGATACGTTCGTGACGGTGGCCGGCAACCTGACCGCCGACCCCACCGTGGGCACGACCAAGGTCGGCGATCCGTTCGCCAACTTCCGCCTTGCCGTCAACCACGGCTACTTCGACCGCGACAAGGGGGTGTGGCTCGAGACGGGTGCCAGCTTCTACAAGGTCTCGAGCTTCCGTGCCCTGGCGGTCAACGTCTACGAGTCCCTGCGCAAGGGCACCCCCGTCGTGGTTCATGGCAAGCTGCGGATCAACGCGTGGGAGAGCGGCGACAAGCAGGGCACCGAGGTGCAGATCACCGCACTGGCGGTCGGCCCCAACCTGGCCTACGGACAGGCAGACTTCACCACTGTCCGGCGCCCGCACTTCTCCGGCAACGATCCGGCGGACGACGAGAACGTCCAGGCGGCCTTCGCGGAGGAGCCCAACGGCGAGGAGCCGCCAGAGAGCTCGACCGGCGACTCTGCTCCTGCTCTCGACGGGGCCGACGAGCTTCGCGAGCCGGAGGCCACGGCCATCAGCGCCTGAGCGGTTGCCGCGGCAGCCGGCCCTCGTGGTGACGTTGCTTTTCGAGTTCCAGGCCGCGTGGACCGACCTCATGCGACCGCTCATCTACCTGCGCGACTCGAGCACATTCACCATCCCGCGCGGGCTGAAGGCACTGCTCGACCAGTTCGGCTTCGGGGGCGAGTGGCACTGGGAGATCGTGGTGACCGCGAGCGTGATCGCCACGGTGCCGATGATCGTCATCTTCTTCATCGGTCAGCGCTACTTCATCGAGGGCGTGGCCACTACCGGCACCAAGGGCTGACCACGCCTGACGATTCGGGGCGCGCCACCTGCGCGGGCTAGCCTGAGCACCATGGCCGAATTTATCTACACCATGACGCGTGCCCGCAAGGCGGTCGGCGAGAAGCTCATCCTCGACGACGTCACGATGTCCTTCTACCCGGGCGCCAAGATCGGTGTCGTCGGTCCCAACGGCGCCGGCAAGTCGACGATCCTGAAGATCATGGCCGGGATGGACCAGCCCTCCAACGGTGAGGCCCGACTGTCCCCGGGCTACTCGGTCGGCATCCTGCTGCAGGAGCCTCCGCTGAACGAGGAGAAGACCGTCCTGGGCAACGTCGAGGAGGGCGTCGGCGAGATCAAGGCCAAGATCGACCGCTACAACGAGATCTCGGAGCAGATGGCCGACCCCGACGCCGACTTCGACGCACTGATGGCCGAGATGGGGCAGCTGCAGGAGGAGATCGACCACGCCGACGCGTGGGACCTCGACGCACAGCTGGAGCAGGCGATGGACGCGCTGCGCTGCCCGCCGCCGGACGCCGACGTCACCGTGCTCTCCGGTGGTGAGCGCCGCCGGGTCGCGCTGTGCAAGCTGCTGCTGAGCAAGCCCGACCTGCTGCTGCTCGACGAGCCCACCAACCACCTGGACGCCGAGAGCGTGCAGTGGCTCGAGCAGCACCTCAAGGAGTACGCCGGCGCGGTCCTGGCGGTCACTCACGACCGGTACTTCCTGGACAACGTCGCGGAGTGGATCGCGGAGGTCGACCGCGGCCGCCTCTACCCCTACGAGGGCAACTACTCCACCTACCTGGAGAAGAAGCGCGAGCGCCTCCAGGTCCAGGGCAAGAAGGACCAGAAGCTGGCCAAGCGACTGGAGAAGGAACTGGAGTGGGTCCGCTCCAACGCCAAGGCCAAGCAGACCAAGAGCAAGGCCCGACTGGCCCGCTACGAGGAGATGGCCGCCGAGGCGGACAAGACCCGCAAGCTGGACTTCGAGGAGATCCAGATCCCGCCGGGCCCTCGCCTGGGCTCCCAGGTCATCGAGGTCAACGACCTGCGCAAGGGCTTCGGCGACCGCATCCTGATCGACGACCTCTCCTTCACCCTGCCGCGCAACGGCATCGTGGGTGTCATCGGACCCAACGGTGTCGGCAAGACCACGCTCTTCAAGACCATCGTGGGCCTGGAGGAGCCGGACGCCGGCACCGTCAAGGTCGGGGAGACGGTCAAGATCTCCTACGTCGACCAGAGCCGTGGCGGCATCGACCCCAACAAGTCGCTCTGGGAGGTCGTCTCCGACGGCAACGACTTCATCCAGGTCGGCAACGTGGAGATCCCCTCCCGCGCCTACGTCAGCCAGTTCGGGTTCAAGGGCCCGGACCAGCAGAAGAAGGCCGGCGTACTCTCCGGCGGTGAGCGCAACCGCCTCAACCTGGCGCTCACGCTCAAGGAGGGCGGCAACCTGCTGCTCCTCGACGAGCCCACCAACGACCTGGACGTCGAGACCCTCGGCAGCCTCGAGAACGCGCTGCTCAACTTCCCGGGCTGTGCCGTGGTCATCTCCCACGACCGGTGGTTCCTGGACCGCGTCGCCACGCACATCCTGGCCTACGAGGGCGACGACGAGAACCCCGCGAAGTGGTACTGGTTCGAGGGTAACTTCGGGGCCTACGAGGAGAACAAGGTGGAGCGCCTGGGCGCCGACGCCGCGCGCCCGCACCGCGTCACCTACCGCAAGCTCACCCGCGACTGAGCGACGACCCATGGACCGGCGGGTTCCCGGCGGACCACGTCCGTCGCGGCGCCCGCGGGTTCGTCGTCCCGCCCCGCTGCCCGACCGGGACGGCGTCCCCCCGGCCAGACTCAG